>NC_015580.1:2244062-2553750 GCF_000253255.1 Novosphingobium sp. PP1Y | reverse complement strand
CCCACCTCCAGGCAATTTGTCGATTTCCAGCTTCGAGCCCGGATGGGCACCCAGATGCTGCAGCAGATCCTTCCGAAGCGTGATCTGGCCTTTGGCTGTAACAGTGAGACTGGTCATTGGCAGCTTCCTTTTGTTCCGACACAATGTAAGGATATATAACCTTACCGTCAAGGCGAGCTCAATAGCCGCGGCTTCGCTTTGTTTCACCGCTGCCACGATCGCAATTGCGCGTCCCGTCACGCCTGACGACGCGATGCGCGCGGCCATCCATCCTGTTGCCGACAGCACGGACATGCAGGCGTGGCTCGCGCGCGTGCCAGTCACCCCCGACTTTCCGCCCGATTTTGCCGTGACGCTGCGCGGTGAGGCGCCGGCCTTCGTCATCGAGATGAGCACGACGCCGGGATGTCTGCCTTGCGCCGACCTCTGGACCAAGCTCGCCGTGCTGCGAAGCCGTTATGGCTGGCAGATCCGCACGATCTCTGGCGAGGAGGCAATGCTGCGTTCGGGCCGGCTCGGCTTGCCCTGGGTCGGTCATCCGGTCGCATGGGTACGTCCGGTCAATGACCCGAACCGCACCGTGCCCATTGCGATCGGCACCGATCACGCGGTCAACCTCGCGCGCAATGCCTATCTGGCTGCGAAAATGCTGACCGGCGTTCGCGTCGATGTCGGCGTACGCGCCTTGTCCAAGTTTACAGGTATCGTCGGTTTGGCCCGGCGTCCTGCATCCATCCGCTGAAGGAACCGATCATGGCGGGCCGGTCCCTCTCCCCTGTTGATTGTCCGAAAGGAAGCCCGCCATGGTCAGGTTCAGCATATTCCCATCGATCCGGCGCCTGAGCGTCTCCGCACTTGCCCTGCTTGCTGCCTGCACTGCGACCGCGCCCGCCCATGCCCAGAGCTGGGCAGAGAGCTGGTTTGACAATGTGACCTACACCTCACCCGGCAGTTTCGAGGACCAGGCGCGCGGCTATGTGACCGCGGGCGGCATGTCGGGCCGTGTCGACGTTCACAACGATTACCTGATGTCGCTCACCTTGCCCAAGGTGAAAGCCGGTTGCGGCGGGATCGACATGTTCCTGGGCGGCATGTCGTTCCTCGACCCCGACTATCTCGTCCAGAAGCTGGAAAGCATCCTCCAGGCCGCGCCCGCGGTCGCCTTCCAGTATCTGCTTGAAACCCTCGACGAGAAGATGGGCAACATCATCTCGAAGATGGAAGCGGCGACCAATTTCCTCAATTCGATCCAGGTAAACGACTGCCGCCTCGCCAACCGCATGGTCCAGATCGCCAAGGGCGACGACAATATGTCCGGGATTATCGAGGAGATGACCGGTTACAAGTCGGTCAGGGAAGGTTTTGCCAAGAGCTATCAGCAATCCCGCGAGAAAATCCAGGCAAACCAGAACAACCCGACCGAGGATTTGAAGGACGCGCTCGTCAATTGCCCGGCCGAAGTCACCGACATCTTCCGTACCGGCTCGCTCCTCGCCCATGCCGCGTCTCGGGTTGGCGCCGGCGAATGGGCGAGCGTCATGCGCGCCAGGGTCGGCGATGTCTATATGCGCTGGGATCCGGCGGACAAGGTGCCATTGTTCTCGGCGATCCCCGCCTGTCCGCACCAGGATAACGAAAGCCCCGACGATTTTCTGAGCGGCAAGGTCCAGCGCCGCGCGCTCAATATTCCGGCGACCGGCGCCGACTGCTCGACCGACACCGGCAAGGGTGCGCTCGAGCTTGCCCGGACAAGGATGCAGTCGATCACCACCAAGATCCGCACACGCGCAGCGCTTACCGCAGAGGAAAAGCAATTCGTCGCCAATGTCCGCACGCTCCCCGTCTATCGCATGCTCGAATGGGGCGTGCGCCAGGGCGTGCCGGACTCGGTGATTGCCGACACCGATGAACTGGTGGCGCTGACGCTGGCCTATCAGATGCTCAACGATCTGACGCGTTCGATCGACTTCGCGGTTTTCAATGCCGAGCGCGGCGTCAGCACCGCGGGCGCGGCGGACGCGGCCGATACCAATGTCTGTCAGACCCGCATCCTCTCCAAGGGCATCGAGCAGCTGCGCGACCTGCGCGAGGAAGTGCTGCGCCAGCGCGCGCAGATGCGCCAGAGCTATATCGCGGCCCTCAATTCCGCCAATCTCTCTGCGAACTATGCCGGGCTCTTGCGCCAGCGCGACCGCGACGCGCGTGACGCCAGCGGCACCGCCGCGGCCCCCAACCGTTGAGGGGGAAGACCGTCATGCGCCTGGCCTTCCGCGCCCTTCCCGCCCTGCTGCTGGCTTTCGCCGCGACACCCGCCCTGGCGGTCGATACCAGCTTCTATACCTATGACGGCTTCGGCGAGACGGTGGACGCATTCCGCATGGTCTCCCTGATCTTCGCCGACCCGCGCTACGAGACGCTGGTGATGATCATCGCGGTGGCCGGCATCGCACTTGGTGCGGTGATCGCCAGCGTGCGCGGCTCCGGCATGGGGCTCGTCGCCTTCGGCTTCCAGATCCTCGTCGGGGTCGGCCTCTTCGTCGGGCTCGTCTCGACCACGGGCACGGTCCATGTCTACGACAAGGTCCGAAACGCCTATCAGCCGGTCGGCGGGGTGCCCAATCTTCTCGTGCTGGTCGCCGGCGTCACCAATCTCATGGAACGCTCGCTCGCCGAGGCGATCGACGACAATACGATCGATCCGGGCGCCAAGCTGGAATTCGGCGCGGGCGGACACAGCTTCGACTTGTTCCTGAACGCCGTCTCGCCGCGCGGCCCGATGACCGACAGTTTCCTGGACGCGACGATCAAGGACTATGTGCGGCAATGCTATCCCGTCGCGCGGGTCTCGCCCGCCTATGGCGTGGACGACGACCAGTTGTTCCGGACCACCACCGACCTGCCCGCTTCCTTCGCGGCGATGGCGGGCCCCGCTACCTTCAGCACCGTCTACACCGCAGCCGACAAGGGCGGCACCACCGTCAGTTGCCAGGAGGCCTGGGACAATATCCGGTCGCGCCTCGCCGAGCCCACGCTGTTCGATGGCTACACGACACAGGTCTGCCAGCGCACAGGCTATGACGTTACCAATCCGTCCCAACTCGCGCGCTGCCGCTCACACCTTGGCGAGATGGGCCAGATCATGATGGGAACGCCGCTCTCACTGCAGACGTTCATGACCGATATATTGCTCGGAAACACGGTTGGCGACGTGCTGTTCGAGGACAGCCCGGCCTCGGCGGCGCGGGTCATGGCAAACCGGGCGATCGTCTCCAACGGACTTGCCACCATGTCGGTCGCCAACGAATGGCTGCCGACGATCCGCGCGACCGTGTTCGGCATCATGCTGTTCATGGTGCCGATCGCGCTGCTGTTCATCCTCACCCCGATCAACTTGCGCGTCGCGAGCTTCGCGCTGGGACTCTTCGTCTTCGTCGCGCTCTGGGGCGTCATCGATGCCGGCATCTACCAGCTGACGCTGGGTCGGGCGATGGACGTGCTCGCCGAGATGCGCTCGAACGCGGTGGCGGCCAATGCCTGGATGCTTGCACCCTCCTCGGCGATGAAGGCGCTGGCGATCTTCGGAACCTTCCGCACGGCAGCCGCCGGCCTCGCCGGCGCCTTCGTCTTCACCGTGTTCCGCTTTTCGGGCAATGTCTTCACCAGCTTCACCGGCAGCGCGCTGCAGGCGCAGGGGCTCGGCACCGCCGCCGCCGCGCCGCTCGCCACGCGCGAGGGCTACGCCTCCGCGCTGGAATCGCAGGCTTCCGCCGCGGGTACGATGGCAAGGCGTAGCGCGGCATCGAGCTTCGGCGACTTTGGCGAGCGCGCGACCTTCGGTGCCAACCGCGCATTCGGGGCAGCTTCTGGCGTACTCGGCGAACAAGGCGGCGGTGTACCGGGCGTTCCGGCCTTCGGCATGGGCGGGATCGATGCCGCGCGCGAGCTCGGCGGGCTTGCCCCTGTGCTCAATGGCAAAGATTTGAGCGATCCAACTGTCGCGCGCGCCGTGCGCGCCAATGCCATCACGGCGGCGATCCACAATTTTGCCGAAAGGGATGCCCTGCGTGGCTTGGGCACTGGCTATTTTGGTTCGGGTCAGGCCGGAGAGAAGGCCTTTGCCTCTTTCGCGCAGAACATGGTGCAGTGGAAAGCGTTCGGCGACGAGCGCGCCTATGCGATGATGTTCCAGGGCGCCGCGCGGCACTTTGAGCGCGGCGGCTATTCGAAGGCGGATGCCGAGCTGAAGGCGTCGGGGGTGATCGGTGACGCTGGCGCCGATCCGACCTTCGCCAAGCTCATCGCCAACACTTACGATCAGGAGCAGATGCTCAGGAACGACCTCACCGGGGCTGAGGTCCAGGTCGGAGCGATGGAAGGGCGCCGAGACTATGCCGGGGACCGTGTTTCCGAGACCGAGCGGCGCAATGTCGCAACCGAACAGGCCTGGCGCACGGGCGGTAATGAGGGGCAGCGCAGTGCAGCCGGTATGCTCGGTTTGTCACTCGACGAGACAAGCCGGCGCACCTCGTTCATCAATGCACTCTCGGGCGAGGCACGCTCGTCGGCCATTTCGCAGCTCTCCCGCTCGACAGGGCGCAACGAAGCACAGGTCGTGCGAGCCCTCGAAACCTACAATGCCGCGGTTCAGCTCGGCACCGCCGATGGCGCGACCGCCGAAGCAGGCCGCGAAGGCACCAGCATCTATGGCCGCACACGTGAGGCGGCGGGCTATGATTTTGCTGAGCGTACAGGCAAGCTTGACGCCCAGCGCGAGGCGGGAACCGGCGGCACGCGCAGCGCCGCGCGCATCGGCGAGGAGCGCCGCCAGTCGGAGAACTTCGGCTTTGCCGAGGGTGCGGCTGCGGCCGGGATTTCGACACGGGAAGCCGCGCGGCTTGACAGCTTCATCCAGGCGCTGAGCCGCACGGCCGGCAACCAGACCGACATGGCTGAAGGGGGAGCCGGTGGGATCGCCGATCGTGCGCGCAATGAGCGCATGACCCGCATTGTCGACAACGAGCGCTTGACCCGCATGCAGGGTCTGCTCCGCGAGCACGGCATTAATCTCACCAAGCGCCAGATCGCGATGGACCAGAATGGTGATCTCAATCTCAACGTCACCCCGGAAACCGCCGCGCAAATGTGGAAAGGTGGTCTCATCAACGAGAGTCAATTGGGCGCCGTCGCCAATGGCGGGTCAGCGCGGTTCAGCTTCGCTCACAACGATCTGCTGGTATCGAGCAGCACGGGTTTCCAGCGTTCGGCGCGGAGCGACACCAGCACGCGGTTCGAGGCGGGCAAGCAGGCCGGACCCGACACGATCGAGAGCTTCATGGGCGGTGGCAAGGAAGGCCAAGCCGCCATGGCGAATTGGCTGCGCGGCGGGTTCGAAATGGATCGGCGCGGCAACTGGCGATTGAAGCCTCAGGTCGCCGACACGCTGCAGCGCGATGTTCAGGCGATCATGGCGCAGACCGGGTGGACGCGAAATATCGCACGGCGCGCGGAAGACAGCACATCGATGGGAACGGATGCCGGTGCTTCAATATCTGCGTCTGCCAGTCGTGCCGCTCCCGCCAAGGCAAGGCCTAATGCAGGGAAGCAATCGGGCAGTTCTGTAGCCGGCGGGGCTGGGGTAAACTTGGGTTTTGAAAGCTCCGATCGCGGGACCACTTCGGAAACCGCCAACGCCAATATCGACATCGTGAACTACGACGTGCGTGAAGCGATTGCCGCAGCGGAGCGAGCGGCCTCGCGCTCCGACAGTCCGGCGGATGCGTTCTCGCGCGCGTTGAGTCGTCAAATTCTGGGACCGAGCGGACTGCGCAATCGCTATCTGGAACAGGCTGATTCAGGTCGTGGTACTGCAGACGTCACTGGACCGCTGACGTCAATCGAACAATCATCCGTTCTCAAGACCGGACGGTTCTCAGATGATTTGGCAAACGGTCCGTTTGACGGTGATCCGACCTTCAAGGAACGTCGCGACAAATAAGGGATCAGGGGGTGCCGTCGACGCGCCTCCAGTGAAGCGCTCCTGAGCGTGGATCAAGCGGGTCAGCATAGGGATCACGCATTCCGCCCACCGAGCGTTTCGGAAACATCTGCTCATGTGTCGGCTCGACAAATTCCCAATCGCTCCACTCAAACCTGGCCCTCGCGAAGCCGAGGCCAAGCACCATGAGCGCCAGCGGTGGGAAGAAGGCGACGTTCAGAAGACCGCCGAGCGCGCTGGAATAGAATTGGTCCAAAATGGAGGAATAGATCGAACCGGCTTTTCCCAGCCAATAGATGGCAATACCGGCCCACCAAAGTTTTGCGTACCAGGGGCGCCACAGCCAGACAGACGCGCGCGGGCGCTCGCTCGCATGCGCGACCATCTCAGCTTCAGTTTCGACCGGTTCGATAGGAGTGTCCACGATCGTATCCCTTCCGGCCGGAAAGCTAGCATATCCGCCGGAGATGGGGAAACGAGGATTTGACGTGTCGAGGTGGAATTGGTGTCCCATGATCTTGCTCACAACAGATACCATCCCCCTCCCTCCCCCCTTCAAATCCATTACCAGGACAATGGGTTCTAGTCCGTCGGCGCTGGATCCGAGGGGAGCGCGCATACCAAGGTTCTGTGAGGGCCCGATACGAGCAACTATCAGCCTGTTGCGGTGGCAGGCTTGTGAAGTGTTTCAAAAATAAATTGCGCTGTGCAGCTGATCAGCAGGAAACCGGTGAGGGACTCAATTCCCGCAAGAGCGCGAACGTGTCCGGTCGGATAGATGTCGCCAAGGCCAAGTGTCGTGATGTTGACCAACGAAAAATAAAAGAGATCCATCCAGTTCTCACCTGGCGTATGGACGAATCCGCCCAGCCCCAGACTGTGACTCCATTTGAAGCCAGCAGCGAATTCGAGAGCAATGAGCAGATGGCTCATAAGGACGATGAGATAGGCGGCACTGAATCTCAGTGGACGCACAGCGCTTCCGCCGTAGGTCATGCGCGCAAGAGCCAGCATACCGATGTGTAGCCAAATGGCTCCAAGAAACAGGAGAACCCCGATGACGATCGCAACAATCATCATTTCGGCCCTCGTTTTGCTGTTTGGTGCGAATGGGGGGCACGATCGTGCGCCGGGGAATGTCTTCCGCGCGAGAGAAACATAGCCTCTCCTGCGAATGCTGCGGCAATGCCCACGGCCGCATACGCAACGATCGCTGGATCGGTCTGCAGCTTGGCAATCGTGAACGCGATCAGCACGACGAAATCGGCGGCCAGTGCGGCAAGCAGGACCGTCGCCCTCGCACCGACCTCTCGGCGCAGGTGACGAAAAACGCCCCAATGAACCAACATGTCCATCACCAGGTAAAAGAAGGCACCGAGCGCGGCGATACGTGAGAGATCAAAGAGCACCGCAAGCGTTCCGGCCACTACGACCGTATAGATCAGGAGGTGACTGCGCAGGCTCCCGCTCATGCCGAAGTGGCTGTGCGGGATCATTTTCATTTCCGTCAGCATCGTGAGCATCCGTGACACGGCGAAAACACTGGCGATGACGCCGGACGTTGTCGCAGCCAATGCGATGGCGATGGTAAAATAGAATCCTATCCGGCCAAGTGCAGGCTCCGCAGCTGCGGCGAGCGAGTAATCGCGGGCATCGATGATGGCGTTGATACTCAGGCTCGATCCGACAGCGATGGCGACAAGCAGATAGGTCACCACGCAGATGCCGATCGCGATCATGATCGTGCGACCGACATTTCGATGCGGATCGACGATTTCTCCGCCGCTGTTGGTGATCGTCGTGAAGCCCTTGAAGGCAAGAATCGAAAACGCAACCGACGCCACGAAATCCACGGGGCCACCGGTCATCGCCTCGCCAGAAAATGCGCCGGAGGTGAGACCGCTCGCCCAGATCGCTGCCACGGCAAAGATGACGATCCCGCCAATCTTTATGATCGACATGACCAGGGAGAACGCACTGACGGAGCGATTACCCGATGCGTTTATCGCGTAGGCCAGGACAATCAGGCCGAGCGCCAGAAGGGACAGCAGTAACCCGCTACTCTCCATGTCGAAAGGACGCAATGCGTAGGTCGCGAAGGTCCGAGCCACGAGGCTTTCATTGATGACCATCGAAAGCGCCATAAGCAAAGATGCGGAAGCGGCGACGGTCCCGGGGCCATATGCCTTGTTCAGGATCATGGCGATGCCGCCCGAAGACGGCCAGGCGTTCGACATCTTGATGTAGCTGTAGGCCGCGAGCGCCGTTACAGCGGCGCCCACGATGAACGAGAGCGGAAAAAGCGGTCCGGCAAGCTGCGCGATCTGTCCGGTCAATGCGAAAATACCCGCGCCGATCATGACGCCGGTTCCCATCGCGACCGCGCCGCTCAGGGTGATGCTATTCTTGTCCGTAGCTTTGTTCGTGGCGTCCTTTTCCTGTGCCTGGAGATGATGGTTCTGCAACTATTCGCTCCTTCCGGGTGGCCTTGCGAACCAGCCCTTTGGCATCATCGCACGATCAGAATGCCGACTGTACCTGCCCTGGAGCCAATTTGTGCTCCAGGGCAGGTGCATATCGTATCGACTGCATTCAGAACCAGAACCGAACACCGGCCACGAAGTTGGTGACGCTCGGGTTCTCTCCCGCGGCGCGGGCATAATCGGCGCTGGTGCCGACCTTCCATTCCTGCGCGATGCCGATGTAGGGGGCAAACTCGCGTCTGAATTCGTAGCGCAGGCGCAGCCCTGCCTCAATACGATCGACACCACCTCCGATACCCAGTTCCGGAATGTCCTGAGCCGCAAGATTGATCTCCGCGCGGGGCTGCAGGATCAGTCGCTGGGTGATGCGCTGATCCAGTTCAGCCTGAACCCTGGCCGTGACATCGCCCTTATTTGAAACGAAAGCCGTGGCCTCGATGTCGAACAGGTAGGGCGCCAGGCCCTGCACGCCGATGGCGGCATAGGTTCGCGAAGGCCCCACAAGGTCCTGACGAACACCGGCCTGGAGATCCCACCGCGGCCCGATGGCGTGGCTCCACAGGGCCTGGACTTCGGCTCGCTCCGGCTTTTTGCCGAAATTGCCCTCGCCTTCGCTCTTGAACCAAAGCTTGTCGATATGGCCGCCATAGGCGCCCTGAACATCCCAGGTATAACCATCCTTGCCCTTGCGGGCACGGTACTCTGCGCGGTCGGCCATGAACCAGAAGACCGGCAATCCGCTCACTTCGCGAACTACGTGCGCCCGCGATGCCGCCATCACGTCGGCCCCGACATACTGGTCAGCCGCAAAGGCCGGACCGGAGAAGGCCTCAGGCGGCGGCGGTGACTGGGGGATATCATCGGAGGACACCGGGGCAGAATTGCCATGGCTCATGTCCATGTCGTGCCCCATCTGCATATGGTCCATCGTTCCGTGATCCATCGAGCCATTCATCATCGAATGATCCATGCCCCCGGGCATCTTCTTCGTGTCACTTGACGCGGGGGCGCTTGGCGTGCCGGCGCTGCTGTCTGATGGATCGGCAGGCTTCTGCGTGGATGCTTGCGGATGATGGCCGGCGTGATCCGCCTGATCCTGCGCGAAAGCGGGACTGGCGACCAGCAGCGGGAGAGCGAGAAGGTATTTCACAGCTCGGCTCCTTCCTGCAGCGGACGCACCGTCACGATCTGAAACATGCCCTGGTGCATGTGGTAGAAGAGGTGGCAGTGGAATGCCCAGTCACCCGGGGCATCGGCCGTCAGGTCAAAGGTCGCGCTGCCCCCCGGCTGAACATTGACCGTGTGCTTGCGCGGCTGATGATCGCCCGGCGCGCCGTTCACCAGCTCGAAGAAGTGGCCGTGCAAATGGATGGGATGGACCATCATCGTGTCATTGACGAGACGCACACGCACCCGTTCGTTGAAGGCAAAGCGTATAGGCTTGTCGGTAACGGCGTCGAACTTCTGGCCGTCGAAGGACCACATGTAGCGTTCCATGTTACCGGTCAGGTGGATTTCCTTGAGCCGCGTGGGCTTGCGCGGATCGGGATTGGGGCTGGCGGCGACAAGCTGCTTGTAGGTCAGGACCCGGTGATCGACATGATCGAGGCCGAGACCGGGAAAATCCATCCGGTCGACCGGGTTCATCGCCACCATACCGAGCCCCGGACCGACCTTCACGTCAGCAGGAAGTCGCGAAGTATCGCGCATGTTCATGCCTGACATCTTCATGCCGGAGCCCTTGCCGCCCTTGTCGCCCCCCATGTCCATTCCGGCCATGTCCATGCCGCTCATGTCCATGCCGGCCATGGCATCTCCGCCCATCGCCATGCCCATATCGGCCATGGTCAGGACCGGCGGCTTGCGCAGCGGTGGAACAGACGCGCGAGCTCCGGGGCGCGACGACAGCATCGCCACGCCCATGCCGGAGCGATCGATGGACTCGGCGACGAACGCGAACGCTTCTGCGTCCCTGGGCGTGATCAGCACATCGTAGGTCTCTGCAACGCCGATCTGGAATTCATCGGTCTCGACCGGATTCACATTCTGTCCGTCGGCTGCGACCACGGTCATCGGCAGGCCGGGAATGCGGATGTTGAAGAAGGTCATCGCGCTGCCGTTGATGATCCGCAGGCGTATGCGCTCGCCCGGCGTGAACGGCAGTTCGAGCCCATCCGCCGGGCCATGGCCGTTGATCAGATAGGTATAGGTCGAGCCGGTAACGTCCGCGATGTCGGTCGGGCTCATGCGCATCTTCGCCCACATCCGCCGCTGCGCGCCGTTCAGCGGATAGTCGTCGGTGGCGGTGGTCTGATGGTAATTGAAATAATCGGCCTGGGTCCGGAGCTTTTCCATGATCGTCATGGGCTGCATGGGCGACCAGTCGGACAGCATCAGCACATATTCCCGGTCCCAGGTGAAGGGATCGGGCTCAAGCGGATCGATCACGATCGGGCCGTAGTGCCCCATCGGCTCCTGCAGCGTATGGGCATGCCACCAATAGGTGCCAGCCTGGCGGATCGGGAATTCGTAGCGAAATGTCTCGCCGGGCTTCACCGCCGCCATGGTCACGCCCGGTACGCCGTCCATCAGGAACGGCACCAGCATGCCATGCCAGTGGATGGATGTGCCTTCGGAGCTGTCGTTGACGAGGTCGACGACAAGCTTCTGGCCTTCCTTGAGCCGCACCAGCGGCCCCGGCAGCGTGCCATTAACGGTAACCGCCGGCCCGTGGCGCTTGCCGGTCCGGAAGGCGGCGTCGGCAACGGTCATGGTGAGGTGCTCGCCAGACAGCACATCGCTGCCGCGCCGTGCCAGAGTGCCCCCCGCCGCGCCACGTGCCCAGGCCGGCATGGCATGCGCTACGCCGAGCGCTCCCAACGAGGCTGTGCCCGTGGCCAGAAATTTTCGTCGATTAAGTGTTGGCATAATGAAAACCCGTTGTTGGATGTCAATGGCTGGTACGAGGCAGGACGCACGACCCCTCAGATTATTTCAAACTTCTCGCGAAGAAAATTTCGTGCGCGGTATATGCGTGTTTCCACCGCCTTTCTGCTGATGCCGAGAATCTTTGCGGCTTCCTCGTGACTGCGCCCATCGAACACGACCAGGATGAATGGTTCCTTCAGTTTCGGCGGCAGACGCACTATTTCCCGCTGCAAGAATTCGAGGTTTTGACGGATTATCAGCCGTTCTTCCTGATGGGGGTCGGGATGAGCGATGGAATTCGCGTCATCTTCCGCTTCGAATCTCAGCAGGCGGGAAATACGGCGCCGTCGCATAATATCGCGACATTTGTTGATTGTGATTGTCGTAAGCCATGGCGCGACCGGTTTTGTTTGGTCGAAACGATACAGCGCCAGCCACGCTGAGGACAACGCATTCTGCACGGCATCTTCGGCGTCGGATTTTTCGCCAAGCATTCGCAGGGAAAGACCAAGGAGTCTTGAAGCATGATCTGCGACGAGCCTGTCAAATGCGCTGCGATCACCGGCTCTCGCCGCAACGATAAGCCGCCGGTCCTCGCTGTCGCAGTCCTCGAACACAACCGTCTAGCTCTTTGGATCACTGGTGAGAGCCTTGCTTACCTCGCGGTCGAACGCCTTCTGTTGCGCGGGATCGAGCAGGGCGCGCATATCAAAGACGTGTCGGACGGTCGCCTTCTGGAGATCTCCCATCCGTGCGTGGACCTCGTCGATCTCGGCAGCGACCTTGGGGCCGTAGCGCTGCTCCTCGCTCATTGCCTCGGCAAGGCCCGCATTGGCGGAGCGCAATGCAAGTTCGAGTTTACGATGCTCTATGGCAAAATTCCGCTCCAGCGCACCGAGGCGGACTTCCTGCGCGGATGTAAGGCGCAACTCCTTGTGCACGAAGTCGTGCATGCCGCGGGACGTATCCTCTTGGGCAAGCCAGCGGTTGGTCGCGAATGCACCAAGACTGCCGGCCGCTACCGCCAAAATCAGCAGCAGGACCGCGTAGAAGGGCGTGACCTTCATGGCGCGATGTGGAGAAGCGCAGAGGGAGCCAGATCGGCCCCGTCCACCAGCGTATAGCCGACAGGATGCGCTGGGCCAGGATATTGCGTTCCCATGCCTGCTCCGAGGCCGATCGCAAATATCAGCAGGCCCAATATGGTTCTGCGGCGATGTTCGCGCGCCTCAGTCATTTGCCCGATGCGCTGCCAAAGACTGTCGTGAAATTCCGGCCCCGCAACCATAACGGGCGCATCGGCCGCAAGCCTTCGCAGGAGCATATCCAGCGCTTCGTCGTCCATCGTTCGGCCTCCTTAATCATGGCTCCGGTTGTCTATACGCAGCGCGGCCCTGCAGCCCTCGAAATATTTTTGAGGGATCATACTTCCGCAGGCGTAAAGGCAATGAATCGAGCCGAGCCCCTCTCGTTCAGTGCCAACTTGGCGGAGAGATCGTGTTCCACTCCAATCATCGGGGACTCAAGCAGAGATGGAAGCTTCCAACACAGCGGCGAAGGCGGACCATGGCTACACGCCTCCTCTTGGTCACCACCTTCTGACACCGTTCTATGATCTGGCCATTCGCGTGTGCACGTCGGAATCTGCGTGGCGCGGCGCCATCATTCAGCACGCGCGATTGAAGAAGGGGGACAGATTGATCGATGTCGGCTGCGGCACAGGGAGCTTGTTGGCCGAGCTGACGCAGTCTTGCCCAGATGCCGACATGATCGGCATCGAACCCGACGCCCAGGCTCTGGCTCTTGCGAAAAGGAAGTTTTCAGGCGTCGCCAATGCGCCGCGCTGGCACAATGGCTTTCTGGACAGCTTGGTGCCGGAAGCAAACTGGCGCGCAGACAAGATCGTCAGCAGCCTTGTCTTCCATCAGGTCCCCTTGGTGAGCAAGAAGTCGCTACTCGACCAGATGATTGGCTTCCTTGCGCCGGGAGGTGAGTTGCTCATCGCCGATTATATGCGGCAGGACGGTCGGCTGATGCGCGCTCTGTATCGCAACAGTGTCCAGCGCCTGGACGGCATTACCGATACGCAGCCGAACGCAGACGGAGCTTTGGAGCAGTTGCTCCTGAGCCGATTTGACGACGCTCAATGCCTGGAACGCTTCAACACACTCACAGGCACCATTTCGCTCTGGCGCGCAAGGAAGATCCGACAGGACAATGAAAGGACCAGCCGATGATTGGCAATTTCTCCAGATCCATACGCGGAACGAGTGTATCCGGTCTGCTCATGCTCGGGCTGGCCGCGTGTTCGGCCGGAGCTCAGGCGGCCAGCTACACGATGTATCGCGATCCCCAATGCGGTTGCTGCGAAAAATGGGCGGCCCACATCCGCTCGGATATGAAAGCGAAGGTTTCGGTTGTGGACACGGCAGACATGACTTCGCTCAAGGACCGCAAGGGCGTCCCGCAGCAGCTTCGCTCATGTCATAGCATGGTTGTCGATGGCTACGTAATCGAAGGCCATGCGCCGGCGCGCGATATTGCCAGACTGCTCCGCGAAAAGCCTGCAGGTGTTCGCGGACTTGCCGTTCCCGGCATGCCGCTCGGCTCGCCCGGGATGGAAGTGGGTGGCCGCATCCAGCATTACGCAGTCATCGCCTTCGGCCCCGGCGGAACGAAGCTCTTTGCCAGCTACCCCTGAAGGCCCTTCAAATATTGCGAAACCGGTGGGGAGTTGGAACTTGCAGGTAAGGTATCGGTCTTTCCACGCCATCCAACGGATCCTGCGTGCGTCAATCGGGCGCATTCGTGCGAATGCGCGGCAGAACCTGTTACCTGTCAATATTCTAATGCCATTTTGTCGGACAAGGCGGCCTCAAGCCCGCAAACAAAAATTTTTGCCCCTCATGTGAGGGATTACCCCGCGACGCGCGTATCAATCGTCGTTGCCGCCAAATGGAGTATGCCATGACCCCCGTTCGCACATTGCTCGCCGCTTTTGGCCTCGCTACCGCACTCATCAGCGGAACCGCGGCCCAGGCCCATCCCAAGCTAGTCTCATCGACCCCCGCAGCCGATGCGACCGTGGAGAGGCCGGCGAGGATCGAGTTGCGCTTCAACGAAACGCTCGTGAACCAGTTCTCAGGCATCGACCTCGTCATGACCGACATGCCGGGTATGAAGATGCCTCCAATGAAGATTGCGGTCGATACCAGCGTGGGCGCCGACGGCAAGACGCTCGTCGCGGTTCCCAAAAGTGCTCTGCACACGGGCACCTACAAGCTCGACTGGCATGCCGTTACCGCGGACACCCATCGCGTAAATGGCACATTCAACTTCAAGGTGAAGTGAGCCTGTGCCTGACGTGGCCGCCGTCCTTATCAGGTTCGCGCTTTACATGGACCTGATGCTGCTCTTCGGTTTGCCGCTCTTCGCGCTTTACGGCCTGCGCGGCGTGGAACGGTCTCCCGAGGCCGCTCTCACGCTGCGCAGGCTGGTGGGTGGAATTGCCTTCATCGGTCTGCTCTTGTCGGGCCAGGCGATTGTATCGCTCACCGCTTCGATGAGCGGCGTGGCTCCTGGCGAAGTTGACAGCTCCGCACTGCGCCTGGTGATCGGTGGCACGAGCGTCGGGACGACATGGCTCGTCCGCATCGGCGCGCTGTTGCTTTTCCTGGTCATAGCCCTGAGCCCGCACGGATTGCGCACGGGCTGGATGTGGCTGCTGTCGCTGTTGGGAGCGGTGGCGCTTTCGAGCGTCGTCTGGACAGGGCACGGCGCGATGGACGAGGGATGGGTTGGTCTCATTCACCTCGGTGCCGACATTATTCATCTGCTAGCCGCGGGTGTGTGGGTGGCAGCGCTGCTGGCGCTCACCACGCTGTTATTCCGGCCGCATCGCCGCATGACCCAGGCTCATGTCGAATTCTCGCATCGCGCATTGGCAAGCTTTGCCGTGGTCGGAACCGTTGTCGTCGCGCTGCTGGTTCTGACGGGCGGCGTGAACAGCTGGCTTCTCGTCGGCCCGGAGCGCTTCGGTTCGCTGCTGGGATCGCTCTACGGCCAGCTCCTGCTGGTCAAGCTGTTGCTTTTCGGAGTCATGCTGGGACTCGCCGCCGCCAACCGCTTCTATATGACCCCTGTGCTCGAGGCGGCCATCGCCTGCGGCGATCACATTGGCGCGGTCAACGGGCTGCGCAAGACTCTCCTTACCGAAACCACCTGCGCGATCGTAATCCTCGGCTTGGTAGCATGGCTCGGCATGCTCGAGCCGCCGATATCCGGGATGTAGCCCCGTTCGCCCTCAGGGCAACCGATGCGCAATCGCCTTGATGGCCTTGAGGCCGGAGCCAAAGCGGGCGATCGCCTCGCGGTGCTGCTCGAGTTCGCCATAAGGGAGATAGGAGATATCGAGGTCGGCGACCCGGCTGAACGCCGGACGGCGTAGTTGGGCGCGGACATCGGCCTCGCGCGCGTCCGGCGCGACGAGAAACAGCCCGGCGGAGGCGTGAAGGTCTCCGCCGCTCAGCGCCAGGTCGAGCATGCGGACAATTCCTGAATAGATCGACGTCGAATGCTCCACTTCGAAAGCCGCGGTGACATTCGCATTGCCCCGTTCGAGCCAGAGGACGTCGATCAGACGGATGGAATCTCCGCCGGAGGCGGTTGCGACGGCATTGGGTAAATGATCGAGACAGCGTGTCCCAAGCGGCATGCCGTCGTGAAGCCGCCCCCGGTCGTTTGCGGCGATCCAGACATCATAGCCCAATGCATGACCAAGATCGCGCAGCCAGGCCTGGATCTCGGTGTGGCTGCGATCACTTTCGTTTTGGGCGATCGTCACCTTGTCGAGCTTTTGCGCCTGCGCTCGCGCCTCGTCGAGCCGGGCCAGCCAGTCGCCCGCCAGAGCCTGAGCATCGTCGGGAGGCGGCGGCGGATAGCGGCCGTAACCCACATCAAACAACAGCCCGCCGATCGCGCCCAGATCGTTCGAAAGCAGATTGCGGTAGCGGTCGTTGAGATCGAGGATGCCGGAGCGCATGGCAAGAAAATGCTCCCAGCTTCCAAGCTTCACATTGGCGCCGGAGAGCGCATTGTACCCCTTGACGATGGCCGTGTTGAACGGGGGAACCAGCGTCGGGTGCAGAAAGTAGAGCAGATTGGCCACCGCCGGACCCAGCCCCTTGATCTTCAACCGGTCGATAGCGTGGATGCCTGAGATGATCTCCTCCGCGTTGTCGCAGCAAGAGCAATGATGAAGCAGCCGCCCGAAGGCGCGCTGGTTGTCCGGATTTTCGTAAATGTCGGGGATCCGGAGCTTTGGCTTCCAGAGGAAGGCGTGATCGGCGCCCTTGAAGATCTGGCGCTGTTCGGCCACCGAATGCACAACCGTCTCGAGCGAGGATCCGCGGTAGGCGACACCAAAGCGGCCCGCCTCGATCTCTGCAACGACTTGTGCAATCCCGCGCCGGATCGAGCGAAAGTTCTTCAAGCGCTCGTCCCAGAGGAACCAGCTCCGGTAAGTTGCTCCCGGATCCTCGCGCCAGCGACCGATCAGTTCGCGGACCAGATCGCGCCCGGTGTTCATACAGATGGTCCCCCTTCGACTCGTCGTGCCTACGGCATTATATTTCGACGTAAATCGATCGCGTCCAGTTATTGGGATCTCAAGTCCCAAGTTGAAGACGGGCGCTGCTTCCGGCTTTTGGAAGGGGTCAATGCGTTCCCTCATGATGCGAATCGGGGTGAGCATCGTCGTGCGGCTTTTTTGGCGTCCCCTCCATTTCGTTCATCATCATCGCATCATGGTCCTGCGGTGCGCTTTTTATCACCGCTTGATATTGAGCGGGTGAAAGCTTCGGGAGTTGCTGGACGAAGGCGACCATGTCCCAGATGAGCTTGTCGTCATGGGTTTTGCCCCATGCGGGCATCGCGGTCAGCTTGACACCATGCTTGATGATCCAGAATTCCTGTGCCGGCGTATGGTCCGATACTCGGGCGAGTTCCGGCGCCTGTGGGTAGAGGCCCTGACTGATTTCGGTCTTCTCCATACCCGGCGCCAGATGACAGCCGCTGCACATCTCTGTGTAGAGGCCCGCGCCTGCGGAGACGCGCTTTGGATCGGCCAGATCCCTGGGCACGGCGATCGACCGCGCGCGGGTGGCAATCGACTGGTCGCGAAGATTCTCGATGAGCCAATAGGTGAAGCGATAATGGGGCGCGTCGGCAGCGATGTTGTACACACCGAGATAGATTGCGATGCCACCCAGTCCGGAAAGGATCAGAAGGGTCAAGATGATGAAGGTCGTGCTCGGCAAATGGTGCCGCAAGTCGATGTTTCGCAAACCAGCCATTGGCTATCTCCCGTGACAGCGCCCGGATTGGGCGTCAAATGAGAGGCACTGCTTGCCGCGCCTACTTTGAACGTGATACGCGCGCCGGTGCAAAATCCCTCAAAAGGCAGGCGCTTTTTTTCGAAACCGGGGTCCGGTGGGTTCCGGTCGGCCTGTAACCACAGGGTTTGTCGCGCGTCCGAGTAGATGGAGACGGTCGCGCATCGCTTTTGGCTGTCTTTCGCTACCTAATCGGGCAAGAGGGCCATATGAAGTTGATCGCATTCGAAACCGAAGCTTGGGAGGCTGAGGCGTGCCACGCCCTTCCGCCGGAGATCGAGTTCACCTGCACCGAGGGCGCGCTCGACGAGACCAATGTCGCCGCTTACCACGACGCGGAAATCATAACCGTTTTCGTCCATTCGAGATTGACGATACCGGTTCTGGCCCAGATGCCACATCTCAGGCTTATCGCGACGCGGTCGACCGGTTATGATCATATTGACCTGAACTTTTGCGCAAAGGCGGGCATCGCTGTCGCGAATGTGCCCGGTTATGGCGATGTGACTGTCGCCGAGCATGTGTTTGCACTACTGCTGGGCTTGGCGCGCCATCTGCCTGCCTATAGCGAAAGGGCTCGGCACGGTGATTTCAACCCGGCCGATCTGCGCGGGTTCGATCTGTTCGGCAAGACCATCGGCGTGATCGGCACCGGGCGGATCGGCCAATGCGTCATCCAGATTGCCCGCGGTTTCGGAATGAAAGTGCTCGCCCATGACATCGCGCCTCGCAACGAGGTCGCTGAGGCTTTGGGCTTTCGCTATGTCGATCTTCCTGTCCTGCTTGGTGATGCCGACGTCGTTTCTCTCCACCTGCCTGCGACGCCCGGCACGAAGGGCATGATAGGTAATGCCGAATTCGCACTGATGAAGAACGGAGCTGTCCTGATCAACACGGCGCGTGGCAACATCATTGAGACTGAGGCGCTCGTTCGGGCCATCACCAGCGGCAAGATACGGGCAGCGGGTCTTGATGTTCTTCCGCAGGAACCGCTTATCCGGGACGAAGCCGAGGTCTTTCGTGGACGTGAGATTGGGGCGGACGCACTCAAGGAACTGCTTGCTCATCATGTCTTGGCGAGCGCTTCCAATGTCCTCATCACGCCGCACGTTGCCTATAACACTGAGGATGCTCTTCGCCGGCTCATCGACATGACGATCGAGAACATTCGTGCCTTTGTCGCAGGTCATCCGATCAACCTTGTGGCGATGGACTCGGGGCAGGCCCGTGCGGTGAACGGTTGAAGCTCTGGGACCGTCAATGCGACAGAAGTAGTGAGATCGGGCAATCCTGCAGCATTGCGCGCGTGACGCCTCCGAACACCCGCTCGCGGAAGCGCGAATGGCCGTAGCCGCCCATGACGATACAGGAAGCGCCCAGTTCGCGGGCTGAGGCCTTGAGCGTCTCGGCCACCGATGGTTCGGCTTGCCGTTCGTGTATCTCCACATGGATCCCGTGCCGCGAGAGGTAACTGGCAACTTCGGCCGGTGGAGAGTCGAGGGGGTCTTCCGTGATCGTCACAACATGGATGCTTGCTGCTGCCCTGGTCAGCGCGAGGCTGTGGCGGACCGAATTGGCGGCTTCCACCGTCCCGTTCCATGCAATCATGACCGGGCTGCAGGGGTCGAATTGCAGCGTATTGCCGGGAACGGCGAGAATGGGAACGTGGCCATGCACGAGGAGGGCTCCGGCCACGGAAAGGTCCGGTGCCTCGTCTCCGGTGCCGACAACGATCACATCGGCCAACAGCGCCTCGCGAAGGATCTCGATTGCCGTGTCCCCACTCCGGACCCGCCAGTCCCAGGAGACCATATCGCTGTTCAATCTCGCTTCCAGAGCAGCGCGCAGCTCGCGTGCGGGCACTTCCACGCTGTCAATGAAGAGATTGAAAGTTTCCGGCGATATCGCACCATCGGCAGGAAAATACGGCGTCGGCGTCACCTGCAGGCAGATCAGATGCCCATCTTGATAGCGGGCCAGCGACAAGGCCGTCTGGAAGCGGGCTTCCATGCCAGGGTCGTCCTCGACATGCAGTAGGATGTTCTTCACGCGCGTCTGCTCTCTGAATGATGGCGGCAGCAGGATCAATGCCGCCCATTAGACGCTCCCGGATTCCGGAAATTACAGCATCAGAAATTTTTTTCGTCCCGCCATAAGGGATGTGCGTCCGGGCTGCGTATAGCCCATTGGGATCACTCCTTGTCCGCGCGGAGCTATGACGTGCGTCCACGATGCCGGCGTTATCAGGCTGAGAGATCGGGGGAAATGGAGCGGCAAATGGAAAAAGATGCACCGAGCCAGTCTGTCGAGTGCAGAGACAAGTCGGCGGCGCCGACAGCGGACGAGGTTCTGCATTTCATCGACCAACTAAATGACGAAGCCATAGTCATGCTCGACCTCGGTGGGCGCATAACGCTGTGGAGCAAGGGCGCTGAGCTCCTAAAGGGATGGAGTGCGGAAGAGGTACTGGGCAGGCACTGGTCGATGCTTTATCCGGCCGCTGCGATTGCCGGAGGCAGGCCAGATCAGATCTTAGAGATCGCCCGAACAGATGGGCGCTATTCTGGCGAGGAGCCCCGGGTTTGCAGCGATGGGACCGAGTTTCTTGCGCACGTGACAGTCTATCCGTTGCTGGACTCAGGCGGTCGTGTGACGGGCTATGGCAAGGTTGTTCGCGACATCACCGAATGGCAGCGTGCCCAGACCGCCTTGCAGACGCAGGAAGCCCACTTGCGCTCGATCCTGGACACCGTGCCGGACGCAATGGTGGTGATCGACGAACGGGGATCGATTCAATCCTTCAGTGCGGCCGCCGAGCGGCTGTTTGGCTATGAGGAGAGCGACCTTCTGGGGCGTAATGTCAGCCTGCTTGCTCCCTCCCCCCATCGCGAGGCGCATGACGGCTATCTCGCCCGGTATCTGGCGACGGGCGAGCGCCGCATTATCGGCATCGGCCGCGTGGTGTCCGGCCGCAAGCGTGATGGCGGCATTTTCCCGATGGAGCTCGCCGTGGGTGAAGTCGTGCAGGACAATGGCCACCGGCTTTTTACTGGCTTCATTCGTGATCTGACGGCCAGGCAGGATATCGAGCGGCGTCTGCAGGATCTCCAGGAGGAGTTGATCCATATTGGGCGCGTATCCGCCGTGGGGACCATGGCCTCAACGTTGGCCCATGAACTGAACCAGCCGCTGACCGCTGTTGCCAGTTATGTGATGGCTGCGCAGGCGCTCCTGGACGCCAATCAGCCGGGCGCCTTGGCAGAAGCCCGTGAGGCGCTTGCCGATGGCATTGCCGAGGCGGTCCGGGCCGGCCAGATCGTGCGCCGCCTTCGCGATTTCGTCGCGCGCGGCGAAACCGAGCGGGAAATTGTCAGCCTGACCAAATTGATCGAGGAGGCCGCGGCGCTTGCGCTTGCCGGCGCAAGCCTGCGCGGCATTCGGGTGGAGATGAATCTCGATCCGGCCGTGACGCGGGTGCTCGTCGATCGCGTGCAGATCCAGCAGGTGCTGCTTAACCTGATCCGTAACGCGGTCGAGGCTATGGAAGGCTGCGAGCGCCGAGAGCTTGTGCTTTCGACGGCAGCGATGGGCGATGAGGAGGTTGAGCTGGCGGTTGCCGACACCGGCGCGGGGCTCTCGGACGAGATTGCCGAACGGTTGTTCGAGCCGTTCAACAGCACCAAGGCGCAAGGTCTTGGCGTGGGTCTTTCCATATGCCGCACCATTGTTGAGGCTCACGAGGGACGTCTTTGGGCAGAGCCGGGTTCGGAGGGAGGCACGGTGTTTCGTTTCACCTTGACGCGCATGGATCGAGCGGAGCCGCAGGATGACCGTTGAGAAGCTTGTCTATATCATCGACGATGACGGCGCCATTCGCCGCTCGACCAGCCTTTTTCTCCGCACTCAGGGTTATGCCGTGGAAAGTTACAGTTCGGGCGTGCCGTTTCTCGAGGCAGCGGGCTCTCTGCGCCCGGGCTGCGTAATGCTCGACGTGCGGATGCCCGAAATCGACGGGATCGCTGTCCTGGAGCAGATGCGTTCCGCCGGAGTGGATTTCCCGGTTGTCGTGATGACAGCGCATGGCGATGTCAGCACCGCAGTCACGGCAATGCGCAAGGGTGCCCACAACTTTATCGAGAAGCCCTTTGAGCAGGACACGATCCTTCAAGCGCTGGAGGAAGTCTTTGCTGTCGCCGAGCAGGCGGATGCTCAGCGGCTTACCGCGGCCGCTGCGTTGTCGCGTATCGAAACACTGACGCCTCGTGAACGGGATGTTCTGGAGGGCCTCGCCACCGGGCAGACCAACAAGATGATCGCTCTTGCCCACGGCATCAGCCCGCGGACCGTGGAGATCCACCGGGCCAACATGATGGAAAAACTCGGCGTGCGCACATTGCCCGAGGCATTGCGCATCGCACTGATCGCGGGTCTCGGCACCGAACCCTAGCCTGCCCACCGATTAAGGAATCGCACTTATACTGCCCGGTTTGGCCCGAACGTAGATCAAGGAGAGCAGCTTTCGCGCTGCCGACACAAATTGTATGGGACGTGCCGGGTGATCAGGACAGACGAGAAGGATGATGCCGACCATTGCGTGCTGCTCGTCGACGACGACCAGGCAGTGCGTCGCTCGATCAGTCTGCTCCTTCGCGCACGCGGGTTCAGCGTTCACGACTTTGGCTCGGCCGCTGAATTGCTGGCCGATCGGGCGTGCGCTTTAAGCCATTGCCTGATCACGGACTATTCGATGCCCTTGATGGACGGATTGACGCTGCTTGCGCGGCTTCGCGAAAGCGGATGGCCGGGGACTGCCATTCTCATTACTGGACGCTATCAGAACGATCTGGAAAAGCGCGCGCTGGAAGCCGGGTTTTCGGCTCTGGTTGAAAAGCCCCTGACCGACGAGAAGTTGGTCGGCTTGATCGCGCAGTGCCTCGACAAGCCGCCATTGCAGGGCGGGTACCGACCTGCGTCCTGATCAGAGCAGAAGCGCCCGTCGAATTGCCTTGCCCGAAAACTTGATGTCTGGCTTTCATCCGCTGTCAGATCTCCCGGCCGAACCCTGTGATCGCGGTCATCCGGACTCGCGTCTCGTGCAACTTCACGGGAGCCATGCCGCTTCGATTACAACGCCAGCGATACGATGTCGCGTAGTATTAGGTAACCGCCCGTAGTCCTTCTGGCAGAAGCGCATGATAGCCCATTCTCATCAGATGAGTGGAGGGCACCATGCTGGCGCAGTTGGGTTCTATTGGATGTCGAATAGAAATCATCAAGATACCTGACAATAATAGCGCGTCTATTTTCAATAGGATGGAACAATCTCCGAGTGCCACGTACAGCATGGCTCTGAAAATTGTTTATGAACTTCGGAATATATTGACGGCGCTGAATGGCGGCGTGCGGATGCCTGGAGCACGCGCCGGTCGGGAACCTCAAAAATGCTGTTCGCCGGCTTTGATCAAGCCCTCCCTTGGCATCCAGCCGTCGAGGCACTCGTCACAAGCGCCACGCGGTGAAACCTGAAGCGCTGCCCTTTGCGGTCCGACTCAATTCAGGCCGCGCCGGGATGGGACCGTCGTCGAAATAGGGAGTATAGCAATGTTCGACATATGCCCTAACAACGAAACTCACACCGAGGAAGGCGATTCCTTTGGTGGGGACGCGGCAGATGAAACGAAGCGCCGGATCGTGCGCAAGGAACTGGCGTCCTGCTATCAACGCTACCGCGTCATGGCGGCGCGGCGCCTGCGTGACGAGATCGCGGCCGATGACGTGGTGCAGGCATTCGCACTCAAGGCCCTGGAGCGCTTCGAACAGCTGCGCGATGTCGAGGCGGTCCATGGCTGGCTTCGCCGCTTGTTCGAAACCACGCTAATCGATTTCTGCCGACGCCGGGGAACTCGCGGTCAGCGGGAGGTGGCATTTGAGCTGGAGATTCACGATCGTCCGCATGAAGCCTTGACGGACAGCGTGCCGGATCCGGAGAGGACGATTGTGAGCCTGATGTCGAACATCAAGCAGGAATATGCAGATGTCATCTACCGGCTCGATCTGAAGGACCAGCGCAAGGAGGATGCGGCGCGGGAGCTCGGCATAACCGTGAACAATCTGACAGTCCGGGCCCACAGGGCGCGTCGCGCCCTTCGTGACGCGATCGAGACCGTATCGGTCTCGTTTAATGGCGCCGCCTTGGCATCGGTAAGTAGCGCCTGTTCGCCGGCATTCGCGCTCGCCAGGTCATAGCCGCGAACCAGAAAGGGTACAGTGTGGGCGATCTGGGCGCCGCCTTGTCAGCGTCACACCAAAGGGTGCACGCCGCGTATGTTGTAGGCGCTGCACCTGCACGCTGATCCAGTAGTCGCTGGCCTTCGCAGAGGTGGCGTAACCCTCCGACGTTTGAGCTACATCAGCTGTAATAACATGTGCCCAACGGCGTCGAATGGTGGACTACCCTACGAGAGAACTCTCTCATTTGCTCGAAAGAAAGGCAGAGATGATTAGTTTGCCGAAGTTCGCCCGTACTTGGGTAATTGCCACCATTGCAGCGCTCGGGCTTACCAGTTGCGGAATCAACTCGGTGCCGACGGCGCAGGAGAACGCAAAGGCGAAGTGGGCCGACGTCCAAGCAGCCTTTCAAGAGCGCGCCAACCTGGTTCCGAATCTCGCCGTCGTCGCTAAGGGCGCGGCCGAGCAGGAGAAGGGCATTCTCACCGGCGTGATCGAAGCGCGCGCCAAGGCGACCAGCATCCAGCTCAATGCCAATGAGCTCTCCGATCCCGCCAAGATGGCGCAGTTCCAGGCCGCGCAGAACCGGCTTTCCACTTCGCTGGCCGGCTTCGGGCGACTGCTGGCCAATGTTGAGGCATATCCCGAACTCAAGAGCATCACGAACTACCAGATGCTGCAGAGCCAGCTTGAAGGCCAGGAAAACCGCATTCGTGTGGCGATCCGCGACTACAATGGTGCGGTTCAGGATTACAATACGCGCGTGCGCACCTTTCCCGAGATGATCGGCGCCGCGATCCGCGGCGCCAAGCCGATAGTGCCCTACCAGGCGGTTACATCCGGCGCCGAAGTCGCGCCGAGCCTCAACGGCAAGCTCTGAGAACGACCTAGGCAATGTGGCCGATCCGTCCCCTCCTCACCCCTATCCTCGCGTTCTTTCTCGCGCTGACCGGCTTTGTCGCGCCAGCGCTGGCCGAGCCGGCATTCCCCAAGCTCACCGGCCGGGTGGTCGACGCTGCGAACATCATACCGGCCGATGTCGAAGTACGGCTGACGCAAAAGCTCGAAGTGCTCGAGAAGAATTCCCGCCGCCAACTAGTCGTAGTGACCATCCCAGATCTGCAGGGATACGAGATTTCTGATTATGGCTATCGCTTGGGTCGAGCTTGGGGCCTTGGCGACAAGCAGCGCAACGACGGGGCCCTGCTCATCGTTGCCCTCAGCCAGCGCAGGGTTCGTATCGAGGTTGGCTACGGTCTTGAAGGAATTCTGACCGATGGCCTGTCGTCACTCATCATCGAGAAAACGATTATTCCGCGCTTCAAGGCGGGCGATATGCCCGGCGGCATAGAGGCCGGCGCCGATGCGCTGATCCGTCAACTGACCCTACCAGAGAGTGAGGCACGGGCCCAGGCAAAAGCCGCCGACCAAGCGGCAGAGCGATCGCAGAGCGGCACTGAGTTCGGACCCGCCTCGCAGTTCCCACTACTGATTTTCGGCATCTGGGCGCTGATGGCGTTCGGCGGCCATGGCCATGGCCGCCGGCATCGGCATGGATCGGGCCTGCCAACATTTCTTTGGGGGTTTGGCTTAGGAGGACGCGGCAGTGGCGGCTCTCGCGGAGGTTTCCGCGGTGGTGGCGGCTCATTTGGCGGCGGCGGCGCATCTGGAGGCTGGTGAGATGATATTAAGTAATACCGAAAACCAGCAGGTCGCGGATGCCATCCACCGCGCGGAAATCGGCACCTCCGGTGAAATCCTGTGCGTCTTAAGCGAGGCTGACAGCTACTATCCGCATGTGGCGCTGGGCTGGGCTGCCGCTATTGCCCTGCTTATACCCTATCTTCTGTGGCTCACGGGAATCAATATCGGGATGATGATGCCCCCTGGCTGGCAGCCTGGTCATTGGGAGGACGCAATGACGATCGCCTATCACCGTTTCGGGCTCGGATACACCGTACTACCTATCGCGTTGTTCATCGTGACATATGGCCTCACGCTTGTCCCGCCGGTTTCTCGGTTTCTCACGCCTCAGCGCGTTCGGCGCAAACATGTCCATAACTCGGCGCTCGAGCAATTCCGAGCCATGGGCTTGCGTCGGACCGCTAGGCGCACCGGCGTGCTCATCTTCGTCTCGCTCAGCGACCGGCAAGTCGAGGTCATCGCCGATGAGGGAATCTACACGAGAGTTCCGCCAGATGCTTGGGCCGATGCGGTTGCCGCCATAATCACCGGCGTCAAGCGCAAGGAGATAGCAACAGGTCTAGTCGAAGCCGTCGAACGCGTTGGGACACTGCTGGCGACACATTTTCCGCCAAGCGCGGAGAACCCCAACGAGCTGCCCGACAAGGTCATCGAGCTTTGAAGCGCTACTAGGACCGGCTGATCTGCATGCGGGCATCAGAGCCGCTATTCATCGCGGGAGGATACGGAATGACGCCTGAGCTGTTTACCACCAGATGATGTCTCCGCTAGCATCCGGCCCCCTGGCGCTTGCCTCGCTGCTGGTTGCGGTCTTTGTCGTCTGGTTCGGCTGCAGTGCCATCCTTCCCATTCTTGCATCCCTTATCCAGGCGGCTGATGCAACCCTCGCTGCGAGGGCGGTAGCCAGACACACGGGTATGGCGTCCTCGTTGTACACATTTGCCTTCTTCCTGTTTGTTCCGATGTGGGGCTGGCTCTCGGATCGGCACGGCCGGCGGTCGGTGATCGCCGCTGGGCTGCTGGGCTATGGTGTCAGCTTACTTGGCGTCGCTTCGCTCGGAGGTATTATCGGCCTTTGCTGTCGGAACCATTCGCTGCTGCGATCAGCCCTGTGGCATCGGTCATGATGGGCGACAGCGCCCCAAACAAGGCGTGGCGGGCGCGACGGACTTGCCTGGCTCGGCATCGCAGCTGCGGCCGGTTTGTTTCCGGGGTCGGCCGAAGGGGCTTGCTACCGCAGCTCGTTCGAGAGCTCAGTTGGCCTTTGCCGCAACGGCGGCACTGGCCATCATCACCGGGATTTGCTCCCTCATGCTGCTTCTCCTTCACCTACCCTCCGCGACAACGCGCCTTTTTGAAGGCGGAGCAAAATTCGCCCAGACCGACCTCACGACTGTAACGAGATCAGCCCGACAGCGTCTCTTCGTTGGAGGCCATTGAGCCAGAACGACACTGGAAGCGGATCGCATGACCGGTCGGGTGCGCCTCTCACATACGGGAAAGGCGTTCCGCGAGCGCCAGGTCCAAAAAGGGAGTGTGGAGGATTCGAGATGCAAGAGCTGACGCAGAATTGGAGCTGGATCCTGATCGCCATTGCGGTCGTGGCATTCTTTCTCTTGCGGCGAGGCCGCGGGCACGGCGGCTTTGGTCATGGCGGACATGGCAGCTTCGACCTCGGCGCCAATCATGGGCATCATCACCATCGCGATTCGGATGATGCTGCTGATCGCAGGGCCGCGCCCTGGCCGCAGCAGCTCCCAGAGACCGTGGTGGATCCGGTGAGCGGAGCCGCGGTACGCACGGCTGACGCGATCACATCGGTCTATCAGGGAAGAGCATATTATTTCGCGTCGAAGGAGAACCGCGACCGTTTCGAGGTCGCGCCGCAGAATTACGCCAACAAGGTGCAGGGAATCCCGGTTGGAGGCGAAGATGGTGGCGGGCGAACTCGCCACCGGCATCACGGGTGTTGATCACCAACTGGTGGGCGAGGCAGCGGACTGTTCGGACGCTTGGCAATTTGCCGGGCGATGGGTGGGCAGCGACGGCAGGTTCGGCCGAGCTGTTCCGGAACGTCGACTGCGCATGATTTGGCGAAGGATCATCACGCGCCGTCAAGCCTGCACACATACGACGAAACGGACATTTCCATGAAAACGATAGCCACCCTGACAATGAACCCGACCATCGATGTCTCCTACGAGGTTGAAAGCGTTTTTCACACGCGCAAGATGCGCACCCGCAACGAACGCTATGCTCCGGGCGGCGGCGGCATCAACGTAGCCCGGGTCTTCTGCCGTCTGGGCGGCACCGCACGTTGCTATTACCTGTCAGGCGGCGCGACCAGCGCGGCACTCGACGGTCTCGTCGATTTGCATCAACTGGTGCGCACACGCATTCCCATCGAACATGATACGCGAATCGCCGCTGCGGTGCTGGAACGCGAAAGCGGCAAGGAATACCGCTTTACGCCGCCGGGACCACCGGTGGCGGCGGAAGAATGGCAGGATTGCCTCGACCGGCTTGCCGAAGCGGATTGCAGTCATCTTGTGGCAAGCGGGTCGCTGCCGCCCGGCGTTCCTTCCGATTTCTATGCCCGTGTGGTCAGGATCATGCAAAAGCGTGGAATTCGGACAATACTCGACACCTCCGGGGATGCATTGAAAGACGGGCTGGCCGGAGGCCGTGTTTTACTCGTCAAGCCGAGTCTGGGCGAATTGCGCCAGCTCGTTGGCCGTGATCTTGAATCCGTCGAGGAAATCGGTGCGGCGGCCACGGCCATCATCGACAAGGGACAAGCCGAGCTAATTGCGGTTACCATGGGTCACAGAGGTGCCTTGCTGGCTTGGCAGGATGGCACCCTGCACTTGCCCGCCTTACCCATCGAGGCGAAAAGTGCGGTCGGAGCTGGCGATAGCTTCCTCGCCGCCATGGTTTACGCACTAACTGTTGGGCAGGAGCCAGTCGACGCCTTCCGATACGGCATGGCCGCGGGCTCCGCTGCCGTTCTGACCCCAGGAACCGACCTCGCCTTTCCAGAAGACATCGATCGATTGTTCGCGCTCGTAGTGGGGGGCCGTAAGATGGCACCTTTGCGACCACAAAATTCTTGAGTCAACTCGTTCTGCCATGGTTTCAAATTAGCTGCTTGGACGACAAAACGGACATGCACACGCCATGCTTACCGAATGATTATTAAACGAGAGGATGAATATGAATGCTGCTCATGAACCCTCGCTCAGTTTTCTTGGCGCGACAGGAACGGTCACCGGCTCACGCTATCTGATCGAGGCCAACGGTCGGCGCATTCTTGTAGATTGCGGGCTGTTCCAGGGATACAAGCAGTTAAGGCTACGCAACTGGAATCCGTTCCCCGTTCCGCCAAAGTCAATAGACAGAGTCCTTCTCACACACGCCCATCTCGACCATTCCGGCTATCTGCCCGCGCTGGTCCGAAACGGCTTCCAGGGCCATATCCATTGCACGCCGGCCACCGCCGAACTCTGCGGCCTGCTGCTTCCCGACAGCGGGCACCTGCAGGAGGAAGAGGCCCGCTATGCAAAGCGCAAGGGTTATTCCAGGCACGCGAACCCGAAGCCACTCTACACACTCGAGGATGCCCGCGCGGCGCTGGACCATTTCCGGGAAACGCCTTTCGACAAGGTTCTTGACCTCGGAGACGGCATCTCAGCCCGCTTCATTCCGGCGGGGCACCTGCTCGGCGCGGCGCAGATCCAGGTGACCGTCGACGGGCGCACGGTACACTTCAGCGGAGATGTCGGACGCGAAACCGACCCGTTGATGCACGGGCCACGGCCATATCCAGGCGCCGACATTCTCGTGACCGAATCCACCTATGGCAACCGCGTTCACCCGCAGAATGATCCCGAAGCCGAACTGGCGGAGGTTATCAACCGGGTCGCACGGCGCGGCGGGGCGATCGTGATCCCCGCTTTCGCCGTGGGCCGTATCCAGGGCGTTATGTTGCAGATCGCACAGCTGCGAGAGCGGGGCGCCATTCCCTACATACCGGTCTATCTCAACAGTCCGATGGGCGTCGATGCGACCGAAATCTACCACAACCACCACGATGAGCACCACGTCAGCTGGGAAGACTGCAAGGCCATGTTCAACCTCGCCGAACGCGTGCGAACGGTCGAGGAATCGAAGGAGCTCAACCGCCGCACGGGGCCGATGATCATCATTTCCGCAAGCGGCATGCTCGCGGGCGGCCGGGTCATGCACCATCTGGTCAGTTTTGGGCCCGATCCCAAGAACGCGATCGTGCTGAGCGGCTTCCAGGCGGGTGGCACGAGGGGCGCTGTGCTCGCCAGAGGCGAGCGGCATTTGCGGCTCTTCGGGCGCGAGATCGAAATCCGCGCCGAAGTGATTCAACTTGAGGGCATATCGGGTCATGCCGACGCCAACGAGTTGCTGGGCTGGATGGGACAGGCCAAGCCGCCGGAAATGACCTATGTCACCCATGGCGAACCGGACAGCGCCGATGCCCTGCGCTTCCGCATTGACCACGAGCTCGGATGGAATGTGCGCGTACCTGAACATCTCGAGCGGGTCAGCATCCGGAAGCCGAGATGACCTTGGATGTGCACACGATTCCCCTGATCCGGGCCGGTATCGACACCTATCGTCAGCCGGTCGTCTACATGCGCGAGGACTGCCATCTGTGCCGGGCCGAAGGATTCTCGGCGCTCACACAAGTAGAGATCGCTCTTGGCCAGCGGTCGATCGTTGCGGCGCTCAATGTCGTTACCGATGCAGACTGGCTGCCACCCGATACAGCGGCGCTCAGTGAGACCGCGTGGTTAGCGCTTGGCGCGAAGATCGGTGAGCATGCGATTTTCTCACATCCGGAGCCGCCTGCCTCAGCTTCCGCGATCCGCTCCAAGGTTTACGGGCAGCGCCTCGATGCCGACGGCTTCAAGGCAATCATCGGCGATACAGTGGCGCACCGCCTGTCCGATCTCGATCTTGCCGCTTTCATCACGGCTTGTGCCGGTGACCGCCTCGATATTGCCGAAACGATCGCGCTCACCCGTGCCATGCACGGCGCGGGAAAGACGCTTGACTGGGGTGCGGGGCTGGTCCTCGACAAACATTGCGTCGGCGGACTGCCGGGCAACCGGACGACCCCCATCGTCGTGGCAATCGTTGCCGCCGCGGGGTACAGGATCCCGAAAACCTCGAGCCGCGCGATTACCTCTCCAGCCGGCACTGCCGACACGATGGAAGTTCTGGCGCCGGTCGCGCTCGACATTGCAGCCATGCGCCGCGTGGTCGAGACCGAAGGCGGCTGCGTCGTGTGGGGCGGTGGCCTCGATCTCAGTCCCGCCGACGATCTGCTGATCCGGATCGAGCGGCCGCTCGATTTCGACAGCGACGGTCAGCTTGTCGCCAGCGTGCTCTCCAAGAAGGCGGCAGCGGGTTCAACCCATGTGCTGATCGACATGCCGGTCGGTCCCACGGCCAAGGTCCGAACGGATGGGGCTGCACGAACGCTGTCCGAGCGACTGCATGCTGTCGGTCAGGCGATCGGCCTATCCCTGCGAATCCATGTCAGCGACGGATCGGCCCCGGTGGGGCGTGGTATCGGCCCGGCGCTTGAGGCCCACGACCTGCTTGCGGTCCTGAGGCGTGATCCTGATGGCCCGATAGACTTGCGCGAAAGAGCGCTGGACCTGGCAGGCGCCTTGCTCGACCTGGCCGAAGCGAACGGCGGAAAGGGTCGCGAGAGGGCAAGGAACCTCCTCGACAGCGGCGCGGCCGAAGCGAAATTCCTTTCCATCTGCGAGGCCCAGGGCGGATTTCGCGAACCGGGCAGCGCACCTCACCAATCCATCGAATCAGCCAGGGTAGGCGGCGCGATCAGGGAGATCGACAACCGCCGCATCGCCAAGATCGCGAAACTGGCCGGTGCTCCCGGCCGCAAGCACGCCGGCGTACGTCTGCTCGCACGGCCGGGCGATGTGATCGAGGCAGGCCAGCCGCTCTACGAGATACACGCGGAAACGCCAGGCGAGCTTGGCTGGGCGCAGGACTATGCCCGTTCGGGCGCTTCTCCCTTCCGGATCGGAGAGGCGCCGTGACCCGTATCCTGGCATTTCCAGGCATGATGCCCCTGGGCGAAGCCATCGCCGCGCTATCCGGAGCACAGACGGGGGAAGTCGATGTCCACCGCTTCCCGGATGGCGAGTGCCTCGTGACGTTGCCTGGCGACCTTACCGGCGAGGATGCCGCTATTCTCGCCACCCTACGCGACCCCGATCCGCTGGCCCTGCCCCTGCGATTTGCAGCAGAAACAGCCAGGGAACTGGGGGCTCGCCGCGTCGGGCTGATCGCGCCCTATCTCGCCTATATGCGCCAGGACCGGCGATTTGCCGAAGGTCAGGCGGTCAGCGCTCCCCTATTCGCCCGCTTTCTGGAGGAGAGCTTCGACTGGCTGGTAACGGCAGATCCGCATCTGCACCGGATCCATTCGCTCGAGGGCCTGTTCGACATTCCGGTTCGCCGGATTGAGACTGCCCCCCTGCTCGCCGAATGGATCGCCGCAAATGTGCCCGATGCGGTGCTGCTCGGTCCCGACAGCGAGAGCCGGCAATGGGTATCTGAAGTCGCCCGGCTCGCGGACCGGCCCTATGAAGTCCTCGAAAAGCGCCGCAGCGGCGATCGCAGCGTCGAGGTCAGCGTACCGCACAGTGAGGCGCTGCGGACCGGAACACCCGTGATACTCGATGATATCGCCTCGTCGGGGCGGACACTGATCCAGGCGATCGAACGACTGCTCGCAGCAGGAACCAGGCCGCCGATCTGCGTCGTGATCCATGCAGTCTTTGCCGGCAATGCCCATGACGATATTCTTGCGGCGGGCGCATCACGGGTCGTGACGACGAACTCCATTCCGCATGCCAGCAATGCGGTATCACTTGCGCGGGTACTGGCTGACGCTGCCAGCGACCTGCAAGGCGGCAATCCACCGATCAGGCGGGCCGCAACACGAACGACAAGGTGACCTGTATGAACGACCACACCCATCACCAGCACCACGAGGCAAGCGAGCACACGATCTACACTTGCCCGATGCACCCTGAAGTGCGGCAGGAGGGGCCGGGAGATTGCCCCAAGTGCGGGATGCATCTCGTGCCGGAAGGTAGCGACCAAGCGAAGGACGACCACGCATGCTGCCATAGCCACGATCCCCATTCCGCAGACGCCAAGGTCGTAGCGGACGACAAGCGCTACGACAAGGTGCCGGCCGGATATTCCGGGTCGGTCTACACCTGCCCGATGCATCCGCAGGTTCGTCAGACGAAGCCCGGTTCCTGCCCGATCTGCGGCATGGGGCTGGAGCTCGAATCCGCGGCGATGGTGGAGGAAGGGCCCAATCCTGAACTCGTGGATTTCACGCGGCGCTTCTGGATCGGCACGGCGCTAACGCTTCCGCTGCTGGTCTTCACCATGGGGCCTTACCTCGGCCTAGGTGGCGTCAGGGAGATTTTCGGCGAACGCGCGACACTGTGGATCGAACTGGTGCTCGGCACGCCGGTCGTCCTGTGGTGCGGCTGGCCGTTTCTTGTGCGGGGATGGAGCTCCTTCCGCACGCTGAACCTCAACATGTTCTCGCTGATCGGCATGGGCGTCATGGCCGCCTGGGCTTTCAGCGTCGTCGCAGTGATTGCGCCGGGCATATTCCCCGATGGCTTCCGCGATGCGGAAGGGCATGTCGGGGTCTATTTCGAGGCTGCGGCGGTCATCGTCACGCTGGTGCTGCTGGGCCAGGTGATGGAACTGCGTGCGCGTGAGGGAACCGGCAAGGCGATCCGCGCGCTGCTCGATCTTGCGGCGAAGACCGCGCGCGTGATCCGCGAGGACGGCAGTGAGGAGGAAATCCCGCTCGAAGACGTGCTGGTCGGAGATCGCCTGCGCGTGCGACCCGGCGACAAGGTGCCGGTCGACGGGGTCGTCACTGACGGTCGTTCCTCGGTCGATGAGAGCATGATCAGCGGTGAACCGGTACCGGTGGAGAAGGTCGCCGGCGATCCCGTCACCGGCGCGACCATCAACGGCACCGGCAGCCTGGTCATCGAGGCTACCCGTGTCGGTGCCGACACCATGCTTTCGCAGATCGTCGAAATGGTCGCCAATGCCCAGCGCTCGCGCGCGCCGATCCAGAAATATGCCGACAAGGTCTCGGGCTGGTTCGTGCCGGTGGTCATTGGCATCGCGATCCTGTCCTTCATCGGCTGGGCCTTCTGGGGCCCCGCGCCCGCGCTGTCCTATGCGCTGATCGCAGCCGTCGCCGTGCTGATCATCGCCTGCCCTTGCGCGCTTGGCCTCGCCACGCCGATGTCAATTATGACCGCGACGGGGCGCGGCGCGCAGGCCGGCGTGCTGATCAAGAATGCCGAAGCGCTGGAACGCTTCGAAAAGGTCGATACGCTGATGGTCGACAAGACCGGAACCTTGACCCTGGGCAAGCCGAAGCTGGTTTCCGTCCTGCCCGAACCGGGACACGATGAAGCCGAAGTCCTGCGCCTGGCGGCAACGCTTGAAAGGGGCTCCGAACATCCTCTGGCCGAAGCGATCGTCGCGGGCGCGGAGGAGCGCGGAGTGGCACTGGGCGAAGCGAGCGACTTCGAGGCGGTCACAGGCAAGGGCGTGAAAGGCGTGGTCGATGGCAATAGTGTCGCGCTCGGCAACCTCAAGCTCGTCACCGATCTGGGCCTCGAGGCGGCCGAACTGACCGAGAAGGCCAATTCCCATCGCGATCAGGGCGAGACAGTGATGTTCGTGATGCTGGACGGCGCAGTCGCCGGCCTCGTCAGCGTCGCCGACCCGGTGAAGGAAACGACGCCCGCCGCGCTTGAAGCGCTCCACAAGCTGGGCTTCCGCATCATCATGGCAACGGGCGACAATGAACGCACCGCCAGGGCGGTGGCCGCGCGGCTCGGCATCGACGAAATTCGCGCCGACGTGCTGCCCGAGGACAAGGCGCGCATTATCCAGGAGCTTCAGGCCGAAGGGCGCAAGGTCGCCATGGCCGGCGACGGCGTGAACGATGCACCAGCCCTTGCCCAGGCCGATGTCGGCATCGCCATGGGAACGGGAGCGGACGTCGCCATCGAAAGTGCCGGCATCACGCTGGTGAAGGGCAATCTCGACGGGATTGTCCGCGCGCGTAGGCTGGCGCGGGCGACCATGCGCAATATCCGCCAGAACCTGTTCTTCGCCCTGATCTACAACGCCGCCGGCGTGCCGGTGGCGGCGGGCTTGCTGTACCCCTTCTTCGGCATCCTGATCAGCCCGATATTCGCCGCGTTCGCGATGAGCGCGTCGTCGATCTCGGTCGTCACGAACGCGCTGCGCCTGAGAAGCGCGAAAATCTGAGTGCGTAACATGCTCCCAAGTTGCAAGAGCGAGTGTCGCGCATTCTGAAGAAGTTGAAGCACGCAGGCGCGTTCCATCGAAGTTCGAGCTTACCGTGCGGAAGGTCCTGCGATGTTTAAATGAGTTTCATCCGTTGAGGCTTGAGTCTGGAGGAGAAGTTGCGACACGGCTACTCTCAACGACCCCAGAAGTAATGAGGGCCATAGGAAGATGTCCAATGCTTGGCCGTCCTTGGGCTCCATCACCCTGATGGTGCAGAAGATTTACGGACCTGAAGCCCACGAAGCAATTCGTGCTCTGAAAATATTCATGACAATAGGAAAGGGTAAAAATTATGAGTGGGAGATTCAAAGATAACATCAAGACCATACTGATAACGATATTATTTATAGCCGCTCTTGGTTATGCAATCCACATCGGGGTGAAGCTCTTTGGCTAAGTTTATTTGCCTCGCGACTTTGCGCATGGGCTGGGAGTTTGCGCCCGCCCAAGGTCTTCGAAGCGCCGGCACACTGCATGGGCAGCGAACCCGGGCATTGCCCACGGCTTGGTGAAGGACACAATTACGTAACCGCCCCTAATGCCCGCCGCTCCGCTCACAGCCAAAAGAACATTCTGGCAATCGAGAGAAAGACTCATGTCTCATGCGCTCATCATCGATGACAACATGATCGTCAGCCGCGCGATCCAGGATCGACTCTCGTCTCTCGGCTTCCATTCATTCGATCAGACATGGACCGAAGAGCTGGCCGTTGCGGCAGCGGCGCGACGCGAGCCCGACCTCGTGGTCGTCGGTGATTCGGTTGAGACGGGTTCAGCCTTGAGCGCTGCCCGGCGCATTGCGAAGCAACGCAGCATACCCATCCTGATGATCACCGCGGACCCGGGTCGCTTGCTCCAGCGTATTCCTAAGGACACCTCTTTCGACGGCCCATTTCTTCTCAACGAGATCGAAGCAGCCGTGGCCCTGAGCCACGCTACCGGCTGACCATTTCCCTTACTGGAGCGCATCTCTTGTCCCAAAATGCATGATGGAAGCGATAACCATGCTTGAAACATGTTCCGATAGCGCAATTAACGCCGAGAATAGGCCCTCCTCCTGCGGGGACGAGGCAGGTGAAACGAAGCGGCGCCTCGTGCGCACCGAACTGGCCTATTGCTACCAACGCTACCGGTCCATGGCGACACGGCGATTGCGCGACGAGATTATGGCCGACGACGCAATGCAGACATTCGCGCTGAAGGCCCTGGAGCACTTCGAACAATTGCGCGATGCCGAGGCGGTCCAAGCCTGGCTTCGCCGCCTGTTCGAAGCCACGCTGATCGATTTGGGAACACGCTGTCAACGCGACGTCGCATCGGGCAGGCCAAACGCCGCCGAACTGTAATTTGGGGCATATCCGAACGTCTTTTCGGTTAGTTTCGCCGATGCTGTCGGCGGGTCATCAAGGAATAAAGGAGATTGAGAAATGGCAGATCGCTTCAGACCAGCCCCACCTCCGACCGCTCGTGCTGGAATGGGAGCGCCAACAGCCGTCTTCGACGCCGGCCTGCGGTCTTATATGCTGGCGATCTACAATTACATGACCAGTGGCGTGCTGCTCTCCGGCGTGGTTGCGCTGCTGGTCGCGAGCAACGTCGCCGTGAGGTCGGTGTTCTTCGCTGCCAGCGGAGCACCCACATTGCTTGGTTGGATCGCGGTTTTCGCTCCGTTAATTCTCGTCTTCGTGCTCGGATTTGGTATCAACCGGCTTTCGGAGTCGACCGCCAAGTCGCTGTTCTGGGTCTACGCCGCCCTCATGGGTGTATCTCTGTCGACGGTACTTTTCGCTTATACGGGCGTAAGTGTCGCGCGCACGTTCTTTGTGTCCGCGGCAGCTTTCGCTGGTCTCAGCCTGTGGGGCTATACCACGAAGAAGGATTTGTCGGGCTTCGGCACTTTCCTGATCATGGGGTTGGTAGGCCTGTTGATAGCCATGCTCGTCAACATGTTCCTGCGTTCATCCATGATGGACCTGATCGTGAGCGCCATCGGCGTCCTGCTGTTCGCGGGTCTCACGGCTTACGACACCCAGAAGCTCAAGAGCCTCTATTTCGAAGTGGGCGGCAGCGAATTTCGCGGCAAGGCTGTCGTCATGGGCGCGCTGACGCTCTATCTCGATTTCATCAACCTGTTCCTGTTCCTGCTTCGCTTCATGGGGGACCGGCGCTGATGTGGAGAGCGGCGTTCATGCCTAGACCTGCACCGGTTCGGAGCCCCTGGGCATCGCACTCTCGTTCAGGACTCACAAACCCATTCCTGCTTTCGCCCGGCAGACGATGCGGCGTAAGAACGTTCGGCTGATTACGTATTCACTAGACCGTGAGCATCCCAGTCGAAGCTCGCAGGAGCGAGTGCTGATTTGGGTTACAACGCGCTGATCGGGACAGGCATGGCGCTGATCTTCGGTGGAGTGCTGGCGTATACCCTGAAGACTGGAGAAGTGCCACTCGCGCCTTCTCATTTTGCGTAAGCGCTGTGCGGCCCCCACCTTGCGCGGGTGACGTCCGGCGTTGAACTTACGCGGCCTGATTTGGGCCGAGGCGCTACTCCTATGATAATCCCGTGTGATGATCCTGTGAGCAAGGGCGCGCAGCGGTTTGAGATATTCACCGGTGCCGGCAAGCGGCGCGACTGGCCACCGGAGGTCAAGGCGTCGATTGTGGCGGAGTGCTATGCAGGCAACGAAGGTGTCGGCGCCGTTGCCCGCCGCCATGGCCTTGACCCTTCGCAGGTTTATGCCTGGCGGAAGGATTTGCACAAGCAACTGGCGGACCAAGGATCGGCACCATCGTCTGCAGAACCAGTCGCCGCGACGTTTGTCCCCGCAGTGGTCGAGTTGGCCCCACAACCGGATCCGGCACCCTCGCGCCGAGCCCGGCGCAGGCGGCGTGCTCTAATGGCGGCGGTAGAATTGGAGATTGACGGCGTAGCGGTGAAGATCGCGCGCGGCGCCGATGCCAGTGTCATTGCAGCGGTGATCGAAGCGCTAAAGGCAACCCGATGATCGGACCTGGTGCTGGCGCGCGCGTTATGGTCGCGACGCGCCCAGTGGATTTCCGCAAAGGGCCCGACGCGTTGGCTGCGCTGGTCGGCAAGGAGTACGGCGGCGATCCGTTTTCTGGCGTGATCTATGTGTTCCGGGCCAAGCGTTCGGACCGGGTCAAGCTGGTCTGGTGGGACGGCACGGGCCTGTGCCTGATGGCCAAGAAGCTGGAGTCCGGCGGCTTCAAGTGGCCGGGCATCCAGGACGGCGTTATGCGGCTGACGGCGGCGCAACTCGGCGCTTTGCTGGAGGGTTTGGACTGGCGCCGGGTGCATGGCGGACGACGGCCGATCGCCCCGCAGATTGCCGGTTGACGGGGCTTTTGACTGCTGATTCAATGCCTCCATGCTCATGGAAGCGGACCTTCCCGAAGACATCGAAGCGCTCCGCGCGCTGGTCCTCGAACAGGCCCGCGAGCTCGATGCGCTCAAGGTTTTCAAGGCTGAGGTCGAGCGCCTGAAGGCGATCATTGATGCCCTGCAACGGCACCGTTTCGGTCGCCGATCCGAACAACTTGATTCCGATCAGTTCGAGCTGGCTCTCGAAGAGGTTGAGGCGGCATTGGCCCAGGCCGAGCACGCCTGCGACAAGGCAAGTCGGGCGCCGACCGAGCGGCCGCGCAAGACCAACCGCGGTTCGCTGCCCGCTCATCTCGAACGGATCGAGCAGGTCGTCGATATCGAGAACAAGGCTTGCCCCTGCTGTGGCGGCGCCCTGCATCAGATCGGCGAGGACGTCGCGGAGCGCCTCGATGTCGTGCCAACCACCTTCCGCGTCCTGGTCACGCGCCGGCCGCGATACGGCTGCCGTTCGTGCGAGAGCGCAGTGGTACAGGCCCCTGCACCGGCAAGGATCGTCGAAGGTGGCATTCCCACCGAGGCGCTAATCGCGCAGGTGCTGGTCGCCAAGTACGCCGATCACCTTCCGTTGTACCGGCAAGCCCAGATCTATGCCCGGCAAGGCATCCAGTTGGATCGATCGACATTGGCGGATTGGGTCGGCCGGGCCGCCTGGTATCTGCGCCCGCTGCGCGATCACATCCTCGAGCGATTGCGACGATCGGAACGACTGTTTGCCGACGAGACGACGGCACCGGTGCTAAATCCAGGGACCGGGCGGACCAAGACCGGGCAGCTATGGGCCTACGCCCGAGATGATCGTCCATGGGGTGGCGATGATCCGCCGATGGTCGCCTATGTCTACGCCGCCGACCGTAAATCGGAGCGCGCCGAAGCGCATCTGGGAGACTTCGCCGGCATCCTCCAGGTCGACGGTTATGGCGGCTACGCAGCGCTAGCCAAGCGCCGACAGCAGGTCCAACTCGCCTTCTGCTGGGCACACGTCAGGCGCAAATTCTACGAACTGGCCGAGAACTCGCCGGTCGCGACCGAAGTGTTGCGTCGCATCGCCCAGCTCTACGTCATCGAGGACGAGGTGCGAGGGCAACCTGCCGATCAACGGCGCCAGGTTCGCGCAGAGCATAGCCGCGTCATCGTCGACGATTTGCGTCAATACCTCGACGCTCGCAACCGCCAGGTCAGCTCCAAGTCCAAGTTAGGCGAAGCAATGCGATACGCGCTCACCCGCTGGGATAGCCTGTCAGGCTTCCTCGACGACGGTCGGATCGATCTCGACAGCAACACCGTCGAGCGAGCGATCCGTCCCTTGCCGAAGCGTGTTTCATTATGCACTCCATATTCAAGTATCTGTAAACATTGGAAGCATATCCGCGTCAACAACGCGACACGGGCGACCCTTTCGGGCCATCGCAGATTTTACCGCTTCCGACATCAGATCGGCGGAGCGGATTTGATGCGGCGCGCGCGGTACGACCTGCACCGCCGGAAGCACGCCGGTTTTGATGAGAAGTCTTACCGTATGGCTTGAGGTGCCAAGCGCTTTGGCCGCCTCAGTCATGGTGAGCCATTCGCCGTCTTTCACCGCAGACCGGTAGGCATCGATCCCTCGCACGCGCCGAACAGAGTAGACCCGGTGCGCCGTCCAGGTTTTGCCCTGGCCTGTAGGCAAGCCCATCCGATTGAGCGTCGCGGCGATATGCTCGTCGGACCAACGGCCCGCCATGCTGCGCATCACCTCCAGCGCATCCTCCGCTGTTGCACAACCGTGCTCGCCGGCTTTCGGCTTGCGAACCCGCAGTTCCGAGTGCTGACCGCCCCGCCAATGGATTGTGAGCACGACGTCACGCACGGCATCATCGACATCGACGACGATGTCGGCGATCAATGTGCGTAGCAGTTGCTGGCGAGCGCGCATCGTCACATCCGGAGCGTTCCACGCCGCCGACAGGTTTTCCGCCAGATTGGCGAACGCACCCTGATCGACCTCGATGGTTGACGGGTTTTCTGCGGGCTGGCGCGCCTCCAGATCACGGATGCGCCGCAATGCGGTTTCCCAGTTTTTCTCCAGCTGCGCCGCTATCAGGCGATTATCGGGATCACAGGCAGCGTAGCGGCGCTCGGCAAGGCGGGCCTCGTAACGCGCCTGCTGGAGTTCCAGGTCGAGAATCTGGCGCTGCTCTTCTTGTCGTTCCCTGTGCATCCGCTCCGCCTCTAACGCGGCCTCGATCGCCAAGGGTTCTACCGCGCGTAGCAGTTCGCGCGCAACTGCTGCATCCACCCGTGGACCGCCGAAGGTCATGCATCGGGGCAAGCCCATCATCAGGTTTGGTTTGTCGCAGCGATACACCGGTCGGCTCTGCGGGTTTCCGGTATAGGTGACCGTCAGTCGCCGTCCACACCGTCGGCACGTCATGATGCCCGAGAGTAGCGCTCGGCCTCCTCGGCCGGATTTCACACCGCCGGCGCTGCCATAGTTGTTGAGTGCCAGCTGCTTCTGGTTGCGCTCGTATTCTTCCCAGCTGATGTACCCCTCATGGTGATCCTTGATGAAGACTTCCCAGGTCCCCACCGGCTTGCCGTGCCCGTAGCTCCGCCGGGCTCGCCCATCGACAATGGAGGTTCGCTTCTCGCTTTTTCCGTAAACGTAAACGCCTGCGTAGAAGGGGTTTTTGAGAACGGCGATGACGTTGCGATAGCGGATCGGCAACCATGTGAAGCTGGTCATGCGGCCTTCGTCCGACGGTCGCGGGAAGTGGATTTGATCGGCCTTCATCGACAACAGCACCTGACGCGCACTGCCCAGCTCTCGGAAGCGCGCAAAGATGAGCCTGATTACCTCTTGCAGGCGTAGATCGGGATCGAGGTCCAAGCCCGCTTCGCGGTGCCAAATGTAGCCGAACGGGACAGACAAGCGCAATTCGCCGCGGCGCGCCTTCGACTTTGCTGCATCGAGCATTCGCGTCCTGAGAACGCCGAGCTCGAACTCGCTGATGCTCCCCTTCATTCCCAGGAGCAGGCGGTCGTTGGGCTGGCAAGGATTGTACACGCCATCATGATCGATGACACGGGCTTCAACGAGCCCGCACAGTTCCAGCAGATGGTGCCAGTCGCGACCATTTCGCGCGAGCCTGGACGCATCAAGGCACAACACGGCACCCACCTTGCCCGCGCACAACGATGCGACCAAACGATCGAAGCCGGGCCGCGCAACGGTTCCGCTCGCGGATCGTCCGAGATCATCGTCGATGACTTCGATATCGGTGAAGCCGTGCTGACGCGCAACGTCGACGAGGTCGTATTGCCGTCGCTGGCTTTCCAGGTTGGCCATGACCTGGGATTGTGTCGATTGACGCACATAGACGACGGCCTTGCGCTTCAGCAGCTGCGCCGGGATCAGATTAGCGTCGGTCATCGCCGAACTCCTCGACGACGAGGCCGGCGGCCTGCATCAGGATTTGAGCGAGCGTGATTACGGCCTTCGCCCGTTCCGCATCGTTCATCCCGTCCACCCTGCGGGGCTCGAATATCAGGCTCATCTGTCTGCCCGAGGCCGGTGCGGGCCTGTCGTGCTTGTTCATCGACTTCCTCCCATGCGACTCCATCATCGCGTTGGGAGTTTGGTGAAGCAGCCACCGCGGTGACCAGCCCGTTCAGCTCGGTCAGCGCCGCGACATCAACTTGGGGCGGGCCGATTCTCATCTCGGCGCAGGCGACGGGATCCACCATCCACTCCGGCATTGAAACGACAATGCCAGACGGGCCTTCCACCCTAAGGAACCTGCCGGTCGCTCGTTCCTCTACCCGCCGAACGCTGACTTTCCGCCCAAAATAGGGATGCCAAAGATAGTGAACTTCCCGCTCTTCGCCGACATGGGCAGAATGAACGGGCGATGGCGCTCAACCGCAAGAATGCACTGTTTGCCGGCTCCGATGAAGGCGGCGACAACTGGGCCGTCATCGCCTCACTCATCGAGAACTGCAAACTGTCCGGCATCAACCCGCACACCTGGATGACCGAGACTCTCGCCAAACTCGCAGCCGGCTACCCAGCCACCGCGGTCGGAGAGCTCATGCCCTGGACCTCCGTGGGCTGAAAACACCGCTTACCATTTTGCGCGCCATACGACGCCAAGGCTTTACTGGATAGTGGTGCTTCTCTGCGGCCTTCTTTTGGCGCTTAGCGTGAAGGTAGCACTCACGCCTATCCGGCGGGACGAAAGAACCGGTCGATTGGCGCTTCACCGCACCGCTATTGCCGCCGCCGGTGAGCAGGAGGGGAAACGTAGTGCAGACGAGAAGGCACAGCGTCAGCGTGAGGAGGTTGATCGTCGCTACGCGGAAATCGCCGGCATCTGGAGCGATGACGCAAAATGCGCGTCCGATCCCGGTTCTCAGCTCCGCATATCTGCTGACGGCTTAGACTTCGGGCACAGCCATTTCCATGTGGAGGCAGTCGAGCTTAAGGGTGATACCCTCCTCCTGCAAGGGCATTACATAACTCACAGAGGCATCAAAGACGATATATTAACTGTAATAGTAATAGATCACTCTCCCATGCGCATAAAGATTTTTGATAAGTTGTATTTTATTTGCTCTTATTAACTATTCCCACGTTGTCGGCAGCGAGCTCCTGGGCAAAGCCAGCATCGTGGGTGCGCAGCCCCCTTACTCGATTTCTTCAACCTGTTCCGTGTCGTTCCAAAGGGGGCCGGCGCTGATGTGGAGAGCGGCGTTCATGCATCGCCCTGCCCCAGTGCGGAGCCCTTGGGCATCGCACGCTCTATGACAGCCCGCGCGTCGGTTAAACCGGGGGCAGCACCGTAGGTGAATCCCATGGCACCAAGCCTCGACCTGCAGAAGACCGGTGCCAGGGGGCTTTGCGCCAGGAGAAGGATCGCCGCCTGCGCGGCGAGCGCAAGCCGTTCCACAAGTTCTCTCGCGCGGGCTTCCTCGCAACAGTCAAGATCGATGCAGTTCAGCCATTGGTCATAATTCGCCTCTCGCCCGATGGGCTCCGCAAGAAAGGCTCGAAGCGCTTCTACCGCCTCGGGTTCGCGCTGCAGAACTCGGAGCACATCGAGCGCGACAATGTTGCCCGAGCCTTCCCAGATCGCATTGACGGGGGATTGGCGAAAATGGCAAGGCATGGGGCTGCTTTCGACATAGCCATTGCCCCCCAGGCACTCCATCGCCTCCGCGGCAAAGCCTGGCAGACGCTTGCAGATCCAGTATTTGGCGACGGGCGTGAGCAGCCGTGTCAGCGGATCACCGGCGTCAAGCGCCGCAGCGATCCGAAGGGCGAGCGCGGTCGCGGCCTCGCTTTCTACCGCGAGATCAGCGAGCACCGCCGCCATGGCCGGATGATCGGCAAGACGGCGCCCAAAACATTGGCGATGCTGCGTGTGCCAGAGTGCCTGCACAAGCGCACCACGCATGCCAGCGGCCGATCCGACGACACAGTCGAGGCGCGTGTGCTGCACCGCCTCGAGTATCGTGGCAATGCCGCGACCTTCCTCTCCGATGCGCCAGGAGAAAGCCCGATCATATTCGATCTCCGCCGTCGCATTGGACCTGTCGCCCAGCTTGTCCTTGAGCCGCACGATTCGGAAACCTGTGTTGCGCCGGCCATCGGGTAGCCACCGCGGGACGAGGAAACAGCTCAGTCCCCGCTCTGTCTGGGCAAGGGTCAGGAAAGCATCGCTCATCGGTGCCGAGCAGAACCATTTGTGTCCCGTAAGCGAGAACGTCCGGCGTGCGCGATCAACCGGCTCGGCGCGAGTGGTATTGGCGCGCAGGTCGGAACCGCCCTGTTTTTCGGTCATCGTCATGCCGATCGTCACGCTCGCCTTGTCGGCGGCGGGCCGTGAAGCCGGATCGTAACGGGCGGCGAGGATACGCGGCAACCATTCCTCGGAGACTGCTGATTCCCTACTCAGAACCGGCACTGCGGCGTAGGTCATCGTCATCGGGCAGATCGTGCCGGCATCCACCTGACCAAGAAGATAGCTCATGGCGGCGTGAAGCACATGGCCGTGCGACGTGCCATCCCAAGCTGCCGCAGCGATGCCATTGCCAAGTCCCAAGCCCATGAGCTGGTGATAGGCCGGATGGAATGCGACTTCGTCGATGCGGCGGCCCTGGGAATCGTAATTTTCGAGGGTCGGGACATGGCGATTGGCTAATATGCCCCACGCAACCACCTCGGCCGAAGCCGCCCGGCGGCCCAGGCGTGACAGCCGCCTTTCGAGCTGTGCGCCACCCGCCCTTCTCACCGCTGCAGTCAAAGCCCGATCACTGGTAAACCAGTTGCCGACATCCAGGGCTGGTGTCTGATTGAACACCTCATGCACATCAGGCGTGGCGAGCGGCCTTGATACAGGCATGGTCGTCTACTCCGTTCCATCGGCGTCATGTCCAGCGGTGCAAAACTCCAGAGCCACTGAACGCCGGGCCTTCGTTCCCGCGAATGCGGTGGCGTCTCCGCAGTAGTTGAGCGGCGTCGGCCTGATCGCAGGAGGCCATTTCAATATTCGGTTCCTATATCTGGCGATCCCCGGTTCGAGTCCAAACCACTTTCGAATTCTTCACAAGCAGTCGGCGGACGCTGATCTTTATCGGCGCGCGTTTCCCTCATCGACAATGGTGATGAAAAACACAAAGGGCGAACCCTTTCCGCCCGCGACCACCTCATTTTCGCCTGCGACGAGCGGTGCCAAATCCGAGCCAAAATGCTCGCCGATAGGCCGGCCATTGACCAGCGTTCCCAACGTGCTGCGAAGGTCGCGGACGTGGTAATGCCCGTCATGATGGATGATCGCGAAATGGTTGCGAGACAATCTCAACGGAACCTCGTCCTCAAGCTCGAGGTTCAATGCCCGTGGCGGCGCCTGTTCTCCCGGCAAAGCCGCCCTCCCGACCAGGAAAGGAACCGCGTCAATACACAGCGGATCGGGCAACTGCCGGCGCAAACCCCGGGAGTCGGCCGCCAGCATGACGTTCTGCACCACAAGGGATTCGCCAAGGCTATTCCTGGCCGACGGCGGCTGCTGCCTCTGCTCATCTTCGACGAAGCGATCTTCCAGATCGTGGAGTCGATGGCAAAGTCGTTCAATCAAGGTTCGCGCGTTTTCGGGGGAGCGGCTGATACGATCGAGGAATTCGGCCGAGCCGATGAACTCGACTTCGCCGTCCGTGACGGCACGCGCTGTCGCGCTGCGCCGAGCTCGTTTTTCAACAACGCTCATCTCGCCGAGGACCTGGCCGCTGTGGATGGCTCCAAGAACAATTTCCACACCGTCCCGCCGACGCAGAATTTCGACGCTTCCGCTGCGGACGTGCAGAACGCCTTCAACGGCGTCACCTTCACTGAAAAGAATGTCGCCTCGTCCGAAACGTCCGGTGCGCGTCATTGTGTCCCCCAATCGTGATCGCCATTGCAAGAAGGAGGCGACCCAGTCGCGGCATTCGCTGTTGGGATGGACGCATAGGGCGTCGAACGATTACAGGTCGCTGGCACACGATCCCGCTGGCGCGGAACGCAATTGGGCATGGACATGCACAGGAAATGTTGCGCCAGGCTCGCTCAAGCCCGTAAGGATCTGTGGCTGGTGCAGATCAACCAGGATCCGGAGCGCGTTTTTCGAGGCCACAAAGCTCGCAAAGAGGTGACATCATGCGGATCGATCTCACGCCATTGACCGAGCCCAGCGGTGACTTGCTCCCCGTCGAGATCGTCGAACGCAATGGCGCCGGTCATCCCGATTCGATCTGCGACCATCTGACCGAAGCGCTAAGCAGGGAGCTCACGCACCGCTACCTTGACACATTCGGTCGCATCCTGCACTACAACGTCGACAAGGCACTGCTCTGGGACGGCTGCTCCGAACCCGCATTCGGCGGCGGGCGGATCACGCAGCCGATGGAAATATTTCTGGCGGGACGCGCGATCAGCCAGTGCGGTGAGTAAGGTCTCCCACTTGAGGATATCGTTCGTGAGGTCGCGGAGGCATGGTTTAGTAACCATATTCCACTGTTTGAACCGGCTTCGCACTTGCGGACGCACTGCCTCGTCCGTCCGGGTTCGAGCGATTTGAGCGCGCTCTTCGACCGCAGTGCAACCAATGCCTCGCCTCTTGCCAACGACACTTCGATCGGCGTCGGCTATGCGCCACTCAGCAGGCTCGAGAAGGTCGTGCTCGCCGCCGAGCATGAACTCGGACGTATGGCCACACAATGCCATCCGGAAATCGGCCGGGACATCAAGATTATGGCATTGCGGCACAGGGAACAGGTCCGCCTCACCGTCGCCTGCGCCTTCGTCGATCGCTACATTGACGGCCTGCCCACCTATTTGCGCGCAAAGAATCTGGTCGCCGCCACCGTCGGCCAGATCGCCGAAGATCATCAGCTGCCCGCCGTTGTCGCGGTCAACACCGCCAACGACCCGGACGTCATGAGCCTTTACCTCACGGTTCTCGGCACATCGGCCGAAAGCGGTGACGACGGGCAGGCCGGGCGCGGCAATCGCGTGAATGGACTGATCACGCCCTTCCGGCCGATGACAATGGAATCGGTTCCCGGCAAGAACGCCATCTCGCATGTTGGCAAGCTGTACAATATCGCCGCCGGCCTCATTGCCGAGCGGGTCGCGCGACTGGACGGAGTTGGCGAAGCGCATTGCTTGCTCGTCAGCGGCATCGGTGGGGCCCTCAGCGAACCTCAAACGGCAACCGTACGCCTCCGACCGACGCATGCCGCCAACTGCGAGGACTATCGGGACGCTATCGCGGCGATCGTCGAGAATGAACTGTTCGGTCTCTCGACGGCAAGTGCCGATCTTGTCTCAGGAAGGCTGCGTATAGGCGACTGGCCCCTGCGCCGGGACAACTGATTCAGGGACGCTGCCCTAATTTTGCGTCCGATCGAAAGTTCGACTGTAATCTCCGACCCCATGAAACGTCGGATGAATGACGCAAGTCGATTGCAAGGAGATCATCTATGAACGGATTCGGACGAGTGAGCATTGGTGCCATGGCGTTGGCTATGTTGGCCGCGTCGCCTGCCGTGGTGCAAGCGCAGGATACACATTCCGGGCACCATCCGGTCGACGCGCCGGCGGCCACGCCACAGCCTTCCACTCAACCGCCCGCCCAGCCAGACACCATGAAGGGCATGGCTGGCATGGGCGGCAAGGAAATGCCGATGAAGGGCGAAATGATGGATGGCATGCCAATGTGCAGGATGATGGGTGAAGGCATGAACATGACTGCCCATGTCGAGCAGCGTCTGGGTGCGGTCCGGAGCGAGCTCAACATCACGTCCGCCCAGTCGCAAGCGTGGGACGCCTATGCCAGCGCGCTGCGCGGTGTCGCCGCCAATATGGAGAATATGCGCGCCTCAATGATGGCGGGACATCAAGGGAACGCAACCATGTCGCCGATCGCGCGGCTAGACCGTCACGAGCATATGCTCGAAGCCATGCGCGACAACATTCGCACGCTGCGTCCCGCGCTCGAAAGACTCTATGCGGGGTTGTCCACCGAGCAGAAACAAAAGGCCGACACCCTGCTTAGCCCGCAAGGCATGATGCAGCAGATGCCAATGAGCGAAAAAATGCGGAGATAGCGATGACCACAACCCTCTATCTGCTCTTCTGGGCAGCCCTGTTCTTCGTGATGATGCGGTTCGGGTGTGGCGCCCATATCATAGGGCACGGAGGTCATGGCCATCATGGCTCTCATGAAGGATCGGGCGACAGACTGCAGGAGCCGGGAACGGCGATTGATCCGGTGTGCGGGATGACGGTCGCTACGCCTGGAGCAAAGAGCAGCATTTATCGGGGCAAGGCCTATTATTTCTGCTCGGCGGACTGCCGGGACAAGTTCGAAGCCGCACCGCAGGAATTTGCTGGCGAAGCGCCCGCAAGGACAGTTCAAGGAGCGCATCACCATGGCGCATGATGCTCGACGGCCCGGTCCGGCCTTGATCCCGGTTTTCGCCTTCGGCTTCGCCCTCAGCCTGTTCCTCGTCTTCTCCTACGTCCTGTGCGTAATCGGCTATCTGTTATTCCCCGGAAGCTTGATCAATCATTCGGCGCTCGCGATCTTTTTGCCCGGATTCGAGCTCCTGAGCTGGCGCACTTTCTTCCTGGGTTTCGCCGAAAGCTTCGCCTGGGGCTGGTATGTCGCTCTTGTTTTCGGACCGCTGTACAATTTTCTGGCCTCCTGGCGCAGGTAACTTCTCTTGGAAAAGGACCGGAACATGGAACAGGGGGACAGAAAACGGAAAGGCTTGTCGCAGCTCGATATCGTGTACATCATCGTGGCATTTTTGCTGCTCGTGATCCTGCAGAATTACTGGACGAGTTCTGGCCACCTGAAGACAATCCCGTTCAGCGAATTCCAAGCGCTCGTCGAGAAAAACGCGATCACCGACGTCGTGGTGGGCCCAACGACGATAACCGGCGCGTACAAGACTGCTGGTCAAGAGGCCAAAAGCAAAGGCAAAGGGGCAGCCGAGACACAGCATTTCTCCACGATCCGCGTCGATCCTGCGATCGCCGATGAACTCCAAAAGCGCGGTATCACCTACCGAGGCGAAGAGCCGCCTGGATTTCTGTCGAACCTTCTTTCGTGGATTCTGCCCACGGCGCTGTTGATTCTGGCGTGGATGTTCCTGCTGCGCCCGATGGCTTCGGGAGGCCATGGCGGCCTGATGGGCATTGGTCGCAGCCGCGCCAAGGTTTACTCGGAAGAGAATGTCAAAGCGACCTTCGCCGACGTGGCCGGCGTTGATGAGGCCAAGCAGGAGCTTTCCGAGGTCATCGGCTTCCTGCGCGATCCCGAGAAATATGGTCGGCTCGGTGCCCGCATCCCCAAGGGCGTGCTGCTCGTGGGACCGCCGGGCACAGGCAAGACGCTGCTCGCACGCGCCGTCGCCGGCGAGGCGCATGTGCCCTTCTTCTCGATCACAGGCTCGGAATTCGTCGAGATGTTCGTGGGCGTGGGTGCGGCCCGCGTGCGCGACCTATTCGCGCAGGCGCGCAAGCAGGCCCCGGCGATCCTGTTCATCGACGAGCTCGACGCGCTTGGCCGGGCACGGGGGATCGACCTGCCTGGCGGGGGGCATGAGGAGAAGGAACAGACACTCAATCAGCTTCTCGCCGAGATGGACGGCTTCGACCCGAGCGCCGGAATCATTGTTCTTGCGGCAACTAACCGCCCTGAAGTTCTCGATCCGGCACTGCTTCGTGCGGGCCGGTTCGACCGTCAGGTGCTGGTCGATCGTCCGGACCGCAAGGGACGCGCCGAAATTCTTCGCGTGCACATGATGCGGATTCGCGTCGAAGCCGATCTCGACATCGACACCGTTGCGGGCCTTACACCGGGCTTTACTGGCGCCGATCTTGCCAATCTGGTCAACGAGGCGGCGGTCGTCGCCACCAGACGCGGCGCGGAGGCGACAACCCTTGAGGATTTCACACAAGCCTTCGAGCGTTTGGTCGCCGGCATTGAAAAGAAGAGCCGGGTGCTCAGTCCACGCGAGCGTGAGACTGTCGCACATCATGAGATGGGGCACGCGCTGGTCGCAATGAGCCTGCCGGGCACCGACCCCGTCCAGAAGGTCTCGATCATTCCACGCGGTATCGCCGCGCTCGGCTATACGCTGCAGCGGCCCATGGAGGATCGGTTCCTCGCCAGCCGCAGTGAACTCATGAACCGCATGGCGGCTTTGCTTGGCGGACGAGCGGCAGAGGATCTCATCTATCAGGACGTGTCCACAGGGGCCGCCGACGACTTGCAGCGTGCGACCGACATCGCCCGCAGCATGGTGGTGCGTTTCGGTATGACGCCTGAACTGGGTCAGGTCGCCTATGAACCGGAGCCCGGAAGCTTCCTTGTCGGCCAGACGCCGCTCTGGCGGCCGAAGAGCTACGGCGACGGCACCGCGGAGGCCATCGACGAAGCTGTCAGAAAGCTGATCGACGAAGCCTTCACCATCGCACACGACGTCCTCAAGGGCAACCGGGCGCTTCTGGAAGAGAGCGCGAAGGATCTACTGGAGCATGAGACGCTCGGATCCGCGGAACTCGAACATTTGAAGGAGGGGTTGCAGGCGGCCGCGATGGCGGGTCGGAGAACGCGGCCGTCGCTCAATGCCGAGCCAGTCAAGTGATCTGCCTATCACGTGGCGCCGAGCGACGGCGGGCGCGTAGGGCCTGGCGCATCCATTAGGGGTGAAGATGAACACCCCCTCGAAATCGAGGCTGATCCCTGCAAATTGGCGCAACAGCGGTGTTTCCCACAACGCTTCTTCCATCGCCGGGTCGGACAGCCCAAACCATTGCTGCATAAAATGGATCTTCAGCATAGACCGCAACGGGTATGGACGACGCCCCCGGCCAGCCACCGGATAATGCGGGACGATCAACTGCTCGAACCGATCCCACGGAACAACTCCCGTCATCTGATCCAGAAACATCGCCCGCCGCGTCTGTTTGCGTGGCCGTGATATGCCAACTTCTGAAAAACGACCCTGCTCCATCCGGCCCTCCAGTTGCGAAGGGAATCACATCATCATTGTCGCAGCAAGGCCAACTTGTTCAGAGGCTCCCGAAATAGCCAGCAACGGTCCTGACTATGACTTCAGCGGAGGCCGCGCGCCGCCTTTCGGTCCACGGGCCAAACTTTTTGGATGCGAAGCCCTCGATCGGGCTGGACGTGATGGAGGAACATTGAGCGGAGCGCGGCGCCAACGTCGCGCTCCGCGATGTCGCCAATCTGGGGCGCCAGCTTCTGGCAGTAATCTGGGGCGCCAGCTTCTGGCAGTGTCACGCTGCAAAGCGACGCTGGCGGATACGCTCGCCATCTATGAACAGGACATGACGCGCTACGGCTTCGAAGTCGTCCGCGGCGCCGCCCGAAAGGGCGCAATGGTCATCGGCTATGACCCGGTTCTCGAATCTTCGATTGTTGCGGAGGGATTTAGTGGGGGTGGAAAGGCGCGGGCCGACGATCGTCGAATGGGCGAATCGGCAACACGAAGAAACGTCGCGTATACGATGAACCGGATGCGCGACGATTATTCAGCAACAGACCTGCCTCATGAGGCCCTTTTTCGCAGATATTCCGCGATATCGGCCACCTTGGCCCCGACGGTTTTCAGGAAGCCGTCGCCCATCTTCATCAGCTTCTCGAACTCTTGCTCGAAATGGCCGTCTTTTTTTGCCTCGGCTTCGGGAAGCGGAGGCAAAATATGGGCGAAGTAGGTGTTGTCGAGCAGCCGGTGCAGCAACCGTTCGCCCAGGAACGGCTGGTTGTTGTTCAGCGCACGGGCGCCCTTCAGCATGTTGCGGATGTCGTATTGCGTCGGGTTGAGGTCGGGCACCTGCTTCGGAATGTTCACCAGCGTGTAGACGGCAACGCGCGCGGTGCGGACCGAGCTTTCCATCGTGAAAACGATGTCGTTGCGGGTTTCGACGAACTGCCCCAGCAGGCCGAGGTTGGTGCAACCTTCCGGCACGACATGCGGCCGGTCACCGGCGGCACGCGGCATGAACTCGGCCGTGATGTAGGGCATCAGCGCGAGGCGAACCTTGGTATTCGCGGCAATCTCTTCCAGCCGATCGACAATGCCGAGGTGATAACAAAGCTCGGCCAGAACCTCCTTGCCGGTGCATTGCGGCATCGGCTTCTTCACATAGTCGCCGTTCTTGTCCATGAAGAGACCATAGACCCAGAGAACCAGCGTGTCGGAAGGCTGGGTGGGGAAATGGGGTTGGCGGTTGCAGGTCATGCTCAAGAGCCATGCGCTGTCGGTGAAGGTGATGATCCCGCCTGTCACGGTACGTCCCGAATAGGGATCGTTGACCGAAAGCTCGTTGAGTCTTTCAACGAAGGGCGACGGCTTGCAGGTCAGCGTGGCCGATTCCCACATCGACCGGTCGGTGTCGCAATAGAATTTTTCGGGCTTGCCGAAAACGGGCGAGGTCTTCGCAAGGTTCTTCCAGAGAACCCAGTCGCTGTCTTCCCCGGGCTCGACCTTGCCGCGCTGCAAATTCGGAGGGGTCTCGAGATCGCCGTAAGCGGTGCCTTCCGTCAGCGAACCGGTGATCGCGAAAACGAGATCGCGTGCATCGACATCTGTCACCTCTTCAACGCCCTCGCGCGTCCGGCATACTAGACCCGTCACCGTCTTCTTATCGCCCACAATCTCAAGCCTGAGATTGCGAACCTGCACATCGTAACGGACCTTGACGCCCTTGTCGCGCAGCATCTTGGATAGCGGACGGACGAAACTGTCGAACTGGTCGTATTTCGGGAAGACCAGGGTCGACATATCGGCAAAGCCATCGACCGCATCCAGGAAGCGATGGAGGTAGAGCTTCATTTCCAGCACGCTATGCCAGTTCTGGAAGGCAAACATCGTGCGCCAGAACATCCAGAAATTGCTGGCAAGGAAACCCTTCGAGAAATACTGCTCGACCGTAACGTCGTTGAGCTCTTCCTTGCGCTTCAGGAGGAGACGCATCACCTCCAGCTGCTCGGATTTGCTGAGGCCAAAATTCGAGAAGTCCTTGATCTGGCCCTGCTTATGGATCAGCCGTGCCTTCGACCAGTTTGGATCGGCATCGTTGACCATACGGTATTCGTCGAGCACCGAATATCCTTCGGGCAGCTCCAGCGCCGGAACATCCTGGAAAATGTCCCAAAAATTATCGTAGTTCCAGTTCATCTCGCGACCGCCGCGAATGATGAAACCGTCCTCCGCATTGCCCGCGCCATCGAGCGAACCGCCCTCGACGGGGAGATTTTCGAAGATGGTGATGTTTTCAGGCGGCATGTGTGCATCGCGGATCAGGTAAAAAGCGGCGGCCAGGCCAGCAATACCGGTGCCGACGATATAGGCCTTGCGGGTTTCGATGCCGGGCGTGGGGAGCGGCTTGTTACGCTGATACATGCCGATCATATCGAAGGGCGGACGCGTATTTTCAGGTGTATGATGCCAATAGCTTCCTGCAGCATCCGGCTCGAATTCAAAGCCCTCGGGAGCAATGACTGGGGCTTTCAGTCCGGGGAAATGCTCTGTGCTCATTGTCTCAATCTCTTCTTCACGACGTACAGAATTTTGGGAACAGCTAAGGCAGATGGCTCTGCTCACCCATTTGAAGCAGAAACTCCCAGGGTGCGCTCTTTGAAGCAATTTTGATCCCGCTGCGACAGCTGTATCAAGCGCCAAGACGGAACAAGATAATGTCTTGGATTCGGCGACTTATCCCCTCGCATTGATCCGCTGCCTTGCCCCGAAGAGGCGGTGTCCTGCTTACCTGGCACTTCTGGATCAGCCGATCCATTCCGGTGTCGGCCCTGGTTCCAACATGCGATCAAGAGCAAAATCTGTTGCGGGATTTCTCAGTAGCCATCGGATCTCCTCGCCGGAAAGGGTTTCGTGCTCGATCAGCGCCTCGGCCAGCTGCCGAAGCTGGTCCCTGTGGTCGGTGAGCAGTTTGCGGGCTCGGGATTCGCCTTCCTCGACGATGCGCCGGGTCTCCTCATCGATCATGCTTGCGGTCGTTTCGGAAATGGCAGCGTGACCGTGTGGGAAAACTTCCTCGTCACTGCCAATGTAGCGCAGCGGGCCGAGCCGGTCGCTGAAACCGAACTCGGTGACCATGCGCCGCGCGAGGACGGTGGCCTGGCGGATGTCGTCACTGGCGCCCGTGGTAATCCTGTCCTTCCCGAAGGTGAGTTCTTCCGCGACGCGCCCGCCGAACATCATGGCAATCTTCGCCTCCAGTTCCACGCGGGCAAGGCCGTAACGGTCGCGCTCCGGAAGCGATATCGTGACGCCAAGGGCACGACCGCGCGGAATGACCGTCACCTTGTACAACGGATCATGGCCGGGGACATGCAGAGCGACCAAGGCGTGTCCTGCCTCGTGATAGGCTGTCGTGAGTATTTCATCGGCGGTCATCGCCAGGGAGCGTCGCTCGGCGCCAAGCAGAACCTTGTCCCGCGCCGCCTCCAGTTCGGCTGTAGAGACGCGTTCAGCGCCGGACCGGGCCGCGAGCAGCGCGGCTTCGTTGACCAGGTTGGCAAGGTCCGCTCCGGAAAAGCCCGGGGTTGCCCGCGCCATGACACGCGCGTCCACATCCGGCGCCAAAGGAACGTGCCGCAAGTGAACACGCAGAATTTTTTCGCGGCCACCGACGTCAGGAGCAGGCACCACCACCTGGCGATCGAAGCGCCCGGGCCGTAGCAATGCGGGATCCAGGACGTCCGGGCGGTTTGTGGCGGCGACGACAATGACGCCCTGGTCACCGGCAAATCCGTCCATTTCGACAAGCAGCTGATTGAGCGTCTGATCGCGCTCGTCGTTACCGCCCCCCACGCCAGCGCTCCGGTGTCGTCCGACAGAATCGATCTCGTCGATAAAGACGACGCAAGGTGCGTTCTTTTTCGCCTGAGCGAACAAATCCCGCACGCGGCGCGCTCCAACGCCCACGAACATTTCAACGAACGCAGAGCCGGACATCGAGAAAAAGGGCACGCCTGCTTCACCCGCCATTGCCCGTGCGAGCAGGGTCTTTCCGGTCCCAGGCGGCCCGCTGAGCAGGCAACCTTTGGGTATCTTTCCACCAAGCCGCTGGAATCTCTCCGGTCGCTTCAGAAACTCGACGATTTCGCTTAACTCGAACTCCGCCTCATCGATGCCGGCAACGTCCTTGAAAGTCACAGGCGGCGCGTCGGTTTCGACTTGCTTCGCTTGGGATTGTCGGATGCCGAATGCCCCGCCTCCGCTCTTGGCCTGACGCTTCCGGGACCAGATCGCGAAACCCGCAATCGCCACGAGCGGAAGAAGCGGCAGAAAGAACAACCACAACCAGCCGGCTGAGGACAGCCCGGTCTTGCTCTGCGCGGCGGTTATTCTTACGCGGTGATCGAGCAGCCGTGGTACGAGGCCGGCGTCCTGCGGGGTGGTCGTTTGGAAACGCTTTCCGTCAGCCAGCACACCCTTGACCATACTGTCGGAGATCACGACCTCGCGAACGTCGTTCCTGTCGATGCGAGCGATGAAGTCCGAATAGGCGATCTCGAGATCGGGCTCGACCTTTGCCGCGGAGGTATCGGCACCATTACTACTTGCCATGGCCGTGCTCCAACCGGCATCTGTGATGGCCTGTGACCGCGCCTCGGGGACATGAGCAAGAGTTGCCATGAGCAGGGCAATACCAACGCCAACTCCTGAAACTGTCAGTCTCGGCATAATGTCTGTTCCCATCCAGGCTGAACGAACACGCCTCGCGAACATAATCATGACGCGCGGGTCGCACGCGGCTTACAGTTCGCGAGGAAGCGTCAGATCACGTGGATCGATGAAATCGGCATGGGAGCCTTATGATTCGACGCTGCAATGTTCGCTGCGGCATCTACCAGGCGGGAGCAGCTGAACAGTGCGGTGCCCAGTCCCCCAACGAATTAACCTCCAGCGAGTCGACAAAGTCACGAACGATCAAAAGCTCGTTCAACCGACTTCGTACATCGATTTGCCTGTTGGTGATCCGGAGCACAAACACGCCGACATTCCGAGAAACAAGTCTTCGCCCGCTGCGAGCCCTCGATCCCGCAGCTCTGCCGATACCGCTGATGTGCGGAACGAGGCCGACCCTTCTGTAAGGCCGCCGCTTCGCCTACGTCCTGCACCTTGAGATTGCTCTTTGTCTGACCGGCGGAGGCTGATCGGTTGACGGCAATGTTGTTGAGACAAGGGTTCGCGGTATGCCCATCGATAGCCAGTTTGAACGCCTTGCCATCGCGCTTGCAATCGGTCTGCTCTTTGGTCTCGAACGCGGCTGGAGCCTTCGCGAAGTACCTGAAGGAAAGCGCGCGGCCGGTCTCAGAACCTATGGTCTTTCCGGCTTGCTCGGAGGTATCAGTGCTCTTGTCGCGTCCACCGCAGGAGCGATTTTTCTCAGCTTTGCATTCCTGACGTTCGGACTGATCACGGCCGCTTTCCAATATCTAGAAGCGCGAACCGAACAAGGCTTCAGTGTTACCGGCACTGTTGCCGGACTCCTGGCGTTCCTGCTCGGAGCCTATGCAGTTCTGGGCGAGATGTCGGTGGCAATTGCATCGGCAGCGGCGGCGACGGCCATGCTCGCATTCAAGCAGCCTCTTCATGCGTGGCTGAAAATGCTCACCTGGCCGGAGATCCGTGCATTCGTCATTCTCGTCGTGATGACCGCTCTCATTGCGCCCATTTTGCCCGACAAGGCGATCGATCCATGGAACGCGATCAATCCGACCGAGATTTGGCGATTCACGATCCTCCTCGCCGCCGTTTCCTTTCTTGGCTATTTCGCGATCCGCATTTTCGGCGAGCGAGCCGGCCTGATCGTATCCGCACTTGCCGGCGGCCTGGCGTCATCGACCGCTGCCGCTTTGACTTTCGCGAAGATGGCAAGGGCCCATCCGGACGCCTGCTGGCTCCTTTCGGGCGCTACGCTGATGAGCTGTGCCGTCATGATGGCGCGTGTGATCGTCGTCGTCGGAATCGCCAATCCGTCGCTGCTCGGCCTCATCATGCTGCCGCTGGCGATTTCGGGCTCTGTCATCTTGATCCTGGGCGCCATCTTTATTTTACGCGCCGGCAAGCGCAACATGGAGCGGCCGCAAATTGCCATGACCAGCCCGCTGGAACTGGGCACGGCCTTGAAGCTTGCCGGACTCATTGCCGGGGTCATGCTGGTCTCGAAACTTGCGGCGCAGTTCTCCGGTCCCGCCGGCGTATTCGGGCTGTCTGCGATTTCCGGATTGGCCGATGTCGATGCGATCAGTCTGTCCTTGTCCCAATTGTCCAAAGGGGCGCTCGATCCGCAGATTGCCGCGATCGGCATCGGCTTGGCGGTCACGGCGAATACATTGACCAAATCCCTATTGGGCGCACTGACGGGTTCGCCGAAGCATGGACTCATCGTGGGCGCAGGAAGCGCGGTGGCGCTCATCACAGCCGGGGGAGCCCTTTTTCTGACGATTGGCTGACGTCCGCCATGAGTGCTAATGGCCGAATATATAGCCGCAGGGTGGCGCATCATGGCTTTTGCCGAAAGAACGTGAGGCTTCGCTGTAAGAACTCGTGCAACACCACGTCCTTGCGGATGTCATTTCCCTTGATCCCGAAACGACGCGCGCATGCAGACAAGACCAGGCGTCGCCAACTGGATAGCCAAATCCGGCCGGTTGAACCAAGATCCGGGCGAAGCATCGATTCCGGAGGATGATGGAGCATGACTGACGCGCATCCCGACGCAGGCAAACGGCTCGATCCATCGCAGCTCGTCGATGTCGAGGGACTGATCCGTGCTTATCATGACCTAGCCCCTGATCCTGGCAACGCCGGCCAGCGTGTCACGTTCGGCACTTCCGGCCACCGCGGCTCGGCGCTCGAATGCAGGTTCAACGAGGCGCATATTCTGGCGATTGCCCAAGCGGTCTGCCTTCACCGTGCAAGGACCGGCATAGACGGTCCTTTGTTCCTGGGGGTCGACACGCACGCATTGTCGGGACCGGCGGCAAGGACAGCAATCGAGGTATTCGCAGCGAATGAGGTGGCCGTCGTGACCGACGCGCGCGACGGCTTTACGCCGACGCCAGTCATCTCTCACGCGATTCTCTCTTACAATCGCGGACGCACGAGCGGCCTTGCCGATGGCGTCGTGATAACCCCTTCACACAATCCGCCGGAGGATGGCGGCTTCAAGTACAATCCGCCGCATGGCGGACCCTCGGAGCCGGAAGTGGCCGGCAATATCGAGCGCCTCGCCAACGCGCTACTCGACCCCAAGCTAGGCGGCGTGCGCCGCATGTCCTACGAGCGGGCCTATCGTTCATCCGCATTGTCACGGCAGGATTTCCGTTCGGCCTACGTCGACGATCTTGCCAACGTCCTCGACTTCGAGGCGATCAGCGCCTCGAGCCTGCGAATTGGCATCGACCCCCTCGGCGGCAGCTCCGTCGACTACTGGCCTGCCATCATCGAGCTCTATCGGCTCGACGCTTGCCTGGTCAGCGGCACCGTCGATCCGAGCTTCGGGTTCATGCCCGCCGATCGCGATGGCCGCATCAGAATGGATTGCTCTTCGCCCTATGCGATGGCGCAGCTACTCGATCTCAAGGACCGATTCGACATATCCGTGGGCAACGATCCGGATGCCGATCGGCACGGTATTGTTACAGCCTCGCAGGGGTTGATGCCTCCGAACGACTATCTCGCCGCTTGCGTTGCCTATCTGTTCATGAACCGGCCTCAGTGGCCGCGCGACGCCGGGATCGGAAAAACGATGGTAACGAGCGCGCTTATCGATCGGCTTGCCGCGCATCTCGATCGCCCCCTGGTCGAAACGCCGGTCGGGTTCAGATGGTTCGTCGACGCCATGCTCGAAGGCAAGCTCGGCTTTGCGGGTGAGGAAAGCGCCGGAGCGACCCTGCTGCGCAAGAACGGCTCGGTATGGACAACCGACAAGGATGGAATCGCGCTCGGCCTGCTTGCTGCGGAGATCATGGCGAAGACGGGCCGCGATCCCACTGCGCTCTACGCCGAGGTGACCACCACGATTGGAAAGCCGTTCTACCGGCGTACCGACGCTCCGGCGACGAGACGCGAGAAAGAGCAGCTCAGGCAGCTGACGCCGCACTGTTTCGAGGCCGGACAATTGGCTGGCGAAGCCGTGATCGCCATCGAAAGCGCCGCGCCATCGAGCGGCGCTCCCTTGGGCGGCGTGCGCGTACGAAGCGCGAACGGCTGGTTCGCGGCGCGGCCTTCGGGAACGGAGGATATCTACAAGATCTACGCGGAAAGCTTCCGGAGCCTCGACCATCTCGATCAGATCGAGAGTGAAGCAAAGGCGATGATCGGTGCCGCGCTTGCAGAAGCGGCCGTGCGCCACTGACGAAGTCGAAGGAAGAGAAGAATCGTGTGAATGCCGGCGCCGCGTTCGCCAGCACCAACAATGAAAGCTGGTCCATGTCATCCCGAGCAACGGTAATCAGCGCGCCGAGAAGATCCCTGCCGGAGGCGCTATACGATGCCATCACGATGGAACTCTTCGGCATCCTCCAGTCTGGCCCCCTCCGGCCAGGGCTGGTTCAACTGGTTTCCAAGGTTCCGGATCCGGACTGTAAGTTTCATGCCGCCAGTGCGTCTTGAACCATATCCCCTCAGGGAGGGAGCCACTAATGGAGGTATTCATGACGAGCCGAGTGAAACAGAACGAGGCGCCTGACAAGAATACGGAGTCGTCGGGATGCTGCTGCGGCAACAAGCGGGCGGCAAGTCCCGCAGATACCGGCGCACAAGACCCAGGAGCCACAGAAGACGCGGCAACGAAGCACTCACAAGGGTGCAAATCGACCGGATGATTTTGTAGGCTGAACACGTGTGGCGCAGCACTTTGTGCGCCGCACCACTCTGTTCGAGGGGTCGCACGCCCCCTTTGGCCCCTCGAACACCTGTGGCCATGCTGAACACCGCCGGCCAGCCACACCAACAACGGAGCCTTGCCTTGCCAACCGTGACACTTGAAGCCCGCGGGCTGTTCCAATGCCTCGACCATCTTGGCGTCGAAAAGCAGCTTTCAAAACGCGCTGGAGTGCTCAGCGCCGAAGCCAGTCCCGCTTCCGAGAGCGTAACGGTCGTCTTTGACGAAACGCTGATAAATGTCGGCGAGTTGCGCGGCATCATCAATGACTGCGGGTTTCACTGCGGCGGCCGTCTCGTCCCCCGGCATGTCTGCGCCCGAGATGCCGTGGTGACTCCAGACGACAACAGCCAGAACCGCGCGGGCTCCGCGTCCGGTCACGTCCATCATGATCAGCCGGGAGCCGTCGCTGCTGCCGCCAAAGGGGGGGCGGCGCACGACGCCATGGCTCATGAAATGGGGCACGGCGCGGGGATGGACATGGCCGCGATGGCGCGCGACATGCGCAACCGGTTCTTCATCAGCCTGATCTTTGGTCTTCCGATCTTCGGCCTGTCTCCAATGGGGATGGACCGCCCCTTGCTGACCCCACCTTTCGGCCTCGATCTCAACATCACCTTGTTCCTGCTTGCAAGCGCGGCGATCCTTTATCCTGTCTGGCCCTTCGTGGTCGCCGCGATCCGAGCGCTGCGCAATGGTGTTCTCAACATGGCGGTGCTCGTGTTGCTGAGCGTGGGCACCGGCTATCTGTTCAGCGTCGGCACCACCTTCTTTTTCGAAGGCCAGCAATTCTACGAGGCCTCGGCGGTTCTGCTCGTTTTCATTCTGCTGGGCCATTGGCTCGAAATGCGGGCACGAGCCGGCGCTTCCCAGGCTATCCGCGCATTGATGGACCTGGCACCGCCGATGGCGACAGTCCTGCGCGACGGGAAGGAGATCGAAGTACCGACCGCCGAGGTGCTCGTAGGCGATGTCGTGCTGATCCGCCCCGGCAACAAGATCCCCGTCGACGGCGAGATTCTCGATGGCAAGTCGGACGTCGATGAATCGATGCTGACGGGAGAATCTATGCCGGTCTCCAAAGGCCCTGGCGATGCGGTCATTGGCGCCACAATCAACCGCAGCGGCAGCTTCCGCTACCGCGCGACCAAAGTGGGGGCGGAGACCGCCCTCGCCCAGATCGTCAAACTCGTCCAGGAAGCACAAAACTCCAAGGCGCCGGCGCAACTGCTCGCGGATCGCGCATCGCAATGGCTGGTGCTCGCCGCGATTGTCATCGGCCTCGCCACATTTGCCGGCTGGTACTGGGCGCTGGGCTCGACCTTGCTGTTCGCATTGACGCTGACAATCACTGTATTCGTGATCGCCTGCCCCGATGCACTCGGTCTTGCCACCCCGATGGCGGTGATGGTCGGCACCGGTCTTGGCGCGATGAACGGCATCTTGTTCAAGAATGCCGGCGCGCTCGAGGACGCGACCAAGCTTGACGTGATCGTCTTCGACAAGACCGGAACGCTCACCATGGGGCAACCCAAGGTTGTCGATGTGGTCGCGGCTGCGGAATATACGCAGGACGAGGTGCTGCGCATGGCGGGAGCGATTGAACGCAACTCGGAACATCCGCTTGCCATCGCGATCCTGGAGCGCGCATCGGGCATCACTTTGCCGGAAGCCCGCAATTTCGCCAACCGCGAGGGCAAGGGCGCGGGTGCCGTAGTCGAAGGTGCTTCGGTGGTTGTCGGGAACCGTCAGGTAATGGAGGATGAAAACATTGCATTGGGCGCACTTGCGGAACCCGCCGAGCGGTTGAAGGGCGCCGGCCGCACGGTTGTCCATGTCGCGCGTGGCGGCGAAATACTGGGCCTGATCGCGATTGCCGACGCACCTCGGCCGACTGCCAAATCCACGGTTGCGGCACTGCGCGAGCGCGGCGTCAAGGTCGCGATGCTCACCGGCGACAATGCGGGCACGGCCAAGCGCATCGCCGCGGAACTCGGTATAGAAATTGTGCTCGCCGATGTCCTGCCGGGGCAGAAGGCCGATAAGGTCAAGGAACTGCAGGCGCAAGGCCAGCGTGTCGGCATGGTCGGAGATGGCGTCAACGATGCGCCCGCCCTGACGCAGGCCGATGTCGGATTCGCCATCGGCGCGGGAACCGATGTCGCCATGGAAAGCGCGGACGTCGTTCTGATGAAGAGCGATCCCTTCGATATCGTCGGCGCAATCACCCTGTCGCGTGCGACTTTGCGCAAGATGCACCAGAATCTCTGGTGGGCGGTCGGTTACAACATCATCGCCTTCCCGCTCGCCGCTGGCGTGCTCTATCCCGTTCTGCTGAGCCCGGAGATTGCTGCACTCGCCATGTCGGGCAGTTCCGCGCTTGTTGCCATCAATGCGCTGATGCTCAAGCGGACCAGACTGACGGGTGTTGGCCGCGGCAGGATACCGGCCAGGAACGCAGCGCAGGACTCGCCAGTTCCGGCGACCGCGATGTGATTCGAATTTCAGCTTGCTCTTCAATCTTTTGCGAAACAGCGAAATTATGGCTTCTTCATCCATTCAAACCAGCGGAACATTACCAACTTCGGCGGCGCCGTCGCGGCAATCAGGAAACCGTCCTCCCCAATCACTGGGCGAAGCGCCAAAACGAATTCCTTCGGACTCCGGGCCCATTCCGGATCTTCCCACGCTCGACGAGTTCGTCGCCTATCAGCGGGATTTCATGGAGCGAACGATCCTGTTCTGGGATACGCTGCGTCAGCGGGCGAACAACATGCTCGAACATGAGCGCGCCGGCTTGCCGCCACTTCTCGATTTCCAATATGAGACGCTGCTTGACGCGCGCCGTTTCGAGCGACCGACCAATTACGCCCTTCTTCGCATCACCGAGATCGGCGGAGATTGCTGGGAGGATTGCGTCGACCCCAACAAACCGCCGATCATCGTCGTCGATCCGCGCGCCGGCCACGGCCCCGGCATCGGCGGATTCAAGCGCGATTCCGAAGTCGGCATGGCCATGCGCGAAGGCCATCCGGTCTATTTCGTGATCTTCTTTCCCGAGCCCGCTCTCGCGCAAACCCTCACCGACGTCCTCCATACGCTGCGGCGTTTCGTCGAAGAAGTCGCACGGCGGCACCCGAACAAAGCGCCGATTACATACGGCAACTGCCAGGCCGGGTGGGCGGTGACGTTATTATCCGCCGACTGCGAAGGCCTGGTTGGCCCTGCGGTCTTGAACGGTTCGCCTCTGTCTTACTGGGCCGGCGAATCCGGCATCAATCCGATGCGCCTGGCGGGCGGCCTACTTGGGGGCGCGTGGCTGACGCATTTCCTCTCGGATCTGGGCAACGGCCGCTTCGATGGGGCGTGGCTTGCCGAGAACTTCGAGAATCTGAAACCGGAAAAGGCTATCTGGGAAAAATATGCGCATCTATTCGCCAATGTCGACAGCGAACGCGAGCGCTTTCTGGAATTTGAACGCTGGTGGAACGGCTTCTACTTTCTCAGTCGCCAAGAAATGCTTGCGATCGTCGAAAATCTGTTCATCGGCAACGCGCTCGAGCAGGGACGGCTGCGCATCTGCGAAGGGGCCTTTGCCGATTTGCGCCGCATCCGAAACCCGCTCGTCATCTTCGCCTCTTATGGCGACAACATCACGCCGCCGCAGCAGGCGCTCGGCTGGATCCCTGCCGTCTATCGCGACACCGAGGACCTGAAGCAAGCGGGACAACGCATCGTCTATCTGACAAATCCTCATGTCGGCCATCTTGGCATTTTTGTTTCGGCGAGCGTCGCGCGTCTCGAGCATCGCGCCATCGTCGAAAGCCTGGAGGAGATCGAAGCTCTGCCGCCGGGGCTTTACGAAATGAAGATCGACAATCCTTCCGGCGATCCGGATTGTCACAAGCCTGATTTCAGTGTCCGTTTCGAACCGCGCGAGGTCGAGGATCTCGATAGGGATTATCCGCGCGAGGCATTCGAACGCGTCAGGCAGATCTCCGAGCAAAACGAGGCGCTGTACCGGACCTTCATGAGCCCGTGGGTGCAGGCACTGGCCAATCCCTGGACCGCCGAGGCGCTCAAGTGGCTCCACCCGATGCGGACGAGCCGCTATCTCCATTCCGAGGCATTCAATCCCTGGATGCGCGGTGCCGCAATGTTGGCGGGTGCGATCTCGCAAAGGCGCAAGCCGCTGTCACCCAACCAGCCGTTGGTTCAGCGGGAAAAAGACGTAATCGGCGCGATCACCCAAGCACTCGAAGACGCGCGGCAAGCCAGGGACAAGACCTGCGAGCAAATCTTTGGCTGGCTGTACGGCTTTGCGGGCAGCAAGCATGCCTAGCAATGGTCGCCCCACGCAGCCCCAACTGCGAGCAGCTGCAGGCGATGCCATTCTGGTCATTAACAGCGGCTCGTCGAGCGTGAAGTTCGCGCTCTTTTCGACCGTAGATCCCCCAGCGCGCCTCTGGTCAGGGGCCATCGACCGCATCGGCCTTGCACATGGCCGTTTTCACGCCGTTGACGTAGCAGGGACGACGGCGTTCGATGAAGCGACACAAGTCGCTGACCACGACATGGCTTTGCATCTGCTTTTCGATGCGATCGACCCGCACACCGCCGGATACGGTTTGGCGGCAGTCGGGCACCGCATTGTCCATGGCGGCGCGGAATGTGATTGCGCCACATTCGTAACGGAGACGCTGGAGGCGCGGTTGCGCGAGTTCGTGCCGCTTGCTCCGCTGCATCAACCGCACAATCTGGCCGGAATCGCCGCAGTCCGCAGCGCTCGCCCAGACCTGTCCCAAATCGCCTGCTTCGATACCGCCTTTCATCATGGCATGCCGCACCTCGCAACCCTGACGGGTTTGCCGCGCGAGTTGCGTGACCAAGGCATCCGCCGTTACGGCTTTCATGGCCTTTCCTACGAATATGTCGTTGATCGGCTGCGCAGCGAGGAGGTCGACGTCGATGGCGAGCGCGTCATCGTTGCCCATCTCGGGAACGGGGCTTCGATGTGTGCGCTGAGGGGCGGCAGAAGCGTCGAGACGACGATGGGTTTCAGCACATTGAGCGGTCTGCCCATGGGGACGCGCTGCGGCGACCTCGACCCGGGCATCATCCTTTACTTGCTGACAGAAATGGACTTGTCCGCAGATCGGCTCCAGCATCTCCTTTACGAGGAATCGGGACTGCTGGGATTGTCCGGTTTCAGCCGCAACATGCAGGAATTGCTGGCACGGCCCACGGACCAGTCCGCTCTCGAGGCCGTGGCGTACTTCTGCTATCAGGCGCGCTTACACTTGGCCGCACTGACCGCCGCCTTGGGCGGCCTCGATCGCCTGGTATTTACCGGCGGAATCGGCGCCAATGCACCCATGGTTCGCGCCGACATTTGCGCGGATCTCGGCTATCTGGGCGTCGCCCTGGATCCCAAGCGCAACACAGATGGTGCACGGGTCATCTCGTCGGCTGCGGGCCACGTCGTCGTTGAAGCATTCGCAACCGACGAAGAACAAATGATAGCGCGGCACATGCGCCGGCTGCTGGCCGTGCAGCCCGCAAGGCAGGTGGCGTGAACTTGGCCCCCCCTGCCCCACATCTGCAGCGCCTCGTCGAACAGGCAACCGGCCTTGGACCCATTCGCGTTGCTGTAGCTGATGCCGCGCAATCGGAAGTTCTGGAAACTATGCGCGAAGCGCAGGGACTCGGCTTGGTCGAGCCGCGTCTAGTTGGCGATCCGGAGGTGATCGCCGCGATCTGCAATGATATCGAATGGACGCCGGCGGCTGATTGGATGGTCCCCGCCGGTTCGGGAACTGCCGCGGCAGCAAAAGCTGTGGAACTCGCCCGCGAGGGCAAGGCCGACGCAGTGATGAAAGGACATATCCACACCGACAGCTTGATGCACGCTATGCTCGACAAGGAACTTGGGTTGCGTGTGCCAGGCGAGCGGGTCAGTCATGTCTTCCTGGTCGACGTCGCAACCCGGTCAAGACTCCTCGGGATTACCGACGCGGCGATCAACATCGCGCCCGACCTCAGCGCCAAGGCCCAGATCCTGCAAAATGCGATCAACCTATTCCAGCTCCTTGGGGTCGAGACGCCAAAGGCTGCCGTCCTCTCGGCGATAGAGACGGTCAACCCCGAAATCGTCTCGACACTCGATGCGGCATGTCTGACGCTCATGGCGCAGCGCGGACAAATTACCGGCGCCCTGGTCGACGGTCCGCTCGCCTTCGACAATGCCATCTCGAGCCAGGCAGCCGCGGACAAGGGGATTGCTTCAGCCGTGGCCGGTGACGCAGACATTCTGCTCGTCCCTGATCTGGTCTCGGGAAACATCCTCGCGAAAAACCTTGAATACCTGGCGGGAGCCACTGCGGCAGGCATCGCAGTCGGCTTGGCGGTGCCGGTGGTGCTGACGTCGCGCGCGGATCCGGTGCCGGCACGGCTGGCCTCGCTCGCCGTGGCGGCGCTGATGCACCATCGCAGGCCACGAGCACCGGTGGCGCCGCACCTCCCCGAGGCAAGTCTTCACTGCGCGCCGCAGCCCGAGCGTGCCTGCCGTCCACTTGCGAGATGATCACGCACCAAGGTCAGCCATTGCTCGCGCGGACCGGAACCGGGACCGGAAACGATCGGCCAGCCCCCGAGTTTCCTGTCCGCGCAACACACGCGCACCCGGCTTTCGTCCGTAATAATGTAAGCGGCCAGGTGATGGTTATCGGCGCGGGTCCGACGGGCCTCGTTTGCGCGATTGCTCTCGCGCGTGCTGGGCGTCGCGCCCTCGTGCGCGCGTGGCATCGCAATGTCGGTATGCGATTTCATGCAGACTTCCGGAGGCTCGAGAATTGGAGCGATGAAGCGGATTTGTCGACCGCAAGAGACGTCATCAGGTTCGAGGTCCGCGCAAGCGATACGGAAAGGAACTGCGGTATTCACAAGGGCGAACGGATGGGTAGGGAGGTCAGAGGCAAGGATTATACAAAAAGCGAAAGCGAGCGCGCGCATCGGAATCGGGAATGGGGCGTTCGGTGTGAGGTACCAGACGGTTCACTGTCGCTCATATTCGCGGAAGGTTGATGATCGGATGGCCTTTTATTGGGGCGCCGTGCGGCGAAGAGTGCACTGTGCTAACAAAATATCTACCGGTTCAATAATCAGGCTGCTTGCCGTGATGCTGCTCTGGGCGGGCTGTTTCCCGCTCATCACTATAGGTCTTGACCTGGCTCCTCACGTCGCCTTTGCAGCAATGCGCGCCGCAATTGCTGGACTGAGCCTCATTCTGCTGGCCATTTTGCTGCGCCGACCCCTGCCCCGCGATTTTCATACCTGGATTTTGATCACCACAGTAGGCTTTGGCTCAACGACCCTTGGGTTTCTGGGCATGTTCCATGCCGCCGAATATGTTACGCCTGGTATTGCGACTGTCATCACCAATACGCAGCCACTTCTAACCGCGCTTCTCGCCCACGGTATCCTGCAAGAGCGGCTTTCCTTGAGTGGCAAGGCCGGCCTCGTGGTGGGCCTTCTTGGCGTCTTTGTCATTGCCTGGCCCGCTGTCGCTTCAGGCGATATGCCCAATTACCGCCTCGGTATTGCCTATGTTGCTCTTGCGGTAACCGGTGTTGCGCTAGGCAATATCGGCATCAAGCGCCTCACAGGCCGAGCCGATGGGCTTATCGCGATGGGATTTCAACTGTCAATCGGTGCAATTCCTCTGGCGCTTCTATCAACTACGACCGAAGATTTGGCTTCATTTTCCTGGTCGCTTGAATTTGCCGCGATTTTACTCACCTTGGCCGTATTGGGCACTTCAGTTGCATTTTGGCTCTGGTTTAGGGCGTTGGAACAGGTTGGCCTCACCAAGGCAAATGCCTTCACCTTTCTGGTACCGATCATCGGCCTCGCTATCGGTACGTCCCTGTTCGGCGAACGGCTCACATGGACACAGGCCGGAGGCGCCATTCTGATTCTCGGCGGCATCCTTCTCGTGCAGCGAGCCAGCCACAGTGCTCCGCATGGTTAGCCGAACTAGGAGAGACTACAATAGAAAAACGACAATATGGTGCGAACCTTGGAATTCTAATGATAATCCTAACGTTCGGCAGGCGTTCCCGACAATCCGGACCAGGAATGAAGCCGGTCTGATCGACGGCGGCGGCCCCACAATTGCTAGCGCGTTGGAAATCTGGACGCGCATACCAAGGGCAACTGTAATGGGGACGTGGATCATGCGTCTTTCCAAACAGCTAAATCATGACCTGATGGCCTGAATGGGGTGCAAGATATGGACTACGAGAGACATGACCGGTCAACGGGCGCGAGGCCCAACAGTTCGACCTGGCGCATCGCGCTCGCCTTTGTCGCCTTCGCCGGAATCGCAGCATTCTTCCTTCTGGCCGAGCACCGGGCGCATATGCTCGGAATTCTTCCGTGGGTGCTACTGCTGCTGGCCTGTCCGCTGTTACATATGTTCATGCATGGTGGCCATGGCGGACATGGCGGGCACGCCCCTCTCGACCATGGAAGGGGTCGGCCCGGCACGGACACGGCAGCCGGTTCCGGCTCCCACCGCCACTGATCCGGAGGCAAGGCCATGCACAGCGAAGCACCCGCATATGGGCTCTGGGGTCTGGCATTCGTGAATGCCGCGATCTTCATCTTTTTCGCATTCAGCTTCTTCAAACCGCAGACAAAGCGCGACTGGCGCTCGTTCAGCGCCTTCAGCGCCTTTCTCGTTGCTCTGTTCGCGGAAATGTATGGCTTCCCGCTGACCATCTATCTGCTCTCGGGGTGGCTCCAGAGCCGCTATCCGGAGGTGAACTGGTTCTCGCATGACGCCGGACACCTCCTCGAAGAACTGTTCGGGTGGCAGGCCAACCCCCATTTCGGGCCGTTTCATATTGCGAGCTTCGTTCTGATCGGAGGCGGCTTCTGGCTTATTTCGAGCGGTTGGGCCCGCCTCTACCGCGCGCAAAAGAACAATCTCCTCGCGACAGAAGGCATTTATTCCTATGTGCGGCATCCGCAATATGACGGGTTCATTCTCATCATGCTCGGGTTCCTGTTCCAATGGCCGACCGTGCTGACCCTCGCGATGTTCCCGGTCCTCACCTTCATGTATGTCCGCTTGGCGCGAAACGAAGAGCGCGAAGCGCTCGCGACTTTCGGCGAAGAGTACCGCGCGTACATGAAGCGGGTTCCCGGATTTATCCCGACATGGTCAAAGCTCTCGTCCACCCATCATTCCAACCCGCCATCCTGAGAGCACGAGTACCCTTGGCGGGGACGATTATTATGGGTCGAATTGTTATCGCGAAGGGCGGACCGAGGAAGTCCGCGCAAAGCCTGAAAGTGAAGAGGCGCAGATGAGCATGAATGAAAAGGAGAAGCACTCCTATGCCGAGCAGCTTCGCGCGCTCCAGGTCGGGCTCAGCGCCCTGCAGCGGCAGATCATCGCCGATGGCCGCAAATTGCTGATCATTTTCGAAGGAAGGGATGCGGCAGGCAAAGACGGGACGATCAAACGAATCGTCAAGCATCTCAGCCCACGCGAAACGCGCGTGGTCGCGCTGGGTCCACCGTCGGACCATGATCGCAGATCCTGGTATTTCCAGCGCTGGACGAGTCATCTCCCGGCTGCAGGAGAGATCGTTCTGTTCAACCGCAGTTGGTATAACCGCGCTGGCGTCGAGCGGGTAATGGGATATTGCACAGACGCCGACTATGAGGAATTCATGGCGACCGTGCCGATGTTCGAGCAGCTTCTTGCCCATTGCGGCATCACATTGGTCAAATATTATCTCGATATCTCGAAGTCGGAGCAGAAAAAGCGCCTTGCGGCAAGACGGAAGGATCCCCTTAAACAGTGGAAGATCAGCCCGGTTGACGATGAAGCCACAAAGCGCTGGAACGCTTACAGCACGGCTCGCAACGAAATGCTTGCGCGCACGCACAGCATCGCCGCACCGTGGACCGTGGTTCGAGCCGACGACAAACATCACACGCGGCTTTCGCTGATCAGCGATTTGCTGAGCCGTCTCGGCGAAGCGTCACACGCCGATCATCGCCTCCCCGATCCGAACGCCGTCTTCCTCTATGACAATGCTGCGCTGGAACAGGGTCTTATTGCACCGTGATGAGGACGATCCCATTAGCTTGGCTCTGTCAGCGCAGCGCGCACGTTCGCCGGCTGGTTCCGACCAGCGGAAGCGTTGTGGCCCGGCAAGAACGAAGCCATGCGTCGTGGCTACCTCAAAATGGTCTCGCCACGAACGCGGTCGACCATCTTCTCCCGGCAATGGCTATCCGTGCCGCAAGGGCTTGCTCCAGGTTGGCCTTCCCGCCCACAGCGAAGCAGGACTGACATGTGCTTCTCAGCCGAAGCCAGCTTCGCCGCCGCTACCGTGCTCCTGCCAGCCGGGCTCGCGAGCAGCTATATCGCATTCCGGACAGATCGCCGTTATCTCGGAATCTGCGCCCTGCCCTTCCTGTTCGGCATCCAGCAGTTGTTCGAGGGCCTGGTCTGGACGTCCGGCTCTGCAAGCGATCCTGCGGCGGTCCAGCGCTTCACGCTTGCGTACATGTTCTTCTCCTGGCTGGCCTGGCCGGTCTGGGTGCCCTCGGCAATCTTCTTTCTCGAGCCGGTCCGCCGCAAACCGCTTTATCTCGGCTTTGCGGTCATGGGCGCGGTCCTAGGCGGAGGGCAATACCTGCCTTATCTTGTGCACGAAGACTGGATGTCCGTGACATTTCTTCCGCATGCGATTTCCTATGGCGGAATCATGCTGTTCGATTTTCTTGTCGCTCGCGAGCTTACCGTCGTCATCTATTTCACCGCGGTCATTTTGCCTCTGCTTCTCGCTTCGCGGCCCGAGGTTCGGATATTTGGACTTTTGGTCGCATTCGTATTTTTGGTGACCAATCTTTTTTTCCGGTTTGCATATATTTCGGTCTTCTGCTTTGGCGGCGCGCTGATGTCCCTGTATCTATTGGCGATGATCTGGTGGAAAGCTCGCGAGCCAGGCACCGATACGGCCGCCCACGAAACCGATGGGCCCGTGGCGGAGAAGTCTGCCGGATAACGTGGCAAGGACACCTGAGAATGCGCTTGTGAAGCCGATTGCCGCTGTGCCTCTCAGCCCGAGTGCCGGCGACGCGGTTTGCGCCGTGGCCGTCATGCTTGGCCGGGAAGGCGCCATTATCGCGGCCAAGCACGGAGACCGGCCTCTCGCGGTTCGACTGGCAATATACCGAAGCGCCGTCAGCACGAAGGAGAGTCTCGTGGTCGCGCCAGCGGTAACGCCGAACCAAGGGAGGCCACTCGACGCTCTCCTTACCTATGGCGTTATCGTCAACGCAGCTGGCGTTCCGTCGCCGAGCAACCAATTGCAACGCTCTGACGATGTCGCGTATCCGTCGAGCTTTCCCGCAGGGCGCCGCTGTCGGCGAAAATCTCGCTCCAGATTGACGAATTGCGTAACATCGACGGAGGGAGATGTGACCAGAGCCGTTTGGCATGGACCCCGATGAAAGGGAACTAACCGTGACAAATCTCGGTGCTATCGACCCTCTCGGCCTTGGCTACATTGCGGTCGAATGGGCAATTCGGATTATAATGCTGGTGGTCGTGCCGTTCCGGCGCTCGCCCGAAGCCGCGCGCGGCTGGCTGCTTCTCGTCTTCTTCCTGCCGATCCCGGCGCTCGTTCTCTATCTGATAATCGGACGCCCCACCTATCCACGGTGGCGGAAGCGGCGGTTCGAGGCTGCCCAAGATCTCCTCGCCAGAGCCTCGCGCGAAATCAAACATTCGCAACATTGCTGTCGGCCAGACCTACCGGAACGCTTCTTGCCAGCCGCGCTTCTGATCGAACGGCTTGGCCAGTTCCCGACGCTCGGCAGCAATAGCGTTGAATTTCTATCGGACTATGACGGCATGGTCGACCGACTGGTCGCCGACATCGAGAACGCCGCCGACCATGTTCACATCCTGATGTATATGTTTGCCGACGATCTCACCGGCGGGCGAGTAGTCGATGCGCTGCTGCGGGCGGCTGAACGCGGCGTCGCATGCCGGGTATTGATCGACGCTCTGGGCTCGCGTCCCTGGGCGCGCCGCCTGAGACGGCGCCTCGCATCGGGCGGCGTCGAGATTGAACGCGCACTTCCCGTCACCTTCTTCCAGCGGCGCTCAACGCGGGTCGACCTGCGCAATCACCGCAAGATCGTCATCATCGACGGGCGCTGCGGCTACATCGGCTCTCAGAATCTGATAGCGGCGGAGTTCTCTCCGGGTCTCGTCAACAGGGAACTTGTAGCGCGAACCAGCGGGCCGGTTGTACTCGAATTCCAGGCGGTGTTTGTCGCCGACTGGTTCCTCGAGACAGGGCGCGTACTGGACAGTCCAGCGCTCTTCCCCCATCACCATCCACGCGCCGGAGCCGTTGCCCAACTGTTACCCAGCGGTCCCGATTACCCCATATCCGGTGCAGAACGGCTGATCGTCGCGCTCGTCCATGGCGCTCGTCACCGCATCACGATCACCACACCCTATTTCATTCCCGACGAGGCCTTGTTGAAGGCGCTGCAAACAGCAGTCCTGCGCGGCGTCGAGGTAAAACTTATATTATCGCGTGTTGCCGATCACCCCTTGGTCGGTCTTGCGCAGCGTTCCTATTATGACGAACTGCTGCGGGCCGGAGTCGCCATTCACCTATTCCATGATGGCTTTCTCCATGCCAAGCACCTCACCATCGACGACGAAATCGCCGTTATCGGTTCAAGCAACATCGATATACGTTCCTTCCTGTTGAACGGTGAAGCCAGCTTGATCATCTACGATAGGACCGCGACTGCGGGCCTTCAGGCGGAACAGGCACTCAATATCGCGAGAGGCGAGCGCTTGGCACCGGAGCAATGGAGTCAGCGTCCGTTGCTCGCGAAGACTGTCGAGAATGTCGCCCGTTTGCTCAGTCCGCTTCTCTAAATCGGCGGACCGCTCCCAGCGAAGAGAGAATAACATGCATCGACCCTATTCGACCAGCGATGCAGCCGCATGCACCGCCTGCATCTGCTGCTCGCCGTGGCGAGCGAAATCGGCCAGGCTCAACCCGGCCGGGATGAGGGAAAGATAGGTCACCGTAATCGTGCCCCGCCGTTTGCGACGAGAAGCGACACCCCAGAACTTCCCCGAATCGACGACGACAGGCAAAGCCGGCGCGCCCAACCTCTTGTAGAGCAGATCGACGCCGCGCTTGAATTGGATCGGTTCACTCGGACATCTGCGCGTTCCTTCCGGAAAGATCAGCACCGATCGCCCGTCGGCGAGCGCGGCAGTGCCCTCCTCTATCATCGTCCGAAGCGCCGCCGCACCGTCGGAACGGTCTATGATAATCATCGGCGACCGGCGCAGGAACCAACCCAGCACCGGGATTCGCAGCAGCTCTCGTTTCGCGATAATCGCGACATCGGGAAACAGCACGAGCGCCGCCAGCGTCTCCCAGGTCGACTGATGGTTGCAGATGATGAGGCAGGGTTCATGCGGAATGTGGCCGCGCCCTTGTTCGACATAGTTGAGCCCGACGATCCAGGCGAGTTCGACAAGCACGCCCCGCGCCCAGATCCGCGTGAGCTTGCGGACAAGCCGTGGCGGCGAGCCGGCAAGCCACAAGAGCGGAATCACCGGCGCGAACAGCGCTGTCCATAGCGCCCACGCGAAATCGAAAATCCGGGACCGCAACGCCTCCACAGCATGGTTCGCACCGTCGCTCCACCGGCTGTATTGCTTGCCGGGAATCCTGCGCGGTCGAGCTCGTGTGCGATTCACGTCGATATACCTTCATCGTCCGCGTGGTGGACGCTTGCTCCCCAGGGCGCCGAGGTCTGTGGGATTCGTGCAGAGAGCGATCCGACACTGCTGCACGATCCAGAACGCCAAGCCGTTGGGCAGCGCAGGGTGAGTTCGCCCGCAGAGGGTCATGGCCTCATTCTATTGCGCGGTTTCAGTGCTGCGGGTCGCAGTGTCGGTTCGGCTTCCGGACGCGAGTGCTCGCTCGACCTCGGCGACATGGCGGATCGTCGCCACGAAGCTGTCCGGATTGAGCGAGATTGAATCGATACCCTCCTGCACGAGAAAAGCCGCGAACTCGGGATAGTTGCTGGGAGCCTGTCCGCAGATGCCGACCTTGATTCCGGCATCATGGGCCTTGACGATGGCCTCGTCGATCAAGCGGGTGACTGCTTCACTTCGTTCATCGAACAACGGTGCAAGATCGCCCGAGTCGCGGTCGACGCCAAGCGTCAACTGGGTCAGATCGTTGCTGCCGATCGAAAACCCGTCGAAACGCGTCGCGAACTGCTCGGCAAGGATGACGTTCGACGGGATCTCGCACATCATGTAGACTTCGAGGTCGGCGCCGCCCCGAGCGAGCCCATTTTCCGCCATCACTTCCAGCACACGATCCGCCTCTGCAGGTGTCCGGCAGAAAGGCACCATGACGATGACATTGCGAAAGCCGATGTCCTCGCGAACACGTTTCAGCGCGCGACATTCAAGCGCAAAGCCTTCGCGATAGCGTTCATCATAATAGCGCGAGGCGCCCCGGAACCCGAGCATCGGATTTTCTTCGCTCGGCTCGAAGGCGGCTCCGCCCAGGAGATGGGCATACTCATTCGTCTTGAAGTCGCTCAACCGCACGATCACGGGATATGGGTGGTAAACCGCGGCGATCTTGGCGATGCCAAGTGCGAGCGTCTCGATGAAGAATTCGGCCGGATTGGCAAACCCCGAGGTCAGCGCGCGAATCTGGCGCAGCTCGGAAGCGTCGGTGACGCGCTCGGGGTGCAGCAAGGCCATCGGATGCGCCTTGATCGCATTGCTGACGATGAACTCCATACGGGCTAGCCCGACGCCCTTTGCCGGCAGACGCCACCAGCGCAATGCGGCCGCCGGACTTGCAAGGTTCACCATGATCGCGGTGCGAGTATCGGGTATTGCGGCAAGATCAATATCTTCGGCATCGAAGGCGAGCGCGCCCTCGTAAACGTGGCCACGATCGCCTTCCGCGCAGGACAAGGTTATCGCCTGGCCTTCGCTCAGCACATCGGTGCCGTTACCGGTGCCAACGATCGCCGGCACACCGAGTTCGCGGCTGACGATCGCCGCGTGGCTCGTCGTACCGCCATGATCGGTGACAATGCCCGCAGCGCGCTTCATGACCGGCACCCAGTCGGGATCGGTCATCTCCGTCACGAGGATCGCACCGTCCCTGAAACGGTCGATATCGGCAGGGCTGCGAATGATGCATACCGCACCGGTCGCGATCGCCTCACCGATCGCCGAGCCGGTGAGCAACGTCTTGCCCTTCTCTTTCAGGCGATAGGATCTCAACCTGGCGGTGTGGCGGCTGGACTGCACCGTCTCGGGACGCGCCTGGACAATGAACAATTCGTCCGTCTCGCCGTCCTTGGCCCATTCCATGTCCATTGGCCGGCCATAATGGTCTTCGATGAGCATGGCCCAACGCGCCAGCTGGAGCACTTCTTCATCGTCGAGTACAAAGGACTCGCGCTCGCGCCTTGTCGTATCGCGAAGCACGGTGCGCGCGCTGCCGCCCCGTGCATAGACAAGCTTGCGTTCCTTTTCGCCCAATGTGCGCTCGATGATCGGGCGTACTCGCGGCTCATCGAGCAGCGGCTTGAAGACCAGATATTTGTCGGGATTCACGCTTCCCTGAACGACGGTCTCACCCAGCCCCCAGGCGGCGCTGACCACGACTGTTCTCGGGAAGCCCGTCTCCGTGTCGATCGAGAACATGACACCGGATCCGGCGAGGTCGGAACGGACCATGCGCTGCACGCCGATCGACAGAGCGACCTTCAAATGATCGAAGTTCTTCGCCTCACGGTAGCTGATCGCGCGATCGGTAAACAGCGATGCAAAGCAGCGGCGGCAGGCATCGAGGAGTTCGCGTTCGCCGCGAACATTGAGGAATGTCTCCTGCTGGCCGGCGAAGCTGGCATCCGGCAGGTCTTCGGCCGTCGCGCTGCTGCGCACAGCCACGCCCAGCTCATCGACGCCTGCGGCGCGTGAGAGACCCTGATAGGCCTCGCGAATCGCCTCGGCCATCGCTGTCGGAAACTCGCCTTCAAGGAACAGGCGACGAATCGTCTCGCCTGTTTGATGCAGTGGCGCCCTTCCCGCCTGGAAGGCGGCAATCTGCGCTCGCAAAGACGATTCGATACCGTTGGCATCGATATAATCGCGAAAGGCGCACGCGGTCGTGGCAAACCCGTCGGGGACAGCAAGGCCTGCGCTGCGCATGGTCCGCACCATGTTCGAAAGTGACGCGTTCTTGCCGCCGACCGTGGCGACATCGCCAGCAGCCGGGTCATCAAAGCCGAGAATATAGACTGGCTCCGCGTTCATGATCGTCTCCTTGCCAGTATCAAATTACCGCAATCGTGACGCCGCTCTCCAAGCCAGCGTCGCGACGCTACGAGGCCGTGTCAGGGCCGCCGCAACTCGACTATATCGTGGCGCTTGATCGCTCCCGACGTCACGGTGGCATTTGCAAAATGCTGGTCGATGATCTGCTGTATCCGCACTGTGCCGACCTCGGTCCGCAGAAAGCTCGGTGGCCCTTTGGGGCCATGCGGATGCTCGGATACGCGATAGACTGTCAGTTCCTGACCGGGCTCGGCACCGTCGGCGCTACCGATGCAGACGACAAGGTCGTTGCCCGAGGCGCGCACAACCGTCCCGCGCATGAAGACGCTGTGGCCGATACCTGGCGTATGAGTCTGTGCCGACTGGGCGTAGGCGCCCACCGGGACGAGGGTAACGGCCATGGCCGTGAGGATGGTGGGTAGAAATTTCATCGAAGACCTCTTTGCGTCGGGAATTTTGCCGCGTGGCGAGCGGATCCCGATGCCCCTCGCCCGCCGCCGGTAAAATGCCGGCCTGCGTTCGTTAGGACGATGGCTCACGCCAATCATTACAGCGAACAGCTTCTCCCATTTGTGCGTAATGTTCGGCGCACTCTGCCGTCTAGGAGATGGAGGATCTTCATGGCTGATGAACGGGAAAAAGACGCACGACACAAAGCAGCAGAGCCGTCGGAAATGGTCGCGGCGGTCAGAAGGGCGCTGGTGGAGAGTCACCGCGATCTCCTCAAATTCCTGCGCCGTCGCCTCTACAGTAATGACGAGGCTGAGGAAGTGTTGCAGCGCTTCATCCTGAAAGCGCTGGAACGCTCGGGCGATCTGCGCGATGTGCGCACGGTTCGCGGCTGGCTCGGACGGGTGCTTGCGACGACGCTTGTCGACCATCAGCGCGCAGCGGCAACGCGCCGGGGGCGCGAGCATGGCGTGGATCCCGTTGAACTCGCCAATATGGCCGAAGCGCTGATCGAACCCGACAAGGAGATCGACGACGCGGTCTGTCAATGCCTCTATAAGCTGCTGCCGACACTCAAGGCGGAATATGCCGCTGTCATCTGGCGTGTCGATTTGCTCGGTGAGCCCCGGGACAGGGTTGCCGTTAGTCTCGGGATCACGCTCAACAATGTCACGGTCCGGCTACATCGCGCGCGCCAGGCGCTCAAACAGCGGCTCGAACAGATGTGCCACACCTGTGTCATTCACGGGTTCCTGGATTGCCAGTGCAGCGATGCCGAACGAATGCGCCAGCTGCGCGAAGCTCCCTGACGATCTGCGGCGAATGTGTAAGGAATCCTCTCGCCCGGCGTCTGTGACTAGGCTTCGTCTTGGCCGATAAGGATGACCACTGATGCAGAACTTCGTTTCGTCACCGGGAACTGCGCGTTCCTTGCCGTTGCTTTCACGGTTGCTACGCTCCATGATCCAAACGGGGCAGTTGACCGTCATCGATCATCGGGGAAGATCGCATGAATTCCTCGGTCATCGTCCCGGTCCCAAAGTGACAGTGCGCCTGCACGACCCGAAGCTGCCTCTGCGCCTCGCGCTCAATCCTTCGCTCGCGTTCGGAGAGGCCTATATGGAGGGAACGCTGACGCTGGAGCGTGGCTCGCTGCACGACCTCCTCCAACTGGCGATCGACGGGCTGGAGGCGTTCGATCGCCATCCGATCCAGCGCCTGCGGGCGCGGACCGGTCGCAATCGGAGTCCGCGCAACCATCGCCACCGCGCACGCGCCAACGTCGCGCATCACTATGATCTCTCGGGCGCGCTCTATGATCTGTTTCTCGATTCCGATCGCCAATATTCCTGCGCCTATTTCCCTACCGGGGACGAGACGCTCGAGGAAGCACAGGCGGCCAAGAAACGGCATCTGGCCGCAAAGCTACTGCTCGAGCCCGGATGCGAGGTGCTCGATATCGGTTCGGGCTGGGGCGGGCTCGCGCTTGAGCTTGCGCAGGCGGCGAAGGCGAATGTAACGGGCGTCACGCTCTCGACCGAACAGCTCGCGGCTGCACGCGCGCGCGCCGAGGCGGCGGGCCTCTCCCGCCAGGTCCGGTTCGAACTCCGGGATTATCGTGAGGAGATGGGTCTTTACGACCGGGTCGTCTCAGTCGGAATGTTCGAACATGTCGGGCCGCCGGATTATTCCACCTTCTTCAAATCGGTGGCACGCACACTCAAACCGGATGGCGTTGCGCTCATCCACTCGATCGGGCGCATGGAGCCGCCCGGAGGCGCCGATCCCTGGATCAGCAAATATATCTTCCCCGGCGGGTACATCCCGGCATTATCGGAGGTGGTGGCAGCCGTTGAAAAGTCGGGTTTGTGGATCACTGATATCGAGATCCTGCGGGTGCATTATGCCGATACGCTGAAGCACTGGCACGAACGGTTCCAGGCGCGGCGCGCCGAAGCGGCTGAACTCTATGACGAACGTTTCTGCCGTATGTGGGAATTTTATCTTGCGGCCTGCGAAATGCTTTTCCGCCACGGGCCGCTGATGGTGTTCCAGCTGCAACTGGCCCATCGCCGGGACGCGGTCCCCCTGACCCGCGACTACATCACCGATTACGATCGCAGCGAACCGGTAGACGCGCCGTTGCAATTCCGGCAACGCGCGTGACCGGCTATCACTACATCTGGTTATTTTGGGCACTGGCCTTCCTCCTGGCATTTATCGTCATTTACGGCTCATTTCGTGAGCACAGGACGCTGATGCTGCGGGCTGCGCTCGGTACCGCGCCCTTCGGTTTGAGCGAGCCGCTGTTCGTGCCGGCTTATTGGTCCCCGCCGAGCCTCTTCGACCTCGCGCAAAGGACCGGCTTTGATCTGGAGAGCATCATCTTTTCATTCAGCATCGGCGGGATCGGCGCCGTGCTCTATAATCTGGCGGCACGGCGGGTCACACGCCCGGTTCCGCCGCATGGCCCGCACCGGTTCCATCGCCTCGCGCTGGCGGCGCCGGTTCTGGTCTTCCTGCCGCTGCTCACGCTGGGGTGGAATCCGATCTACCCGGCCGTGATCGCCATGGCGTCCGGGGCTGGAGCCGCTGTTCTGTGCCGCCCGGATCTTGGCGCCAAGACGCTCTATGGCGGTCTGCTTTTCCTCGCCTTCTACGCAATCTTCATGATTGGCCTTCGGTTCAGCGCACCGGGCTACATCGAACATGTCTGGAATTTGCCGGCACTTTCGGGGCTGATGTCTGGCGGAATACCGCTCGAGGAATTGATGTTCGGCGGCGCATTCGGTCTCTACTGGGCGAGTGTCTATGAGCACCTGACCTGGACGCGACCTTTGCCCCGAGCAAAGCATGGATTTGCGCGCACCGATTTGAAGGGGCGCGTTTAGGCGGCCATGGTGGCGAACGAAGAGGCGGGCACCGATGATGCTAGCTGCGAGGTTCTTGCGCATCGGTGGAGCGGTGTTCGGTCTCCTGATCGTTGCAGTTTACGAACGACTCCGAGGCGGCACGGACAACCGTTCGACGCTGCCTGATCGGCTGCGCGCGACCCTTGAGCGCCTGGGCCCGACCTTTATCAAGGTCGGCCAGGGGCTCAGCCTGCGCCGCGACCTTTTGCCCGACCGGTACATTGCAGCGCTGAGCAAGCTTCAGGCGGACGCCAGGCCATTCCCGCAGGCTGCCGCCAGGCATGAGATCGAGACTGGCCTCCGCAAGCCAATCCACGACCTGTTCAGTTCATTTGACGAGACCCCGCTCGCCGCCGCATCGATCGCGCAGGTGCACCGTGCCCAAATGCCGGACGGCCGCGAAGCGATCATCAAGGTGCGACGCCCGCGGATCAGGTCGCAGATCGATCGTGACATGCGCGCGCTGATAGGGCTGCTGCGCCTGCTGTGCACCCTGTCCTCCAGAATCGCGCGCTTCGAGCCAGTGCGCCTGGCGCATGAGATCTGGACAAATCTGCGCCGGGAGACCGACTTCCGGCTCGAAGCACGAGCCGTTCGCCGTTTTGCCGATGCATTTGCGGATTGGGAAACGGTCCACGTCCCCGAAGTTATCGATGACCTCATCTCCGAAACCGTGCTTGTCCAGGAATTCTCCTCAGGCCGCCTGCTCTCCGATGCAGCCCTGGCCGGCTCTGGGCCTCGCTACGCCGCCAACCTCGTAGAAATCTATCTGCACCAGATCTTCGTATTGGGTTTCTTCCATGGCGATCCCCATCCCGGGAACCTCTTCTTCATGGACGCTGGAACAATCTGCTTTCATGATTTCGGACTGACCGGCCAGCTCGACCATGCGACGCGGCGGCGGCTGGCGCTGTTCGTTCGAGCCTTTGTTCATCAGGATGCCGACTGGATGCTTGATGCGGCAGTCGAACTCGGACTGCTACGGATCTCCGGTGAACGGCAGGCAATCGTCCACGGCTTAGAGGAGTTCCTGACCGAATACGCGTCGCTTCCGATGCGGCAATGGTCGATGGCGGACCTGTTCCTTCGTATTTCGCGGCTGGGTAACAGGGAGTCGGTACTGTTGCCCCATTATCTGATTGTCCTCATGCGAGCCCTGTTTCTTGTCGAGCATGCATTGCATACGCTCGACCCGGCGATGAACGTTCTCGATACCCTCATTGAAAGGGGCAACGCTGCAATCATGGCCCTGGCCGAGGGTCCGTCACATGCAGCGCTTTCGCGACTGAGATTTGAGGCTGGCCTTGCGGTTTATGACCTGCCAGGCGCCGCTGCAGCGTGGCTTTCCGAGGCCCGGCGGGAGGGGTTTCATCCCGCGCTTCAGATTCATCTGCCGCAGATCGAGCGCACCGAAGCCGGTCTGGAACGCACGGGCAACCGGCTTGCGCTGGCTCTCGTAACCCTCGGACTATACATTGCCTCGTCGCTGCTCATGCAGCATAGCATCGGCCCGCGCATCCTGGGCATGCCCCTGCTCGCTCTGGTCGGCTATTTCCTCGCGCTATGGTATACGCTGCGCCTCTCGCGCGCGATTGCCCGATCCGGGCGCCTGTGACGGCTTCGCCTCGAGAGCCTCCGCATTTTGTCCCGTGGCGGCTGTCGGCTCTCCAGTGTGAGGAAAGGTGTTGGTGGCGCGAAAATTATTCTGTTCTGTGAGGGCGTTCCGAAATTCGGACCCTCCTCCCTCTACGGACCCTTTTCAATGATCCGCTCTTCCTCCTCCTCGCGCACATCGCTGACAAATTCGATCAGGAACGCCGTACTGAGGCCGAACATGATCAGGCCGTGGCGGCGACAACCGCAGACAGGAGCCGGACATCCTCAGCAAGAACGACGTCTCCAAAACCCAATGTCGTGAGTGACACGGTGGCGAAATAGAGCGCCGGCTCAAGCGAGCCGAAAGCGCCGAGCCACAGGAACAGACCGGCCCACAACCATGCCGCGAAGGTCAGTGCGGCCAGCATCCAGATCGTTGCGGCCGCGAGCATCAGCATGCTTGCCAGCCGGCTACTCCGAACGCGCGGGGGCACGAGGCGGTCTGATGCGGCGAAGGCCGCGGCAACAAAGCCCGCCTGCGCGATCATCGTCACCGCCACCACCAGTGCGCCGAGCAGCAGTTGCGCGGCAATACTCATGTTTGCCCCGCTTTGACTTCGATCGAAACAACGCCGCAATAGCACCTCGGCGAGGCCGAGATCGTGAGTGGCGGGCGCTGTTCACTGGCTGCTTTCATTTGTTGTCTCCATTTGTCTCCTGCGATCCGGTGAAGCCTCTTGCCTTCCTTGTCGCCAGGACTTCCCGTTGCTGACTCCAACAGATTGCACCTGCTCCGCGCTGCACGACAAAGGCGCGGTCACAGGATCGGCCGGCGCGGTATTCTCAAGTCGCCAGTCGCGCCCTGACTTCGATCTCAGCGCCATCTGTCGGGAATGGGATACCGTCTGTCCCCCGGCGCACGCCATTGACGGTGAGTTCCACGTTTCCACGCCCCAGATGATCGGGATCGTCGACGTGCACCGAAATCGTGCCGGCGGGACCGCGCAAAACGGCTCGGAAGCCGCCCCACGAGGGAGGAATGGACGGTGCAATCGTCAGGTGGCCATCGACAAGTCTCAAGCCCAGAATGCCCTCGACAGCTAGACGCCACGCCCATCCTGCTGCCCCGGTATACCAGCTCCAGCCGCCGCGCCCGCTATGGGGGTCGGCAGCAGAGATATCGCCTGCGACGACATAGGGCTCGAGCGCATAGCGTTCCGCCTTTGCCTTCTCGTCGGAGCGTCGAACGGGATTGATCATATCGAAGATGGCGAACGCCTTATCGGACTCCCCTTGTTCGGCAAACGCCATGCCAAGCCAGGCGGCGGCATGCGAATATTGCCCCCCGTTTTCGCGAATGCCCGGCGGATAGGCCTTGATATAACCCGGATCGCGCGCGCCCTTATCGAAAGCCGGCCAGAGGAGGCGCGCCAGCTTGTGTTCCGAACTCACCAGTTCCCGCCACGCAGCGTCCAATGCCTGCCGCACGCGCTCTGGTTCAGCACCCGCAAAGGCCGCCCAGGACTGAGAAATGGAATCAATCCGGCACTCGTCATTGGTCGCCGAACCGAGCGGATGTCCTTCGTCATCATATGCGCGCCGATACCATGCGCCGTCCCATCCAGCTTCTTCGGCACGTTCTCGCAGTTCCCGCGCCCGCTCGGCCCAACGCAATGCGCTCATTCCTCGTCCGGCGCGCCTGCTGACATCGGCAAACAGGTCCGCAGTGACCGAGCCGAACCAGGCGAGCCAGATGCTCTCGCCACGACCCTCGCGACCCAATCGGTCCATTCCGTCATTCCAATCGCCGGCGCCCATGAGCGGCAACCCGTTGGAACCTGCGGTCAGCCCATGCTCCAGGGCCCGTTCGCAATGATCAATCAGCGGCCGCAGGGTGCCCGCTGCATCAAAGCGGGCGTAGCGGTTTTCCTCCTCAGGTTTGAGCGGCGGCGCATCCAGGAAGGGAATCTCTTCATCGAGGATGGTGAGATCGCCCGTCGCCTGCACATAGGTGCCGACCGCATAGGGCAGCCAAATGAGGTCGTCAGAACAACGTGTCCGCACCCCTCGATCCGAGGGCGGGTGCCACCAATGGAGGACGTCGCCCTGCGTGAACTGATGCCCGGCGCATTGGAGGATATGCGCGCGGGTTCGTTCTGGCTCGATGTGGAGCAGCGCCAGCACGTCCTGCAGCTGATCGCGAAAGCCGATTGCACCGCTGGACTGATAGAAACCGGTTCGGGCGAGCACCCGCGACGACAGGCTCTGATAAATAAGCCAGCGATTGACCATGAGATCGAAGGCGGGGTCGGGCGTGGACACTTCGACAGCACCCAGGATGCCGTTCCAGTGACGCTCAAGCGTCTGCAGGGCCTGTTCGGCCGCATGGGACGAGCTCCAGCGCCGTGCCAGTTCTCTTGCCGAGGCGTGATCTGCTCCTTGCCCCAGGACGAAGATGATTTCCTCGCTCGCGCCAGGAGCGAGCTCCAGATGAACCTGATAGGCGCCACACGGATCGCCTCCCGCCACGAGCTTGCCGCTCAAGCCCCAGCGTCGCAGTGCGTCCGGATCAGATGGGTCGCCCTCCGGCCCGAGAAATTCGCGACGATCGGTTGTGAACCCATGGGGAGGCCGGCTTGCGGTGAGAAACGCAACCCGTTCCGCGAAATCCTCATTCCAGCGATTCATGGCCAGAAGCGCCTGCGCGGCTGGATCATAATCACACACGATATGGGGCCGTGCGATGCTTGGGAGCGCTCCCAGCAGCCATTCGGCATAATAGGTCGAGGTGAGACGCCGGTGTCGGTTCTCAAGGTTGCAGAGTCGCAACCGGACGATTTTCACCGGAGCGTCCAAGGGAACGAACACCAGCATTTCCTGGTCCAGCCCGTGCGACTTCTGCGTCCATCGCGTATAGCCGGCCCCATGCCGCACTTGGCAAGCCGACGAATGCCCTGCGGGGGCAGGCGTCACGGTCCAGACCGAGGCCGTTTCTTCATCACGCAGATAGAGGGTCTCGACAGGCGGGTCCGACACGGGATCGTTTGTCCAGGGCGTCAGGCGGTTCTCACCGCTGTTGATCGCCCAACTGAAGCCCCCGCCGGCTTCGCTGACCAGTGTGCCGAACTCATCGTTGGCGAGGACATTGCACCAGGGTGCGGGCGTGGCTTCGCCAGGATCAAGGTGGATGACATATTCTCGTCCATCCGGCGTGAAACCGCCGAACCCGTTGTTGAAGCGAAGATCCTTCGGGCGTTCCAGCACATCAACGGCAGTCTGATCGAACGGAAGCGCTGCCCAAAAGCGCGGCAGCGATGGGGGCGCCTCAAACGCCGGAAACAGCTGGTCCTCCAGTGCCCCCCTCTGCTCATCAAGGATAACGCAGGCAGCGCTCTCCAGCAGTTTCACTTGGTCCGGTCCGATCTGGTCACGAAAGAGAAGGTGAATGCCGCCTTTGCGGCCAAGCATTTCCGTTGCACCGATCTGCCGGAGCAGGGCAACAACGTCGTCCCGGATCGGCTCGACATAAGCCGACCCACCAGTCTGAAGGATCACAAGATCGACCTGAAGCCCGTGCCGGCGCCATAGCTGATGGCCGCCGATCAGTTGTTGCGCCAGCAAGCCGCCGGTACCTGTGGTTCGCAACATCAAAATTGGAAGGTCGCCGGAGAGAGCCATTCCCCACAGATGCGATTGCCCTAAGTGGTTGGCGTTGAGCGTGGCGGCATCACCGCGCAGCGCTCCGTGCGGATAGACAAGGAGCGAGGCGAGCGCCTGTAGCGCCGGCAGGCTGGCGGACTCAATCTGGACACGCTCAAGGGCGCGCGCGCTCGCTCCAAGGGCGTCGTGCAATGCCCAGTTGACCGCAGCCAAGGTCGAATAGCGTTCCGCCAGGTCAACCGCGCCCTCTCTGGTCGCGGCTGCCACGGCCATGAAGCAGAGTTCGCGCGTCTCATAGGGCTGTAGTGTAACCCCGAGCTGCAGCGCCATGATCGGGTCCAAAGTCCAACCCGAGCTGTTAGAAAGAGCCATCCGCGCGCCCGGCGGGAAGCGCAAATCGCCGTTTCGGCCAATAAACCGGTTGCGGTCCGATTCATAGCCCAACGGCTGGACCGGACCTTGAGCATCGACCGCGAAGTGCAAGAGCAGGGGCGGCGTCTCATGTGGCGCGCGGGCGCGCCGGCGGAACAACAAACCACCCAAATGAGCGATATATTCGCTGCCAACAAACAGCTTGCTGAAAGCAGGGTGCCGCTCGTCATCCATTGGCGCACCGAGAACGACTTCGCCGTAGCTCGTCACACGCAATGCTCGCGCTTGGGGGCCTTCATTGACAAGCGTGAGGCGACGAACCTCGATGTCGTCGCCCGCGATGACTGCCACCTCGAGGTTTAGCACAATCCCGTGATCGCGTCGGTGAAATTCCGCCATGTGGGGATGAAAGGTGACGCGGTACTCCTCGGGCAGCGCTCCTGTGGGCTGTCGCGCCGCCGACCACAAGGCCCCGCTCTCATCGTCGGCCAGATAGATCCAATAGCCGTTGGCATCCCGCGTGCCATCGGCGACGAAGCGCGTGAGCGCGTTGTGGTGCCAGCGCAGGCCCCCGCCGCCGGCTTCCGAGATCCAGCTCGACAGGGGACCATTCCCCAGCAGGTGGACCTGCGGAAAGGCAGTGGCCGGCGGTGACGTCCAGGCTGCGGGAATCCGCAGCGGCGCCCCTCGTCCCAGGGGACGGTCGCGTTCCTCGAGCCGCTCCATCTCCGCAGGAATTTCGTGCGGAACGCGCTCGCTGAGCAGCAGCGAGACCGTCCGCATTCTCGGATCCGCAGTGAAGCGTTGCACAAGAATATCGTCGAGCAACACATTGCCAATGGAACTCAGAATCATTCCCTGGTGGTGTGCCATGTAGGCATGGACAGCGGTGAATTTGCCCTGCGACACTCGATCGGACGTGAAATCGAGCGCTTCGAAAAGACCGTAGCGGCCGCTGGCGCCAAGCCGGACGAGCTCTTTCAGATTGGCCACAGCTTGAGTTGGCGCGACGGGCAACCCAAGAGCCGACGCATAAGGAGCAATTACCATATCGCGACCAAGTCCCCGCTTCAGACCAAGCGCAGGCACTCCGAAGGCCTGGTACCGATAGTGATGTTCGGGATCTCGCGCGGAATATGCGGACTCGGAAATGCCCCAAGGAAGTCGGTGGCTTTCCCCATAACGTCGCTGGATTTCAACGGCGCGCCGTTCGCTCTCGCCGAGCAGCGTGCGTGTTCTCGAACTGAGCAACATGCGCGGCATCAGATATTCGAACATCGAGCCGTTCCAGGAGATCAGCAGAAGTCCGCCATCTGCCCGCGTCAGCGCACGGCCAAGATGAAACCAGTGTTCAACAGGCACATCACCCTTGGCGATCGCGAAAAAACTGGCAAGACGGGCTTCCGATGCAAGGAGGTCGTAATAATGTAGATCGGCTCGGCCGGAACTCGCATTATATCCGATCCGGAAGAGGCGCCGATCTTCGTCATAAAGAGGCTTGAATTCCATGGCATAGGCCAATTCGCGCGCCTGGTCGGCAAGGCGAAGGAGGTCATTGGCAGGTGCTGGGCTTGTTTCGGCATCGTTCCACATAGAGCGTGACTGATAGCGAAGCCTGTCGAGAAATCCGTGCAGGTCGCGCAACACATCCATTGGCGGTGAAGACGCAGCCTCGATCACTTTAGCCAGGGCGTGCTCGAGTTGCGGAATGCGAGTCTCGCAAAGTTCGCGAAGCCCGTTGGTCCAGCTTTCCGGCGCCTGTTTCAACGACATGATGCGGGCGCGGATGTCACTTGTCCATTGCCGCAAAGCCTCGCCGTTCCATCCCGCGGCCGTTTCGTCGAGCAGGTCGAGCACATCGACGAGGCCGTCCCAGCGTTGGGCTTCGAGGCGGTTTCCCTCGCACGCATTATGCAGCGCCTCCGCATAGGCAACCAGGCAGACTGCGAGATTTCCGCTGTCGACAGTCGAGACGTAGCGTGGCTCCAGCGACGCCAACGTTCTGGTATCATACCAGTTATAGAAATGACCGCGATAGCGCTCCATGCGGGCGAGCGATCCAAACAGGTTCGCGGTCCTCGCAGCCAGTTCTGTTCGTCCCAGGTAACCGAGATCCCAGGCCGTTGCAGTCGAAAGAAGCAGCATCCCGATATTGGTCGGCGATGTGCGATGGGCTAGCTCCTCGTGAGGAGCGCCTTGATAATTGTCAGGCGGCAGCCAATTGTCCTCGGGACCGGCAAAAGTCTCGAAATAAAACCAGGTCCTGCGCGCGAGCATCCGAAGAAAGGTTGTGTCGCCAGGCGAAAGCGGCTCGCGCTCCTCCTTGCGCTGCTGTCCAATGAACCAGGTGATTTCGGGCGCAACTATCCAGATGATGAGGAGCGGGAGTGCCGACAGGAGTGTGTCCGGCCGCATCACCACCAATCCCATGGCAAGTCCAACGCTGACCGTCGGGCCGAGCCACATCTGGCTCCAAATTCGCGCCCGGGTGCGGTGCGCGCGCAGGCGCGACGCCTCATGGGCTGCAGTCGTCCATTCGAGCAGTTTGCGACGGGTGACAAGCAGCCGCCAGAGCGTAAGCCCGATCGCCCGTAGCGACAAGAGAGCTTCGTGAGGCAGATAGACGATGGCAAGAAGCCAGCGCCCCGCCTGGTCACGAAGTTGCGGGAGCAGCCCGTGCGCCGACCCGCGCCGCTGCCCGCGCGCGAGCCCGCTGACCAGATCGGCGAATAGCTGTCCGGCCGGTGTGAAAAAGACAAGCAATGTCCAGAACCAGGCTTGTCCCGGAAGCACCAGCCACCCCGCCAGGGCAAGAAGGAATGTGGCTGGTGCCACAAGGCTACGGCGAAGATTGTCGATGATCTTCCAGCGATCAATACCCGAGAGCCGGTTCGCAACCTTTGTCCCATCAGCCGTTGGAACCTTGGGAGCAAGCCATGGCAAGAGCTGCCAGTCTCCGCGAATCCAACGATGCAGCCGACGCGCATATTCAAGATAGCTGCGCGGGAACCCTTCGTAGAGGACGATATCGGTCGCAAGCGCAACCCGGCCGTGCGCACCCTCAAACAGATCATGACTGAGAATAGCATTCTCAGGAACGCGAGCGTCAACGCTACGGTGAAAGGCCTCTACATCGTAAATACCTTTCCCGACAAAGATTCCGGCCCCGAACAGATCCTGATAGACGTCCGAGACCGCGCGGCTGTAGATATCGATCGACGTATCGCCCGTGAACAGACGCGCAAACAGCGTTCGCGAGCCACTCTGCGGCGATATTTCCACCCGCGGCTGGATGATCGAATAGCCGCTGGTGATCGCACCGGTTGCGGGGTCTATCTGCGCCCGGTTGAGCGGGTGCGCAAGCGCGCCGACCAGCTTGGACACCGATCCGGCCGGCAGGATCGTGTCGCCATCGACGGTAACGACGAACCGCACGCCGGTGGGACCGGGACGATCGCCAACATGAAGGGAAAAAGCCGAAGAGTCGCCGTCCACCAGCATGCGGTTGAACTGTTCGAGCTTCCCGCGCTTCCGCTCCCAGGCGAGCCAGCAGCCCTCGGCCGGATTATAGCGTCTGGGCCGCAGCAGCAGGTGGAACGGACCGCCGCCAGTGCCAGCATATCGCGCGTTGAGCGCGCGGACCCCCTCGCTGAGCGCCTGTTCGATGTCGTCATCGAGAGGGGTGTGCTCCGTATCAGCGTCAGCGAGATCGGCCAGCAGAACAATTTGTAGCATCGGATCAAGATTAGAGAGCCAATGAGTCTCCATTTGCTCAAGGAAGACTGGCACCTCGGACGCACGCGCAACAATCGTCGGAATGACGATCAAGGTCGGACAATCTCCCGGCAACCCCTCGCTGCAATCGAGCTTGTTGAGCACGCGCGGCGGGAAAATCCGCGTGATCGCCCAGTGAAGCAGAGTGATTGCCAGCACAGACGCCGGAATGAACGTCAGGGAGAGACCGCCGAGCCAGCCAGGAAGTCTGGAATCGATCCACCACAGGTAAGACGCGGGCAGAAACAGGGCGCCAGCCCAGAAAACGACGAGCGCCGAGAAGTAAAACAGGCCGGGACTTTCAAGCGCTGCATTTCGCCAGCGCCAATCCAAGGGGAGACGCGCGCCAAGTTGACGCCGGAACGCAGCGCGCCCGTCCCCGACAAGCCAATAGCCGACGTGACGTTGCGGCAGCTCGGCTTGCGCCGACTTCGCCGCATCGACTGCGCCCCGCGCAACCTCGGCTTCATCCTTCGCAGCATAGCGCGCAAGTTCCTCGACGACGCGCCGATAACGGTCGCGGCTTTGAAAATCCATTCGCTCATAGAAGCCTGACGGATCGGTTCGGAGAATCTCTTCGACGCAGCTGACCTGATCGAAGAAATCCTCCCAGGAAATCGCTTCGATGAGCCCAAGATTGGCGATCGCGCGCCCGACCTGCTCCGTCGCCTCGAGCGAATGCGGTTCGGTCGCCCAGTGTGACGGGCGAAACGGCACGGTCAGGCAATCGCAAAATATTTGCGTGAGCGTGGAAACGAGAATCTCGACGCAGGCGATACGAAGCATCGTGGGAAAAGCCCACAGTTCGGCAATCGATAGCGGTGACTTTCGCTGATAGCTCTGCAGAAATCGGACCAGAGTCCCCGAGGAGATCTGCATTCGTGTGAGACGCAGCAGGTGATGCGCGAGGACAAACACACGTGGCGAGGCTGCGCCCCCATCGTCAGCCAAAGCAGGCAACCGCTCGTAGAAGCTTGCGGGGAGATCCTGTTCTATCTGCCGCAGCGCACGGTGCACCTGATAGTCGTTGTCCAGCAGCCATTCGGCAGCCTTGCTCGCTTCGGGAGCAGCGGTCGTGCATGCCAGACGCGCATCATGCAGCCATTGAGCGACCGCGCCAACCTGGGACCAGGCCGGAATCGGTCGCGGGCTGGCAGTCGAGATGCGGTGTGTCTGGCTAAGCTCCTCAGCCGCGTGAAGGAGCGCCACGGATTCCGGTGAAACGTCTGCCACTATTGCGCGAGTTGACTGCGTCCCGAAGGCGCGAGACTCGGGCCTTCAAGAGTACGTTCTGCCGCGTCTATATGGAAATTTGGGCGAATGATCAGCACCGGGCACGGAGCGTGTTTCGCGAGATATTCAGTGACACTGCCGCATGCGACATCGCTGAGGTTGCTGTGGCCATGCGATGAGACGACGAGCAGGTCCGCATCGTGCTGAATGGCAAGACGACGCAGCCGATTACGGGGATCACCATCTGATTCCACGACGGCCCGGACGGCAAGGCCTTCGTTCAAGAGCCGTGTCCGCAGTCTTTCCAGATAGCTGCGCGCACGCGCCTCATTATGATCCTTGAGCCTGCTGCATAGCTCGCCAGAACCCGCATGAGGCAGACCATGGTTGATGGTTTCGGCTTTGGCAACGACATGGGTCAGGATCAGTTCGGCTCCTAGCGCGCGCGCTATGCTTTCGGCGACCGGCAGCACGCTTTCCGCTTGCGGAGAACCATCGAGCGGAAGGACCAGCCTTCGATAGGCTACCATCTCGGCGCCATCCGCCTCGCCGGGAATCAGCAGCAGCGAAGCCAAGGCCCGATCGAGAATTTTCTGCACGGTGCTACCCAGTCCCGTGGAGCCCTCTGTCTCATAGCTGCGCGTCGCCAATGCGAGCAGTGCCCCGGCATGGTCCTGCGCCCAGCCGTTGAGCTGCTGTGCGGGGGACCCGGTTAGCAGCAACCGGCCGATGTCCATCTCCGGGCCGCGTACCTCAGTGATGATCCGGTCAAGCCGCTCGCCGCATTCGTTCAGGTGAAGGCGCCAATCAAGAGGATCGGCAGGCAATTCGGCGTTGCGCTTCGATTCTGAAACGTGCGCAAATGTTACCGGCAAACCGAAGATGGCCGCCAGCGCCAGCGCATGTCGGGCAACGACGTGGCAGTTTGGATCATCGTCGAGGCAGGCCAGAATCTCGGAACGCTGTTTCTCAGCCCTTCTCATGGGTGGCAAACTATCGGGAAAGAAGGCTCGGATCGGTGCGCGGCCTGAGCTGCCATTGGTTTGGAAATGTGGCATCGGAACCTCCTTCCGGGCAGGAAAATGTCGATTTCAGACGTCCAAGCAGCAACCATCACTTGGGCGGCAATGATATACGCGAGATCACCTAACCTCGTCGGTGCCTGACATGTCCTCCGATGATGCTCCATCCAAAGCACGAGACGAAGAGCATGACCAGCAGCCAATCGATAGACGCGTAGCTCACATTAAAATTACAGTTCGGCTGCTGCAGTCTTCTCGGTGGCGCTAGCCGGCAGATAGCCGCCATGCCCGCGAACATCTCGTCTTCATCAGGACTGGCCTGACCAGGTATCCCCGGCGGACGGCGACAGATTAGGAACGGCACCGATGCACATATTGCAAAAACGTCAGTCGCACACGAAGCGGAGATGGCGGATTGATCAATAAACTTAGCACGTTTCGAAGCCGGTCTGGAACGCACGGGCGACCGGCTTGCGCTGGCTCTCGTAACCCTCGGACTATACATTGCCTCGTCGTTGCTCATGCAGCATAGCATCGGCCCGCGCATCCTGGGCATGCCCCTGCTCGCTCTGGCCGGCTATTTCCTCGCGCTATAGTATACCCTGCGCCTCTCGCGCGCGATTGCCCGATCCGGGCGCCTGTGACGGCTTTGCCTCCAGAGCAACCGCATTTTGTCCTGCGGCGGCTGTCGGCTCTCCAGTGCAAGAAAAGGAGTTGGCGGCGCGAAAATTGTCTGACGGCCACAGGTCTTTTACCAAAGTGCCGAGGATAGCACAGGCTGAGGTTGAACCGGCGACTTGGCAAACCAAAACCTTGGTAGACCTGGCTGGACTCGTCATTCTGACTGTGATCGAGCAATGAACTGTCGCCACTGGCGACGACCAGGGAAGAACATCGGGACCCGCGCCCTGTATACGCGATACTGCTCCCCAAACTGGTCAAGCATGCGCTGCTCTTCACGAAGGGAAAGCAGCGTGTAAGTGATGACAATGATAGGAAACAGCACAATAGAAAAGACCGTAGGCCAATGTACAACACCTTCTCCGAATAGGCCTATGAATAATCCGCTATATTGGGGGTGCCTGACAAAACTGTACAGACCGGTCGTCGCAAGCCTCCGATTCTCGTGCGCCCGATAGAGCTCCCGCCATCCCTGAATGAACAGGCCTATACCAACGAAAAGTAGTGCATATCCAAATATCATGGAGATCATCATGCCGGTCTCGCCCATACCAAGAAGCGTAGACCATAAATTGGCGTTCAGGTGACTACGGTCCAGATGAAAGAAGCGAACAAGGGTCGTGTCCCCTGGGGTGGTGTAGGAAGGTTTTCCTGAGAGGGTGGCCACCGTCGATCTTCTGGTAGGGTTCGGATGCGAACTCGAACCTGGAGAAGAAGACGATGACCGACGACAGAATGGCCCTTGTTGAGCTGATTGAGCAAGGGGCTGACAGCGATTTGGTGCGCGAGATGCTGGCTTTTGCCGCCGAGCGCATGATGGATATGGAGATCGAGGCGAGAACCGGCGCACCCGCCGGCAGCCGCAGCCCGGTTCGGCTCAACCACCGCAATGGCTACCGCGAACGGGGCTGGGACACCCGCGCTGGCCGGATCGACCTGGCGATCCCGAAGCTGCGCAAGGGCAGCTACTTTCCGAGCTTCCTGGAGCCGCGCCGTACCGCTGAGAAGGCCTTGGCGGCGGTGATTCAGGAAGCCTACGTCCACGGCGTCTCGACGCGCTCGGTTGATGATCTGGTCAAGGCGATGGGCGCCAGTGGGGTGTCGAAGAGCCAGGTCAGCCGCCTGGTTGCCGAGATCGACGAGCGGGTGAACGCCTTCCTGGCGCGGCCGATCGAGGGCGAGTGGCCCTACCTGTGGATCGACGCCACCTACCTCAAGGTACGCGAAGGCGGGCGTATCGTGTCCACGGCGGCGATAATCGCTGTCGGGGTCAACACCGATGGCCGGCGCGAGGTGCTGGGCGTCGCCACCGGCCCCTCGGAGGCCGAGCCCTTCTGGAAGAGCTTCCTGCGTTCGCTGGCGGATCGGGGGCTGCGCGGGGTGAAGCTGGTCATTGCCGACGACCACAAGGGCCTGCGCGCCGCCGCCAGCAAGGTGTTCGCCGCGAGCCAGCAACGCTGCCGCGTACACTGGATGCGCAACGCGCTGGCCCATGCCGCACCGAAGCAGCGACCCGCCGTCATCGCCATGATTAAGACCATCTTCGCGCAGGAGACCGCCGAAGCGGCTCACCAGCAGTGGGAACAGGTCGCCGAAGCCCTGCGCGAAAAGTTCCCCAAGCTCGCCAACATGATGGATGCATCGCGCGAGGACGTGCTCGCCTACATGGCCTTCCCCAAGGAGCACTGGGCGCAGATCGCGTCGACCAACCCACTGGAAAGAGTGAACAAGGAGATCAAGCGGAGAGCCGACGTCATCGGCATCTTCCCGAATGACGCTGCCGTCATCCGCCTCGTCGGAGCCCTCATGCTGGAGCAGAATGACGAGTGGGCAGTATCGCGTCGTTACATGACGCTGGAAACGCTCGGCTCGGTAAGCCATAATCCAATGGTCAGCCTGCCAGCATTGGCTGCCTGACCTGAAACCGATCCTGCCATGGATCGACGGTTCCTACACCACCCCGGGGGACACGACCCGAACAAGCAAATAGATTGTCAGGGGAAAGCCATACATTTCCGCATACAGCGCAATGATGAAAGCCTGAACTAGCCCCGCTCCAGCCCATTCTCTCCACGTTTTCGGTGCAATATAGCGGTAAAAAAGCCAAGATGCGATCACGATCATGATGATCGCGAGCGCCCAGACCCCAGAATGTGCAAATGTTTCGTCCACGAACCTTCCCCTTGATGGTCATAGCACTGGACAGGCCAGCCCCTCTTTCTTGGCTCCCGCCTCCGATTGCCTCACCACAACGTGGCGATCCGTGTTCCAAGACGTCACCCCAACGAACTTGCAACCCGGTCCGTGAGAGCCACAACGTGAACAGGGCTCACTTATAAACGCAGACAAATCGGGGGCCGGCCACGTATCATTCGGAAAGATGTGCGATTTGCCAGACCTTCGACGAGTACCTCACTTGGAGCTGCTGGGTCTTTAACTTAGGTTGAAGACCGAGACGTCGATCTATCTTCTCATGCGCAAACGACGTGAACTGGGGCAGGAATCGCCGCGGAGTCATCACCATGAGTCCAGAAAAAGCAATTGTTTTGGTCACCGGCAGCAATGGCCGCATCGGCACTGCGGTCATGGAACGTCTGACCGGACGCTTTAGCGACGTCGTGGGGTTCGACCGCGAGGCGGCCACTCCACCTCCAGCCGACTGCGTGAGCATACCGGTCGACATTTCTTCCGATGGAAGCGTACGAGAGGGACTACGCATCCTGCGTGAGCACCACGGGACGCATATTGCCGCTGTAGTCCATCTCGCTGCTTACTACGATTTCATAGGCAAACCGAGCCCGAGATATGACGAAGTCACGGTCAACGGGACCGGACATCTACTGCGCGGGCTGCGCGAGGGCTTCATGGTGGAACGGTTCATCTTCTCCAGCACCATGCTCGTGCACCAGCCGGGCGAACCGGGACAGTTCATCACCGAGGACTGGCCGTTGGGGCCGACCTGGGCCTACCCGGAATCGAAGGTCCGGACCGAGGCGCTGATTCGCGGAGAGCGGGGCGATATTCCCGCCGCAATCCTGCGCCTCGCCGGTGTCTATGATGATGTCTGCCATTCCCCGCCGCTCGCGCATCAGATACAGCGCATTTACGAGCAGCAGCTCGCCAGCCATTTGTATTCTGGCGAGACCTCGCATGGCCAGGCCTTTGTCCACCTTGAGGACGTCGTCGACGCCATCGAGCGCACCGTCGATCGGCGCTCTCAGCTGCCGCCGGACGCAGTGATCCTGATTGGCGAGCCAGAGACATTGAGCTACGATGAGCTGCAGCACACGTTCATGCGACTGATTCACGGCAAGTCCTCGGAGACGCAGAGCGTCCCCGGGCTGATCGCCAAGGTGGGCGCATGGGTTCAGGACCACATTCCTGGCGAGGATCCGTTCATCAAACCGTGGATGATCGACCGGGCCAACGACCACTACGCCCTCGATATCACGCGCGCACGCGAGTTGCTCGATTGGCAACCGCGCCATTCGCTGCGCAAGACAATGCCCAAGATGATCGCGGCGCTGGCAGCCGATCCCGTTGGCTGGTACCGAGAGCACGGCTTGGAACCGCCAGCCTCTCTGAGGGCGGAGGTGGCCCGAGGCGCACCGGAAGCACCCGAGGCCGTCGACGCTGGGGCCTGTCAAGTGCATGTCTGCCCGATGCATCCTGCTGTCTGCCAATCTTCCCCCGGAAGCTGTCCGAAATGCGGGGAAGCGCTGGAACCGTCTAGCGCGCCCTCGCAAGGAGCCGAGTACACTTGTCCGATGCATCCCGAGATCGTGCGCCTGGAGCCTGGCCGCTGTCCCAAGTGCGGAATGCCACTTGAGTTGCTCAAGGTACCGGAAGATCGTTATGCATGAGGAGCACGCCCGACGCGGCGACTTGACGTTTGCCGGGCAGGCACTTGAGTACACCTGTCCGATGCATCCCGAAATCGTGCGGTCCGAGCCGGGCACCTGCCCAGAATGCGGTATGACACTGCTGCCGGTCGGTACCAAAATGGAGCACGCGGGTGAGCACGGCGACATGATGGTCAAAGACCATCGAAAGATGTTGTGGCCGCACTACCTCAATTTGATGCTTGGTCTCTGGCTGCTGACCAGTCCCTTCACTCTTGGCTATCTGAGCGACTTCGCGCCCAACGCCAACCAATTGCGCGTCATGGCCGAGCGCGGGCTGCCGTCTTTCGAGCTGCGTAACCTGGCGATGACCTGGGGCGACATCGTCAGCGGCGTACTGGTAATCGTCTTCAGCGGATTGTCCGCTGATTCGTGGCGCCGTAACGCTTGGGCGCAATGGGCCAACGCCTTCGTCGGCGGCTGGTTGTTGTTCGCGCCGCTCGTGTTTTGGACGCCTCTGGCTGCGGCTTACGCCAACGACACGCTGGTCGGCGGCCTGATCATCGCGTTTTCGGTGCTGGTCCCGATGATGCCGGGCATGAGTATGGAGGGAATGATGGGCAAGCCCGACATTCCGCCGGGCTGGGCCTACACGCCATCGAGTTGGTTGCAGCGCGCACCGATCGCCGCGCTCGCGGTTATCGGGTTCCTGATTGCGCGCGTGCTCGGGGCATTTCAGCTCGGCCACATCGATGCGGTGTGGGAGCCTTTCTTCGCTGGTAGTGGCGCAATGAAGGGCGTGATGAATGGCACCGAAACAATCATTACCTCAGACGTATCCAAAGCGTGGCCCATTCCCGATGGCGGTCTTGGGGCCCTCGTCTACATGCTTGAGCTCGTGATGACCTGGATGGGCGGCAAGGACCGCTGGCGCACCATGCCATGGATGGTGCTTGGACTCACTTTCTTGATCGTCCCGCTTGGCGTCGTAAGCATCTATTTCATCATTATCCAGCCGATAGCGATCGGCACTTGGTGCACGCTCTGCCTGATCGCGGCGCTCGCGATGACGATAATGATCCCCTACCAACTGGATGAATTCGTGGCGATGGGCCAGTTCCTGCTCTGGGCGCGCCGGAAGGGCAAACCATTTTGGCGCACTTTCTGGATGGGCGGCGCGATGGAGGGCGGCAATGAAGACATGTCCCTAGGCCTCCAGGGAACGACGCAGGAGATGATCGGGGAAGCAGGGCGGGGCACGAGCTTCCCCTGGATGCTCGTCGTAAGCGTAGCGATCGGCATTTCGCTCATGTTCACGCGGCTCACTCTCGGTAACTCAGGCGCTATGGCCGACAGTGATCATCTGTTCGGCTCACTGGTGGTCGTGTTCTCGATCATGGCTTTCGCCGAAGTGGCGCGCCCAGTTCGTTTTATCAATGTCCTGTTCGGTGCCTGGCTTATTGCCGCACCATGGTTACTTGAGGGCGGCGGTTCTGCGCTTGCTGCTTGGAACGGCGTCATCATGGGCACTCTGCTCATCGTGTTCGCGATACCACGTGGGCCAGTCCATGATTCTTATGCGGGCTGGGACCGATATGTCATTTAACCGGCGGACATGTCCGATGAAGAAGTGGACCATCGGGTTTGTCATTCTATTGTTTGAGGACATTTTCTATCGAGCAAGGCCATTTTGCTCGTGGTCCATGTCGGATCAGGGAGTTTACCGCGCACCGAATGATTCTGCCAACTTCCGTCGCGAACCGGCGACGGTCTTGATCGGACCAGACGCAAGCATGTCCACCGCAGTTCATGCAATAAAGGCACGGGGAAAGAAGAAAAGAAATGAATGCGATTCGCTGCCAGTAACTGGTCAGCAGGCCAAATTGCTGATCTCCTGTCGCTTGGAAAGGGGGGGCCGTTTTCATTAACACCAGGAAAAGACTTGCCGATGTTGATTGGCTGCTTCCTCCCTCGCCCTGACGTCAGCGCGCGGCTTGGTGCCAGCCCAGGAAAATCCGAACCTCGTTTGCTCAGGGTCGTGATTCTTTAATCGGGATCAAAGTTCGGCGGAGCCGAGAGAGTATATCCGTAAATCATCCATTTGGTGCAATCCTGCGCATTAAAGAGGGCAAATTGAGGATGAGCGATTTAAGGGCGTTGCCTCTGACCTTTCGTGCGCTGTTCACGAGTTTCCTGATCTTGATCGGATTGGGCTATCTCATGGCGCTTTCCTATCTATTCCTGGTGGTGGTCGAACCTCATCAGAAGAATGGCATGGGGTTGATCGCGGGAATCGACATGAAATATCATGGTCGTCCCGACAGTTCACGGCTTGAAGCTGCGCTGCGCGGCCAAATGGCAGACAGGATCGACCAAGCCGATCGGGACCGCATATTGGAGTGGGTTCGTCGCGGCGCTCCGCAATCAGGCTATGAATCCGTGAAGCCGATATTCGCGAGCCGCTGTGTGGCCTGCCACAATCCACGTTCTGGTCTGTCGGTCCCCCCACTCGACAGCTACGCCGCGCTTCGCAAGGTGACGCAGACAGATCAGGGGCCAACCATCACACAATTGGCACGTGTTTCTCACGTACACCTGTTCGGAATCAGCATCATCTTCCTGCTAACCGGAGCAATCTTCGCACTTAGCCGGATCACGCCTTGGATACGGATCGTATTCGTAGTCATCCCTTATTTGTCGATCCTTGCGGATATCGGTTCTTGGTGGCTAACCAAATTCAATCCAGTTTTCGGTATCATAGTCGTGATAAGCGGTGCTGTCATGGGTTTGGTCCTGGCTTGTCAAATTTTCATTCCGCTCTGGGAAATGTGGTTGCCATCGCCCTGGGCTTCCGATCACCCGGGCCGGGATCCAGCCAGAGCCGGCTAGAATACGGCAAGAAGGGACACGAATCATGACCCGACGAATGATCACAGTATGGGTTGCAGCGGTTTCTTTGCTGCTGGCAGTTCTTCCGACCCCGGCGGCAGCGAATGCGGGTTACACTAAGACTGTCGGAAACGTTTTAATTTATTTGGGTATAATCCCAGCCGAAATTGTTCGTGGCCTTCATTCGTCCGGTCACACTGAGCGAACGATGCACGGTGGCACGCCCAAGGGCAGCGACGAATATCATGTCACAATTGCTCTGTTCGACGCCAAGACGGGCGAACGTATTAGCCGTGCCGATGTTCGAGCCCGTGTGGCCGAGATTGGCATGTATGGGGAAGAAAAAGAGCTTCAGCCGATGGAAATTGCCGGAACCGAAACCTTTGGGAACTATTTTCCGATGCAAGGGGATGGGCCATTCAGGATTTACGTGACGATCCGTTTGCCGGGCCGCTCTGAGGCGATATCGACACGGTTCGAACATTGGCATCGATAATGGCCTTACAGGCTCCTGCCGTCTGCAGCGAGGGATATCCCGTGCCGTGCGTTTCGGCGTTATGAAGAACGCCCGATTATCATTTCAATGACCCCGTTTGACTTGCGAAGCAAGGCTATTCCTACAGGCGCCAACGAAGGTGTCACCCGGGCGATCGTTCGATGATATTGGGGTTTGTGCGAAGCAGATGAGACCAATATTTTCTCGACCCGCGACCGAACGATTGGCGGGTATTCTTATACTGTTGGCTCTTGGCGTCGGTTTGCTTGCAGTGAATTCACCGGCCAGAGCTATGTATCTCTATGTCCACCACGCAACCGTCCATGTGGGGATCGGGGCACTGATCTCGAAAGAGCCGTTGATCTTCTGGATCAACGACGGGCTCATGGTGTTCTTCTTCTTGCTGGCGGGACTGGAGATCAAATATGAACTGGTCCAAGGTCACTTGTCGAGCATTCACCACGCCTTGTTACCGGCACTTTGCGCCGCCGGAGGCATAACCGTACCTGCCCTTATATATGGTGCACTGAATTGGGGTGAACCGGAGGCGATAAGAGGTTGGGCGATCCCCACAGCAACGGATGTGGTGCTCGCCCTTTCCGTCATTTCACTGGCCGGTGAGAGAGTACCAAACTCATTGCGCGCATTCCTGATGGCCATCGCCATTTTCGACGATATCGGCGCCGTCGGGATCGTCGGCCTGTTCTACGGAAATGGAATCACAGTACCGCCGCTCATCGGAGCCACTGTGGCCACTCTGGCCCTTGCGGTCCTCTGCAAGCTTTCTGTCGTTCGCATTTGGCCCTATGCCGTGGCCGGAATTGCCCTGTGGCTCTGTCTTCTGAGTGCGGGCGTCGAAGCCGCGTTAGCCGGATTGTTTATCGGGCTCGCAGTACCACTGAAAAAGGGCGACCATAAGCCCTTGCAGGTCGTGGCGAACGAAGTCCGCCCATGGGTCTGGTTTGTGGTGATTCCGGTTTTTGCGTTCTTCAACTCAGGCATCGTCCTGACGCCGAACATGTTTGGCGAACTGTTGGTACCGCCAACCCCTGGGATCATGCTGGGGCTTCTCTTGGGCAAGCCCCTCGGTATTCTCGGTGTCGCAGCACTCGCAGTGAAGCTTGGAATCGGTAAGCTTCCGAGAGGCTTGAGATGGCCTCACATCCTAGGCGCCAGCCTTATCGCTGGAATTGGCTTTACGATGAGCCTGTTCGTCGCGGCCTTGGCGTTTCCCTCGCCGCCGCTGTTGGCGAGCGCAAAGGTCGCTGTTCTCCTGGCCTCCCTATTGTCAGCAATTATCGGGTCGATAGTGCTGCAAATCGGGCATCGCAGATCCAAGAATGGGATTTGCACAGAGAGGTGCCATCACGCGATTGAAAAATAGAGGACAATTGTGTTTTTCTCCGAGATGGAGACTGATGCCACCTGTGACGCAGCCAGCCAACCGAGGCCAAGGCATCCGTTGCCGAAGCCTTCGCCTTGATTTGGCTGGATAAACACCTTGCTGTCGGTTGCTGTATAATTCTCCCAAAAAGTAGGCTTGGATTATTTTCCGCAGCCAAATGCCTGATGCATATAGGCGTGGACGTCCTTGATGTCCTGAACACTCAGCCCGGGATTTCCGCCCTTTGGCGGCATCGAGATCGGTGACGATGGGCTGGAGTAGCCACGTTCGATGTGATCGGTCAGCGCGGTATGCGGCTTGGTCAGGACGCCGCCCTTCTTTTTGAAATCCGGCGCACCCGGAATCGTACCGCGCCCATTGGCGCCGTGACATGCCACGCACGTCTGCGCATATACGACCTTTCCGTGCACTGGATCGCCACCGGAGAATCCGCATATCGTCGTCGTAGCGGCCGCAGCCGCGACCGAAGCGAGCGCCGCGGTCACGGCAATACAGACGGAAGATAGGCGCAAGGCGTGTGCACGGATCATTTTCTTCTCCATCGAAAGCAGAGGTATTGCTTCATGATTCGGGGTGGATCGCCTCAATTATTGCTGGCCTTGAGGAAGGCAGCAATGTCATCGGCGGTATCACCCGATATATTGGCGCGCACGCGCATGTGCTTCGCGATTACGTTCCAGCTTCTGTCGGAATATTCCTTCGGATCGCGGATGTTGTGGCACCGGCCGCAATTGTCTGCCCAGGCCTTGGCACCGCGCGCAAATTGCATGGGGTCAGGCTCTGCCTTGCGATCGGCGCTCTGGGCAGGGGTAAGCTGGGAAAACCCAAGACTGAATGCGAGGACCAGCGCGGCAAGTGGAAGTGGCGAAATCTTCATGGCGATCCCTTTCAGAAGCCGAATGCCACCTGGGCATGAAAGCTGTTGACTGACGGGTCTTCCGGGAAATTGCTGTTCTCGTAAGCAATCTTGGCGACGAGCGAGGGCGCGAACCAATAGTCGAGCCCAGCTGACCAGCGCTTTTCCTCATTCTCCTGGAAGCCGGAGAAGCCATTGACGCGAAGCTGACTGTAGCGGACGACGGGCTCAATCTTCGCGACGATCGGATTGTCGGAAATCCCGGCGAGCCGATAGGCTGCCTGAACATACCAGTTGTTCCATGTCGTCCTGGGAATGTCGGTTGGCAGGAGATCACCCGGGGTCAAGGCACTGGTGATCGCATCAAGGCGCGAATGGATATATTCACCGCGGATATCCCAATAGCCCTTCGTGAATGCGAAATCACCGCCGATCAGCGCATAGTCTGCTTGCGAAACCGTGCCGGACACGGCCTGCATTCCTTTGATCCGTGCATGCATGCCAGACAGGCCGAGTTCGAGATGGGGTATGGGAAAGATGCTCACACGCCCGCCGAAGGCCTTGTCGGAATTGTCGTCACCGCCGAAACCTTTGAGAACCGGTCCAGCATCGCCCATGCGCGGCCCGTTGCCGACGAAGGCGGCATAGGTCGCCTTCATGGAACCTACCGGAAAACCGCCGCGAACCATGATGCCGATATCGGACAAGGGCTCATCACCGCCGTCTTCGACGAAACCGACCGGCCGCGTTGGCAGCTTGTTGATCCAGGGCGTGTGCAATGATTGCTGGAACTGGCCAACGGGCGTCAGAAACTTGCCGGCGGTGACCGTGAGCCATTTGTTCACCAGGAAGTCCAACTGGGCATATTCGAGGGAGGTGTCGGTTTGACCGTCCGACGTCGAAGACACTTCCATATGTCCCTCGAACAATAGCCTGTCCCCATAGCTTGCTAGGAAGATCGGCAGGAATTTGGCTCCCCCGAATGAGCTGTGCGAACCGGGGGCGTCGTTCGCCGAAAAATCAGCGACCACCGAGCCGGTGAGTTGAAACTGAATCAGCGAATTGTCGTCAGGCGGCGTACGATTGACCGCAGCAACCCTCGTCACGTCACTTTGCGTCTGATTTGCCGTGCTCTGGGCCTGCGAGGCATCGCTTTCCGCCTTCGCTGTCCTGCTTTCGAGTTGGGCAAGTTGGGCCTTGAGAGCTTGCAGTTCCTGCTCGGCTTGCGCCGCTTGCCTGACTTGCGCTTCCAGCGCTTCCACGCGCTTTTCCAGATCGGTAATCGAGGGTTGGGTCTGGGCAATCGCCGGTATTGGCCCGATCAGCACGAATCCTGCCAAGGGTATGGCAATGAACCTGGAAAGCTTCGCGCTCCGGCTCTCCCCGTCATCCAGATTCCTGTGCCGGGCAAGCCGGTTGGTGTCAATTCCGTCCGATCTGGTGCACATGTTGTTCCCTGTGGGGTCTGGTCTGGGTTAGCCTCGCGATCGAAGCTCAACTCAGTTTGGGAATCTCATGCCGAGGCCAAGCGGTCCTTGATCTAGGTTAGAGAATTTGGCTACCCCCTCACGAAGCGCGAAATTGAACAAGTATCAATCGGACAGCCGCGCATAGAGACCGTCCGGACCGGGCATAGCGATCACTTCGCGACGCCAATCACGGATCTGGTTTAAGCCAGGATAAAGTGCAAGCTTGGGGTCGTTGAAAAAGCCCCGTTATCGTCGATCTGCGGCGGATGGCCTGCCAATGTCACGAGTTTTGCGACTGGACCGCACGATCAAGCGATACCGAAGCTGTTCAGCAATTTCCGGCGCGTATGGGTGTTCAAAACCACGTAAATCAGCGCAATCAGGGCGGCTGCGAGCCGCTTGAGGTTAATCGCGGTGGCGGTGAGGAATGCCTGGATGCGCATGTTATCGAGGCCGCGCCGCACGGCACGCGCAAGACCATGCCAGGTTTTGGCTTCGCCATGGACGCCTTCGACCCGCCAACGGTTACGCTGATAGAGCCGTTCTTCTCGCTCACCCCACCGTAACCGTTTACGCCGCGCCCGTAGCAATGATGGGTGATTGACATTGAACACGACCACACGGCCATAACGTGACGGGCTGACACAGCGGGTTTTGAGCGGACATGCCGCGCAATCTTTGGCATTGGCATGAAAATGCTGAAACGCTCCGCGCTGAAGCTTGCCCCTGGGGTGCAGGATCTTGCCTCTCGGGCAGCGAGCGATGTTGTGACGCGCATCGAACTTGAAGCGACGGGTGGGAATGACCTTGCCCGGCGGCGGCTCGGCCTTGGCCGGAACCACACCTTCGATCTCGCGATCCTCAAGCGCGCGGAAGACTTTGGCATAGGCATAACCGGCATCCATTGTGGCAACCGCCATCGCCGCGCCGGTCGTTGCGGCGATGGCATCAAGCCGTGCGGCCACAGCCATACCCTCGTTCTCCTCACCGGTCGCAACCTCGACATCGACGATGACGCCGGCGGCATCGTCCACGGCGGTGTGCTGTTTGTAGGCCGGCTCAAGTCGGCGGTTGCGGCCGTTGGTCGCCATGGTCGCGTCGGGATCGGTGACGCAAACCTTCTTTGACCTGCCCTTCTTGCGATCGTCGAAAAGCGTTTCGTCGTTCGCCTCGGTGACCGCCTCGACATGTCGAACAGCCAGCGAGTCCCAGCTGACATGGGCTCGGATCAGCGAGGCGTCGATATGGACGACTTCCCCGGTCGCGATCCTGGCCGCGACGCAGGCCTGAACCGTGCGCTCGAATATCAGGCGGAAACGCTCTGCCCCCCAGCGTTGACGAATGCGCGTCAGCGAAGAATGATCGGGCAACGGCTCATGTAGCGCGAAACCGCAAAACCAGCGGATCGCCAGGTTCACCTGCGCCTCGCGCATCAGCCGGCGGTCATGCACGATACCAAGCAGGAACCCGGCGAGCATCAGCCGGACCGCAACCTCGGGATCGATACCGGGACGGCCATTGTCAGCGCAGTAAAGGTCGCTGACCTCGTCGCGCAGCCATCTCAGATCGAGAACCCGGTCCACCCGCGCCAGGACATGATCGTCCGGGATCAGCTGACGAAGCGACCCCGTAATGAAAAGCTCAAGCTGACCCCGCTCCTTGCGACCAAGCATGATGCCATCTCCCACTGCCTCGACACAGTGATGAGGTGGACGGCCCCCGACCCAACGGCATCGATTCGTGCCAGGATGATGCTGTCAGCGACCATCAACGGGAAGGAGCCGTCCGCATGCAGATTACCACGATTGGCCTCGACATCGCCAAGAACGTTTTCCAGCTTCACGGGGTCGATGACGCCGGGCAGCCGGTATTGCGCCGGAAGGTTCGGCGGGATCAGCTGCTGGCGGTGCTTGGCGGCTTTGAGCCGTGCCTGATTGGCATTGAGGCGTGCGCGACTGCACATTACTGGGCGCGACAGCTTCAAAGCCTGGGCCATGAGGTGAAGCTGATGCCGCCCGCTTATGTGAAGGCCTATGTAAAATTATGCGAAGGTGCGCATAACTTCACTAATCACGAGGTGCCCATAATGCGGAGGAGCGCTGCCTGATTGGCGGATTTCCGCCGTTTCTGTCCATGTTTCCTCCGCATTATCTTAGAGCGTGTCCAGCCAGGCGAGCACACTTGCATCGCGCTTCCACGATGGCTGGCCGCCGCGCATGTTCGGAACGGCAACCTTCTCCAGTGCCTTTCGCTTTGTTTCCAGATTGGCCCGGGCATAGTGGTTGGTCGTATCAAGGCTCACATGACCGAGCCAGCTTCGGATCACTGTAACGTCGACGCCCGCTGAGATGAGATGCACGGCGGTGGCATGTCGGAAGGCGTGGGGCGTAACATGCTTAGCCCGCAGTGATGGCACGGTTATGGCCGCTGCCTTCACGTAGGCGGCGAGCTTGAAGCGGACCCCTGAGGCGCTGAGCGGCTCCCCATAGCGGTTGACGAACAGTCTCTGGTCCGGCGCCCGTGGTTGCCGTTCAAGCAGCTTCTTCAGCAACATGGCTGTTTCCGGCCAGAGCGGGCAGATACGTTCCTTCCGCCCCTTGCCGATTAGGCGCACGCAGTTCGGGCTTTCGAACCGGATCGCTTCGGGGCACAGGTCGAGCGATTCCTGTATTCGTGCGCCGCTGTTGTAGAGGAACGAGAGCAGCGCATGATCGCGCATGCCCTCAACGGTCGAACGGTCTGGCTGAGCGAGGATCGCCGTCACTTCCGCCGGATCCAGATAGCTCGGTTCCGCCAGCGGAGCCCGCTTGATCGGGATATGGAGGATTTCGACGCATTGCGCGATCGACGCGGGATCCTTGGTGGCCACGAAGTGGAAGAAGCTCCGGATCGCGGCAAGCCGGCAGTTGCGCGTGCCGATCGTACCGCCGCGCTCGTGTTCGGCGTGACCGAGGAACGCGGCAACCTCGCTGGCGGCCAGATCGGCCAGCGTGATCGTAGCCACCTTCTTTCCAGCACGCTGCGCGATGAACCGCAGTAACAGACGCCAGGTGTCACGGTATGATCGAACCGTATGGATGGACGCGTTACGCTGCTCGACCAGCCATTCGTAGAAGAACGCGCGCAGCAGGTTCGGGAACGGGTCGGCCTTGCTCATGGCTGCGCCTCCTGTCCCAGGCTGAGGCATTGTGCGCCAACTGCCCGGAACCGCTCATTTGCGTAATGCAGCAACTCCTGCGTCACGGTGATGTAGACCAGGGTAGAGTTGATATCCCGATGGCCGAGATAGGTCGCGAGGAACGGCAGGCGATCCTGCGGATTGGTGCCCGTTCGGTACCATTCGAGGATTCTATTCACGACCATCGAGTGACGCAGGTCATGCACGCGCGGGCCTGCTTTTCCTTGCGATGGTTTCAACCCGGCGCGGCGTATGACGTCGGAGAGCAGCCACGTGATCATTTCCGGCGTGTAATGGCCATCGCCGCGCTCGTGCCAGAACAGACCGGAACGCGCGTCCTGTGATGCACCGGCCCGCTGCCGCGCATCGACGTAGGCCCGAAGCTCCACTAAAACGCTGTCGGGTAGCGGCAAAATGCGGGTCTTGAAGAACTTCGTCTGCCGGATGGTGATGGTACCCGACTGCAGGTCGACGTCACCAAGATCGAGACGGGCAAGCTCGCCGCGCCGCAAGCCCGCGCAATAGGCGAGGAGCAGCATGGTGTACATGCTTTGCGGGCGAAGTGGTGCCCGCGGCGACGGGTAGTTTCGTGCGACATCGAGCATCCGCCGCACGTCGGCAGGCGAGTAGATATGGGGCTTTCGCCATTGTTTCGCGGCCTCCTTCCTCGGTCTTGGATCCGGTCGCCGCATAGGTATCGACGGGTCGCGGTGACGAAGGATTTTCGCGAACACGCGTTGGAGCTTTTCACATTCCTCCACGTGGTGCCTCGTGACATTCGTTGCCGCCCATCGATCGATCATGGCGCTAAACGGTTCGGCTTCCGGTCCCGGATGCAACTGCAGGAACCGGTCGAACCGCAGGAGCAACAGGGGCTGCGATGTGTATTTGTATCCTCTGCGCCGCATCATCGCGACATGCTCGACCATCATTTCGCCCAGCACGCTGCCGAACGGTCTGGGCTGGCGCAGTTCGGCAAGAGCCTGATCCGGATCTCGCGACGCCAAGGCCTGCCAGATCGGCATACACTGCTTGATACTGCATTCATCGCGCAGGTCGGCGACGGGATTGCATTGGAGCGCGCCGATTTCCACCAGGCGTTCGAGGAACCGATCAACGATGCGGGTGCGGTGCAAGAGCGTGGCCGACGCTCGGCGCACGGCCGATTCTCGAAGCCAGACCAGCAGCACCTCCTGATCGAGCACGTGGTAACGTTCGGCGACATCCTGGAAGCCGTGCAAGACCTGGGCGTAGCCGGTTCGGCTTTTCGTGCTGTGCAGATCAAGGCTCGCAACAAAGCGGTCAATGATCGCGCGGTCGGGATCGGGCCAGCGGGCGCTCATGGCAGCAACTCCATTCCCGGCACGTCGAGCGCAATGGCCCTGAGGTCTTCGGTCGCAAGCTTGAGGTAGGGCGCTGTCGATCCTGTCGAACGGTGTCCGAGCAGGTCTCCGATGACCTTTTGAGGAACAGCGGCCCGCAGCATTTCGACCGCGCGTGCATGACGGAAGATATGGGGGCCACACTTACCAGGCGGTTGGACGCCAGCGTCACGGAGCCGCCGGCGAACCGCACTGTAGAGCTTGTCGAGCATGCGATAGGGCGCACGCGTGCGGATGAAGATTTCCCTGGTGTCGGTCTCGGGACGCCCAGAACGCAGATAGGCAAGTACCGCTTCGCCGACCGGCGCAAGCAGAGGCAGCAATGTGCTGGCTCGCGTCTTGTTGTGACGAACGTGGATGGTTTCCGTTCGCCAGTCGATGTCCTCGATCCGGAGATGGCGGATCTCGCCTGACCGCAATCCATAAATCGCAAGGAGTTGCAGGATTGCATGGTCCCGCAACCCTGCCGGTGTTTTGTCCCTCTTGGCACTCTCCAGCACGGCGATGATCTGTCCGCGGTCGAGGACCGAAGGTACTCCTTCATATGCATATAGCATTGGCGCTATCACGTGCCCCGACAGGTCCGTCGCGACGCGACCTGTGATGTGGAGGTAGCGTAGCAGTGAGCGAAGCCGTTCCGCCACGGACTTCAGCGAGCAGCGCGTCAGTTTCGGCGCGCGCAAATCCATATAACGGTCAACGTCAGTGACGCTCAGACCCGCCAAGCCGTCGATTCCGTGATCGAACTGCCAGGCAAGGAAGTTCCGGGCCTCCCATATTAACGCTGCGATGCTCGCGCGAGCCAACCCACGCTCCTCACGCAGCCAGATTTCGTATTCGGCGCAGATTGAAAATCGGACCTCATCGGCCGCGCAAGTAGGCTCGATAGCTGGTGGCCATTGGCCGTGAACAAGCCGGAGCAGCGCGTGAATGCCGGAGCGTGGAACCTCGTGCCAGCGCGCGCTGGGGCGTCGACCACGCTGCTTTTCGAACAGAGCGATCACGTGCCGCAGATATCGCTCAACCTGCACGTCAGTCGCGTTCGAGACCGGGATGCCCCGCTGTTCCAGATCATCGAGAAATCCCGATGCGTAGGTGCAGTAGTTCCTCACCACGACCGGGCTGTATCGTTGGCTGACAAGCGAGAAATTGAGCGCAGCGATGAGTTCGTGACGGTTATCCGGCATTGGCGGCTCCTCTGTTGGTCGATTGACCCGCAGAGGTTCGGCACGGAATAATGCAAAGCAACCGGTCCCTAAGACGGCGGAAATCTGCCAATCAGGCAGCGCTCCTCCGCATTATGGGCACCTCGTGATTAGTGAAGCGGAACAAGAACGACGCGGCCGATGCCGAAGCGATCTGCGAAGCGGTGAGGCGACCGACGATGCGCTTCGTTGCGATCAAGTCGGCGGATGCCCAGAGCGTGCTCATGTTACATCGTGCGCGCCACCTGCTGGTCCGGCAGCGGACCGCCCAGGTCAGTGCGCTACGCGCGCACCTGGCCGAGTACGGGATCGTGGCGCCTAAAGGCTGCGCTCATGTCCGCGGACTCATCGACACTCTCAAAGCGGGCGACGCAGCGATACCAGAACTGGCGCGGCAAACGCTGCTGCTGATCGCCGGCATGATCGATGGATTGAGCCAACAGATACGTCAGATCGAGATCGAACTGATGGCCTGGCATCGCGCCACCGCCGCGTGCCAGCGCCTGGAGACGATTCCCGGTATCGGCTTCATCACCGCCACCGCGCTCGTTGCGACCGTCAGCGACGCCAGCATCTTTCGGTCGGGTCGCCAGTTCGCCGCTTGGCTGGGGCTCGTGCCAAAGCAACATTCTTCTGGCGGCAAGGAGCGGATGGGCGCGATATCGAAAATGGGAGATCGCTATCTGCGCCATCTCCTCGTCGTCGGTGCAACCGCCGTCGTCCGCTACACCCGCCGCAAGGCAACGACCATCAGCATCTGGGCAAATCAACTGCTCGAGCGAAAGCCAGCGAGACTGGTGACAGTCGCGGTCGCCAACAAGATGGCGCGGATCGCCTGGGCGGTCATGGTGCGGAACGAAAATTATCGCGCAGGGCCGAAGATCGCCTGAACGCGTAAACCAGTTTGGGCAGGAGAGAACGACACGCGTGATGCTTATCCGGGGCTTGCCGGGGATGGGAACAACCTGAGTGATTCACCGCGCATCATAGCGCGCCACAGTGATGAGGATCCTGTCCACCGACACCATCATGGCCAGCGGCCTTTTGCGCCGCGCGAATAGGCCGGACACATGAATGAACCTGACCCGGCTCAGATCAACGCGTCAATTTTCCCCTTGCCCAACAGGGGTCGTCCACACATGAATCAGAACGGTGCGACTTTTTCAACGACCCCAAGCTTGCACCTGATGCCACGCGCCCCGACTGCACGGAAGATCGCCGACCCGGACCCATTCTTCTCGCTGTGGATCAAGAGTAGTTCAAGGCGATCAGTTCGTGTCCTGTCCGGCTTGAAATCGTCGGGCGACTTCCGGCTTCGGTCGGTTCGCAAACTTTCCGGTCGCTCCTGCTGAACGCCGATCGGAGTCATGACGTTGGGCAGTCTTGGAGTTCAATCTCCATCAAAGATTTCTCCAGGGCGGCGCCCTAGCTTGCGCGACCGTGGGCAACGACAGGCCTCACGAACAACTCGGGAAAGGAACGTATTATGACAGCCGATTCGATTGCCCTGACAGGCAACTCTATCGTCTGGATCGTGGGTATTGCCATCGTCGCAGTGTATTTGGCGAGCGCGATTCGTATCCTGCGCGAATATGAGCGAGCTGTGGTCTTTACCCTCGGCCGCTTCGCCGGCGTCAAAGGCCCAGGACTAATTATCGTCTTTCCATTTCTACAGACGTTGGCTCGCGTCGACCTGCGTACGATCGTCCTAGATGTGCCAACCCAGGACCTTATTTCGCGTGACAATGTCTCAATTCACGTCAATGCCGTTATCTATTTCCATGTGGTCGACGCGGAGCGCGCCATCATCCAGGTGGAGCAGTATATCTACGCTATGAGCCAACTCGCGCAGACCACGCTGCGCTCTGTCCTTGGCAAGCACGATCTTGATGAGATGCTCGCTGAGCGCGACAAGCTGAACACGGACATCCGGGCAATACTCGATGGCCAGACCGATGCCTGGGGCATCAAGGTTTCGAATGTCGAGATCAAGCACGTCGACATCGACGAATCGATGGTTCGTGCGATCGCGCGCCAGGCTGAAGCGGAGCGCGAGCGGCGCGCCAAGGTCATTAATGCCGAAGGCGAGCATCAAGCCGCGCAAAAGTTGCTTGAGGCGGCGCAGATCCTTGGACGGCAGCCCGAAGCAATGCAACTGCGCTATCTCTCCACGCTCAACGTCATCGCAAGTGAGCGCAGTTCCACGATCGTCTTTCCATTCCCGATGGAGTTCAAGGATCTGCTCAGGGTCGGCAAGGCGCAGGAATAGCGGAGTGACAAGAATTGCCCAAAAGGCGCGAACGACCACGTTGGCCTGCCGGTACGACCGCCGGCACATTCGCTCGAGAGAAGGTGTCAGCCACCATGGCAGCAATGGCCAATCCTGGAACTCTGTACTTCGCTGCCGCGGCACCCATGATCAATTTGATCGGGATTAAGGATTGCAGCTTGAGACTCGTCTCATCTGTGTTCTTCCAAACCGGAAATATTTAGCAAGCGAGGAAGGGATGTCACACTCGGCTTTGAGTCGTCCAGAACCGTCGGCCCGGACGGCATTGTTGGTCACGCATTCGCATGAGGGAACCGTGCTGTGCCCGTTCTTCAGCAAATGCGACGGCCTCCTCATCATCGATCCCGATAACGGCTCTCGCGAGTTTCGCGCAAGGGAGGATGACACGCCCGACGCAATGTGTGATCTGATCCTGAAAACCGGTGTTCATCGGCTTGTCCTGGGTTTCATCGGCGGTCCTGCGGCCCAAAAACTCCGGGCGGCGGGGATCGACATCAGGTTGGGCTCCGGCGCGCTCGCGGTCGACGAGCTTGTGATCGGCTTTGATGATCTTCCTGCGGCATGGGCGCACCCAGATGGCGCCTGCGCTGACCAGTAGCGTGAAATGCTCAATTTGATCCATGATTCCCGCACTTTGGTGTCTGGACCAGGGGTCAAAGGATGCCAGAAACGCATCAGCAAGTTTCTGGCGCAACGCCTGCAAGGCCCATGGGAAGTGCAGCCTTGCAATGAGCGAGGCGTGAGGTCTCAGGACAACAGCGCGCCGATACCCAGCGCGGCGTTGGTCAAGGCGATTGAAGCGCTTGCGTCGCGTTCACGACCGGTAAGTGCACGGATCGCGTCGATGGTCTCGGGAATTACGATCGCCTGATTATCGACCATGTAGGCATAGAAGACCTCATCGCCCTGCACTGCCACCAGGTCTTCCCATAGCGCAACTTCGTAAAGGTTTTCGCGAGGCCGTCCGACGTCGGCCATTAATTCCTTGACTGTATTGAGCGCCGTCAAGCCATCGCTCATCCGGATGAGCGCAATCCGAGAAGACTGACGGAATGCGTCGATTACCTCTTCCTTTGACGCGTTGCGCGTCAACTGCACGGACCAGCTGTGCAGATGCGCGATGGTTTCTGGCACCTTCACGGCGATCGTCACGACATCAAGCTCGGGATCGACCGTCCGGGCATCTGGGCCTTGATGGCTCGGTATTTCATTTTCTGGAACGAGAGTGTTCATTATCCCGCCTTTGTGGCTTTCCCACGGGTCTGTCGCGCGCCGCATGACGGTACCCCTTGCCCTTTTCACGAGGCCGGCGTGCTTTAGAGCCGTCAAGGTGCGCACGATAGAGGTGGTATTGCAGGAGACAACCCGGGTGGCCATCTGCCCTAGCGCGCTTGCATAGCTCGCCTCGGCTACGAACGAATGCCCGGTCACCTCGTGCTTCTCGCCCCCCTGTACGATGAACTTCACCCCGCGTGTACGGTAATGCTCGGCATTCTGCGCTCCGATCGGCTTCGGAGTGCAGTCGACCACCACGTCGGTCTCGTTCAGGAGGTCGTCGAGCGTGCCGGACACGTCCAAGCCCGCCCTCTTCATGGCTTCGCCGCGATCCTCTAGCGACGCAAAGAGCCTGAATCCCTTCCTAAGGGCCGTCCTCATCCGCCAGTCTGTCTCGATGTCGGCGATGCCGACAAGTTCCATGTCGTGCTGGCTCGCAACGGCGTCAGCGACTCGCTTGCCGATTACACCGTAACCGTTCAGCGCGACCCGGATCTTTCCTTGCTGTGATGCCATAATTCATTCTCCTATCGCAGAACTCTTCGTCTTGATGCGGATTCAAGGCGGACGGTGGTGCCGTTGCGCCAGACCATACACGCAGCGCGCTGCAGTCCCGACGTCGAACAGACTGATTTTCGACTGCTTGCGCGGGTCGTCTCGACCAGCTTTCCCTGTTTAATCTCGGTGATGCCCTCCGAAGCCTGAGTGGTGCGATCCCGGACTTCATCGACATATGCTCGAAATCGAGCTTGATTGATGTAAACGTGTACTCAGTCCTCGCCGCAACAGAGCCCCCCGTCCCCCGCTGTATTCGGAGCCGTTTGAACCAGCCCCAATTGAACAGCGCCAACGTCATCGGCCTCGCAAGTCGGAAATTTGCTGGTGGAAATACCATATGACGCAATCGCGACCGGGAAGAACAGGGCGTCTCAACAGGCTCAATCTCTGTACGATCTGCCAAACGGCATCATTGTTGGCCGTGCGCCCCATCTTCTGTGCAGCAAATTGTAGATCGGACAAAAGACGAGACCGGCGTAGACACCATAGAGGAAGGCCTCGACCAGGCCGAGCAGAAAACCCCACCAGGTGAGCCATTTGAAGGCGGGCAGCATCATTTCCAGAAATCCGCTCATGCGCAGGCTTTGCGGCGTGACCAGTCCGTAAATCACGCAAACCAAAAACGTGATGGTTGTCCAGATGCCCAATGACCAAGCGACCAGTTTCGTGTTCAACATCGCGCGCTCCAATTAGTTCCTCGGGGGGCGAAGACCTGCGTCCCGCGCGCGTCTCCTAATGCCGATGCGCCGAAGATGCATCCGCGTCGCGCCGTTCCGCTGATCCGTGATCGGTACTCCGACCGTCAGAGCGGTCGCCGCGATGTCCTCCGTGACCGCCGTGGCCACCATGCCCGAACATATGCAAGGCAACAAAGGCGACACCGACTAGTATCCAAATCCAGTTCTGCAAAAGCCATTCCATTGCCACTGCCCTTCATCGGTCATGCAAGCGGCGCCCAAAGGTCCGGACTGATGCTCCATCTGCCGCATCTCAGTCTTCTTCATGTGAAAACGCCACGTCTATCTTGATCGGTCCACGATCGCGCTTCCGATCTGCATTTCTGCCCGAGCTAGCGCTCTTCAGGTAACAGAGCGTTCGCCAGCACGCCGCGTTTCCAATTGTCGAACGATGCCCGCGACGGCGGACCAAATCTTTGCCTTGGGTTAAACTTCCGTGTGTTGGTCAAGATATCGGAGGCGGGAAGCGGCCGGGCTCAAAAGCTCGATTTCTTCGCTTGCGATGTGTCAGCCGGGTAGCGGCGCGATGGCCACGACATGACCGGGAAAGCAGATGAAATCGGTTCGGACCCAGTGCGCGGGCCCATTCTCGTGACCGTGTCGGTCAGATGCAGCCATGGATGCACTCTATTCACCGCTCCTCTTACGCCCCCCTTGGCGAACCCGTCGGAGAATCACTGTAATCGTTCCGCCGTCACCGCGTCTGTGGTGTGCTGGGGTGAGCGAAGGTCATCCCCATTGGGCGCGCGTGCGTCTCAAGGTCGACGTGCAACCGGTGCTGTCGAAGAGACACACTGGTCACGTCAAAATTTGGGTTGGCTTCAATTCGGGGAGACGCAGCGATGGCGAATATCATGAGGACACCCAAAAGCGCTGGCGTCGATTGTGAAACGTGCCAAGCCCGCGTTGACGGTCTTTGCGCGGGCTACAGCGCTGGCACGGTGGAGTTTATTTCCGGGTACCGGTCCAATGACCGATACCTCAAGGCAGGTCAGGATCTCCTCAACCTCGGGGAACCTTGTGACGCGATCTTCAATCTCATCGATGGGTGGATGTTCCGCTACACAATTCTCGCCGACGGACGGCGGCAGATTCTCGATTTCGCATTGCCCGGTGCTATGCTGGGCCTAAATTCGCCGCTCGGCGCGCCGATGACCTTTGGCGCGCAAGCGCTGACGGACGTTGTCGTCTGCGTGATTCCACACAAGGCTTTGGGCCATTTGTCGCAGCACCAACCCGACCTAGGTCTGCGGCTCGCCTTGCTGATGGCGCGGGAACGCAGCCTGTCATTCGATCACCTCACCAGTATCGGTCGACGTTCGGCACACGAACGGATTGCCCGCCTCCTGCTTGAGTTGTTTGTCCGTTCCCGGGCAGGATGGCCTGGGTACCAGATCGAGGAAATGCATTTGCCAGTGACGCAGGAGCATATCGGGGATGCGACAGGCCTGACGGGCGTTCATGTCAACCGGGTGCTGCGCGACCTCGCGAATGCGGATATTCTCAAATTCTGTTACCGGCGCCTCAGCATCCTGGAACCCGACAAGCTGATGGACCTAGCGGGAATCGATCAGGAACTGCTGCAATCGTGGACGGGGTCCGGACGAAGCGAAGCGCGCGCCCAGGGCGACTTTGCCAGGGGATGTCGACATGCGGCCTGACGCCCGCTTCGCCAAAGAGAAAGGGCTGCCGGATCAGCGGTGCTACCTAGGAATCGCATCGTCCTCATTCTTGCGGCAATGCCACTGCTGCCGGCGACGGCTACGCTCCGGCGCGATGACCACCCACTCGCCGCTGGTCCTGTCCCGACGGAACTCGTTCATCGAACCGCCTCGGCCCGTCTCATCTCCACCGCATTACGCAGCCAAGTTTCCCTTCAATCGAAAGTCCGGTTCGAACGAGCCGACGAGGTCCAACCACTCCTCCATCAGCCGGGTCATCAGGAAGCGCTCCCTCACAGTCTCTTTCGCCTTCTTGCCAAGCATTCGCGCAAGCTCCGGATCTTTAGGGATTTGGACGATCCGCTCAGCAGCTTCCCCGATGCGGTCGACGAGAAAGCAGTTCACCCCGTCCTCGATCTGATGGCGGATGCCTTCGACATTGCCGCCGATGGCGGGGGTAACCTTCCACATCGCCTCGGTAACTGTGAGACCAAAGCCCTCTCGGATCGACTTCTGCAACACGACAGTGGCGCGTCGTTGCAAGGCGATGACGAGGGCCGAGTCCTGGACGGACAGAATCCAGATGCGGTCCTCGCCGCATCTACACGGATTCAAAGATTTCCTGGCCCTCTGGGTCGTCGGTCGCGACATTGCCGACCAGCACGAGCGTCGCGTCCACCTCTTTCCGAGCAATCCTGAAGGCGTCGATCACGCCCTGCGGGTCTTTCCATTTGTCGAAGCGTGAGACCTGAACAATGAGTGGCCGATTTGTTGGAATATCGTAATAGCTGAGCCGTTCGTCGATCTCTGCGTCCGACAGTTCCTTGTTCGTCGTCGAGAAAGGTTTGATCGCCGGCATGATGAAACGTTGCGGCGATGTGATCTTCTGAGCGTACTCCGGCAACGAGAGGACGACGGCATTATACCGCTCGATGAACGGCGCCAGATATGACCAGAGCTCCTGATGGGGGTTCGACAGATCGACATGGCAGCGCCACACCCACGGCGCCTTCTTGCGGAAATGCTCGATCAGCGGCAAAGGCTGTGGGTCGTGGACGATGACCAGATCGTGGTCGAGATGCATGCGAACCGCGTTTTCGAAAACGACCTCCTCGTAGATGTTCCGCTTGAGTTCGCTCAGATTGATCTCACCGCCCTGAAGCGCGTTGTGCATTTTCTTGGTGACGGAGAAGAAGTCGAGGCGCCCCTGGATCACCCGCCAACCGGCCCGGATGCCGGCCGCGTTCATCAGGAGGGTCAGGGACGACAGGATTTCGGCAACCCCGCCGCCGCCGTAGGTGGAGTTGACGTTGACGACGTGCAGGTCGCGAAGCCGTTGCGCCTTGGTGAGGATGCGCTCGACCGTCTCCGCGCCGACGAGCGATTCATACGTCTCAACGGATATCAAGCGCCCTGTCTGGGCGTCGGTTGCCGACGGACTTACGCCGCGCGCTCCGGTTGAGGTTTCCCGGCTTGGCCAGGTACCCGACGGCCGCACGTCGCCGGGGCACATTCGCGACCATGCACTGTGCCGTGGACCCTCGCGAGGTGCCGCGCATGCCAGGACGGCCCGCTCCGGAGCATCCGGTAAGTCCAGACCTTGATCAGGTTGTTGAACAGGAACCAGATCAGCGCATATCCCCAGATCAGCAAGGCGTAGGTCCAGCCGATTGGCTCGACGAACCAGCCATAGACGGTAGCGAGCGTGCCGAGCACCTGGGTTGTCTCGGTAGCGACGATGAGTTTCCAGCTGGGCCAGGGGCGCTGCCAGAACCAACCTTCGTTGCGCGTCAGGTAGATGGTCAGATGACCGGCGACGAGAAGCTTGAGGAAAATGAGGGTTTGGATCGTCGGCCGGGGCAACGCCAGATATCGCTCGGCGATCCAGAACAGCAGGAAGGAAGCGATGACCCCGAGCAGCCCGAGCATTGTGCTGATCGTCAGCACGCGGTGCATGTCCCACCGCACCGGCTGTCCGGCAACGCGGACATTGTCGTAGGCGATAGTCAGGATCGGGAAGTCATTGAGGATGGCGAGCAGCACGATCATCACGGCGGTGACGGGATAGAAATCGAACACCAGGATTGACAGCGTCATGAACAACAGCACGCGGATCGTCTCGGCAATGCGGAAAGTCGCGTAGCCCGTCATACGCTCGAATATGCGCCGCGCTTCCTCTGCAGCCTGTGTGATTACCGAGAGCCCGGGTGCGGTGAGCACCAACGCGGCGGCGGCGCGCGCGGCATCGGTTGCGCCGCTGACTGCAATGCCGATGTCGGCCTGTTTGAGCGCCGGCGCATCGTTGACGCCGTCGCCGGTCATGCCGACGATGTGTCCGGCCTGCTGCAAGGTGCGCACGATCTTGAACTTGTGCTCCGGGAACACCTCGACGAAACCGTCAGCGCCCTCGATCCGCGCCCCATCGCCGTCGTGGCCTTCATGCGTAAATACCTCCCGGGCCGAAACAATGTCAGCGCCGAGACCGAGCTGCTTTGATATCTCGCGCGCGATGGCGACGTGATCGCCCGTGACCATGCGCACGTCGAGGCCCATGCGTTTCGCGGTTGCAATGGTTTCAGCGGAGTCTTCGCGCGGTGGATCGAACAAGGGCAGAAGGCCCAGGAACGTCCAGACACCATCGGCCTCCGACCGGGCAACGCCCAGCGTGCGGTAGCCGCGGCCGGCCAGATCGTCGGTGGTCTTTTCGATGCGGCTCCGCGACTCCGGATCGGTCTTGGCAAGGTCGAGGATGACCTGCGGCGCGCCCTTCGCGACCTTGAAGCGATCAGACCCCGACTGAACCTCCGCTTCGGCGCGCTTGCGCACCGGATCGAACGGCTCAAAATGCGCGACCTTGAAGCCGGCCAGCGCCTTCTCATCGATCCCGCCGAGGATCGCTGCGTCAATCGCGTCGGGAGCCTCGCGCGCGCATGTCAGGGCGGCTGCGAGTAACAACTCTTTCCGGTCTTGGCCCCCAGCGAGGACGGGCTCGCCCAGCGTCAACTCGTTCCTGGTGAGCGTCCCGGTCTTGTCTGAACACAGGATGTCCATGCCGGCCATCTCCTCGATGGAGACGAGGCGAGAGACAATCGCCTTCATGCCGGCGAGTGTTGAGGCGCCGACCGCCATGGTGACCGACAGGACCGCAGGCAGCGCGACCGGAATCGCGGCGACCGTCAGGATCAAGGCGAACAGCAAAGTCTCGACGAGCGGTGTTTCTTGGAACAGCGCCGCGAGCAGGATCACCGCCACCAGGCCGATCGTCATCAGGATCAGGAAATTTCCTATTCTCAGCACCGCCTGCTGAAAATGCGATCGCGGCTGCGCGGTCGCCACCAGACGCGCGGTCTTGCCGAAATAGGTGTCCATGCCGGTGGCGGTAACAACGGCCCGCATCTCGCCTTGACGAACGACCGAGCCCGAATAGGCGGTATCGCCCTGCTTCTTGTCGACCGGCAGCGATTCCCCCGTGAGCGCTGACTGGTCGATGCTGAGATAGTCTCCTTCGCGAAGCGCGACGTCGGCTGGAACGATGTTGCCGAGCTTGATCAGCACGACATCGCCGGGCACAAGCAACCGCGCCGCGAGATCCTGCCAGGTCCCATCGCGAAGCACGCGGGCGTTAGGCGCAAGCCGCTGTTTCAAAGCCTCGATGGCGTTGTCGGCCTTGTGTTCCTCCCAGAACCCGACGCCGGCATTGAGGAGCAGCAAGACGAGGATGATGGCGAAGTCTTCCCAATGCTGCACCGCAGCCGAGAGCGCGGCGGCGACTTCGATCATCCAGGGGATTGGGCCCCAGAAAAAGGAGAGGAGCTTGCGAAGCGGGCTGACCCGGCGTTCCTGAATCGTGTTCTCGCCGTATTGAGCCAGCAGCCGATGAGCTTCGTCCGCCGACAATCCGGTCAAGGTCCCAGACGGCGCGGGGGTCCTATACGGATCGAGAGACGGCTGCTTGTTTTCCTGGCGATCCATGGGTCAGAACTTTCGTTGTTGAAGCCGAGTCTATGCCCCCCTTTCCACGACGCTGCACTAAAGCGGCCGCCCCTCGTGGCACGAACTGAAATCTGTGGTAGGTAGCACTCTCGGCAGATCTTTGCGTCGTGCTCCGCTGAAAAGTGTGACGTCACTCGTCAGGTCAAGTCGTCCTGAACGATGACAGGGCGGTCGGACGTAAGCGCTTGTTTCATCCGGACTGGTAAGCAGGCCACGCCCTGCCCGTGCAATGTCACCTAACAGGGCAGCCCGCCGCTTCTGTTCAAGACGGGCCGGCTCGGCATCCACCCGATAACCCGTTCAGGCCCCAAGCCGTGTCGAGCTGCACATTGACCGATTTGACGGCATAGCTCTCCGGTACGAGAGACATAGCCCCAAACAAGCTGCCCGCCGCGATAAGCCACGTGCCCGTGCTTTTTTGCTCGCCTTGTTTTTCCTCTTCGGCCTCGACGCGAAAAAGATCCATCTTAACCTCTCGAATGTTCCTCCGGTCACCAAGATCAAGATTTCCACCGTTTGCGACGTGGGTCTTTAACGCGGATCAAAGACAGCACCGCCGCGCTTGGCTTGATTCTGTGGGAGTGCATTTGAAGGCGTCCGCCGCGGAAATTTAGTGTGGGCTCGAAGATACGGGTTCATCCTCATCCCCATAAGCTTCTGCATCGGCTGCCAAGCGGATCTTTGAGGAGCGAATGGAAAACGGCGCGTCGTAGAGAGTGGAGGATGCATCAATGTTGAGGCAACCCGACGCAACCCGCACGCACGCCGTGGCCGTCGGGACAGGAGCGACGCGACAACAGCTCCCGCAATGGATCGACCATCTGCCGCCCTGCAACGCGGCTTGCCCCGCTGGCGAGAACATCCAGGCCTGGCTCGATCTGGCGCAAGCGGGCAAATACCGTGCAGCCTGGGAGGCACTGGTTCGCGACAATCCGCTGCCGGCAGTCCACGGACGGGTCTGTTACCGCCCGTGCGAGATGACCTGCAACCGCGCCGAACTCGATGACGCCGTCGGCATCCACGCGGTCGAACGCTTTCTCGGTGATCGGGCGACCGCCGAGGGCTGGCCTTATCCCGTCGACGCGGAATCGAGCGGCAAGCGGGTGCTGGTGATCGGCGCAGGCCCCAGCGGCCTTTCGGCTGCCTATCACCTCGCCCGTCTCGGTCACGCTGTGGAGATTCGCGAAGCTGGCCCCCTTCCCGGTGGCATGATGCATTTCGGCATCCCGGCCTATCGGCTGCCGCGCGCCGACCTTCTGCGCGAGATCGGGCGGATCGAGGCCATGGGCGTCAAGATCGTCCTCAATCACAAGGTCGAGGACGTGCTGGCCGAGAAGGCGGCCGGCGGCTTCGATGCGGTTTTCATCGCCATCGGCGCCGGCATCGGCAAGCATGTCGATATTCCTGCTCGTGACGCGGTTCGGGTCCTCAACGCCGTCTCGCTCCTGCATAAGGTCGCCGCCGCCGAACCGCCCCGCCTCGGGCGCCGCGTCGTCGTCTATGGCGGCGGCAACACCGCGATGGATGCTGCGCGCACGGTGAAGCGCCTCGGCGCCGAGGAGGCGCTGATCGTCTACCGGAGCGACCGCGCCCACATGCCGGCACACGCCTTCGAGGCCGACGAGGCAGTCGAGGAAGGCGTCAGGATCAAGTGGCTGACCACGATCAAGGAGATCGTGGGGCCCGACCTAACCGTCGAGACGATGGAACTCGACGAGAACGGCCGGCCACGGCCCACCGGACGGTTCGAGACGCTCACGGCCGACGCGATCGTGTTGGCGCTTGGCCAGGAAACCGACAGCGGCTTTCTTGGCCAGGTGCCTGGCATCGAGTTCACGGCGAATGGTGCGGTCAAGGTCGGTCCCGACATGATGACCGGCCACCCGGGCATCTTCGCCGGAGGCGACATGGTGCCGGGCGAGCAATCGGTCACCATATCGGTCGGCCATGGCAAGCGCGCCGCGCGCCACATCGACGCCTGGCTGCAGGGCGTGCACTACGAACGGCCGACAAAGCATCCGACCGTGACCTTCGACATGCTCGACCTGCCCGTGTTCCTGGAGGCGGCCCGGAGCAGCGTAAGCGTCCGGTGATGGAGCCCCGTCGTTGAGTTGGTGGGGTTGCAGACAGCCGAGAGCTCATTGATACTGAGGTATGGGCAGGACTTGGGTCGACACTAAGAAAATAGGTTTGGCTGCTTGCAGCTTAGCGTTCTTGGAAGCCTGTTCACCGGGGCCGAAGCGGACGGACGAAAGGAATACCCTGCCGCAGTACGTGGTTCTGACACACACCGATATGACGGACGGACCGATTTCTGGCAGCGTATCTTGCCGAGATAGTGCGGGTCGTCAGATAATGAGCGATCAATGTTTGCCGTCGCGTCAAATCTTGGAAGAGGCCGTTTTTGCTTGCGGGCCTACGATGGTGACGATTGATCAATCGTGGACCCATTCGTGGTCTGTGGCCTTTCCTGTCGATTGGAAACCAGGCAAGCCGTCCGCTGTGGATGTAGTGCGATGTGTGAAGGGCCACGTTGGCTTTGGATTTTCCGCGGTGATTGCGCCGCCGCCCAAGCTTGGTGAAGTCCCCGGAGCAGACGGGGACTCAAAGCCATTCTTGCCACTACATCGCAGGTAGCAGTCAGTTATCAGTCTGCTTGGCACAGCATCAATCAAGACCCTTCCAGTTCCAAGGCAGCAACTCGTCCACCCGGTTGATGGGGTGACCCTTGCCGATGCGGCCAAGCACATCGGCCAGCCATTCCTGCGGGTTGACGCCGTTGAGCTTCGCGGTCTCGATCAGCGAAGACATGGCGGCAGCGCGCTCGCCGCCGCAATCGGCACCGGCGAACAGCCAGTTCTTGCGACCCACACAGATGCCGCGCAGCGCGTTCTCGGCGAGGTTATTGTCGATCTCGAGGCGGCCGTCGTCGGTATAGGCGAGGAGTTGCGGCTTGAGCTTGACGGCATAGCGCAGGGCTTCGGCCAGCGGTGAACGTGCCGATGCCCGCGCCAGGATGTCATCGGCCCAGACGAAGAAATCGAGAATCTTGAGCTTCGACAGCTTGCGCGCGCGTCGCCGGATCTCGGCGGGTTCGGCATCGATCGAGCGCTCGATCTCGTAGAGTCCCTTGATCTTCTCGATCGCCACGGCGGCGGCCGAGGTGTTGTCGGACTTGAACACATCGTAGAGCTTGCGCCGGACATGTGCCCAGCAGGCCACGGGCGCGATGATGCCGGCTTCGCGGGTCGGATCGTAGAGCCGTTCGAACCCGGCATAGGCATCGGCCTGCAGGAAGCCCGCGAAAGTCTTGAGGTGTTCGCGTGGTCGTTCACCCTTGCGATCGGGACTGTAGCGGAACAGCGCCGCAGGCTTGTCGTTCGGGCTCCATCGCCGATTATTGCGCAGGTAAACCCACAATCGCCCGGTGGCCGTCTTGCCGGTTCCGGGTGCCAGTACCGGAACCGGGGTATCGTCAGCATGGAGCTTGGGACTGGCCATTACATGGTCGGCGATGCGATCGACCAAGGGCCTGAGCAACCAACTCACCTGGCCAAGCCAGTCGGCCAGGGTGGAACGACTGAGATCGACGCCTTCGCGGGCGTAAATCTGCGACTGGCGGTAGAGCGGCAGATGATCGGCGAACTTCGAGACGACGACATGGGCCAGCAATCCCGGCCCTGCCTTGCCGCGTGGCACGGGTAGCGCAGGAGCGGGAGCCTGGCTGATCGTATCGCAGCACGAACAGGCGAGCTTGGGGCGGACGTGGCGCACCACGCGAAAACTGCCCGGCACATACTCGAGCACTTCGGTGACATCTTCGGCGAGCGCCGACATCGCGCCACCGCAAGCTGTGCAGCGATCCGCAGCCGGAGCGGCATGGATCACTTCATCGCGCGGCAGATGCTCGGGCAAGGGCAAACGGCGGGGCCGGCTGCTTGGTGCCTTCGGCTCCCGGTCCGGCAGCTTGCCTTCGATGACGCACTCGGCATGGGCCTGCTCGGCTTCCAGTTCTTCGAGCGTCAGTTCCAGCTGGTCAGCTTGGCTCGCCATGCGCTCGGACGACTGACCGAACTTCATGCGCCTGAGCTTGGCCAGGGTGGCCTTCAACTTCTCGATCTGGAGCGTAGTCAGAACGACCGCGTTCTTTGCCGCCGCCAGTTCGTTGCGCGTGGCGGCCAACTCTTGCCGTTCGGCTTCCAGCGCCTGCTCCGATGCCGCAAGCCGTGCCTGCATCTGCTCCACAAGGGCGCGCAGATCAGCTGGATCGGAGGCGAGTTCAAGCTGCTCGGGAGACACGGTTCCCGTTAGCAGAATCGGCGAATCCGGCCAATCGAAAAGCGCGCAAATCCACGCAAAATCCGGGCCATCACACCTGCTCGGGCAACCTTGGCGGATCGGGACTGACGGTCCGCCGCCAGTCCATCGCCTCGATCAACAGGGCGAACTGCGCGGGCGTCAGGATGACTCCGCCGTCGACCAGCGGCGGCCAGACGAACCGGTGCCGCTCGAGCCGCTTGGCGAACAGGCACAGCCCGGTGCCATCCCAATGCAGCGCCTTTAGATACGTCCCGCTCTTGCTGCGGAACAGGAACACATGCCCACCATAGGGTTCGACGGCGAAAAGCGGTCGCACCAGTGCGGCCAAGCCATCGAAGCCCAAGCGCATGCTGACCGGCTTGCTCGCAAGGTAGACCTTCGTGCCCGGTGCCAGCGCAATCACGACGCCTCCCGCAATGCGCGCAGAACCCGAGCCAGCGCCTTCTCGTTGACGTAACTGTCGACCGCCAGGCGAATGCCGTTCCTCAGGTCGATATCGATCCCCCCAGGCCGCGCGCCGGGATAGGGGCGGACTAGTTCTTCGGCCAGCGTCGGGCTTTGTGGCGGCACCGGTGCAGCAGGCATCGGTGCCGACATTGTCGGAGAAACCGCGCGCGCAGGCTGCTCCGGCACTGTGCCATAGGGAATGAACTGCATCGGCTCGTTGGCGACCTTTGCCGCCTCGCGGCGCAAACGCTTCCAGTTGTGGATCAGGCTTGGCGAGATCCCCAGAAGCTTTGCTACCCCCACGATCGTCGCGCCCGGCTCATCGCACCGCTCCAAAACCGCTGCCCGCTCAGCATCCGAATACCGCCGCCGTCGCTCGACCCCCGTGATAATCTCGATCCGCTCCAAGCCACTCTCCTTCGGCAGTGCCAAAGGACACTCCTGCAGAAATGCTCATCGCGGCAGGGCTCTACCCGCGCAACACGCCGGAGCCCGGACGCTTACGGAGCAGCGAGGCGCAACGACCCTTGGCCGCGCGGACAACCTTCGACGAGGTCGTGCAGGGGTTGAGCGAGCCCGAGGCGCGGTTCGAAGCGGGACGCTGCCTCTCTTGCGGCAACTGCTTCGAGTGCGACAACTGCTTCGCGGCTTGTCCGGAGCAGGCGATCCTGCGTCTCGGCCGCGGGCACGGCTATCGTGTCGAGCCCGATCTCTGCACCGGCTGCGGGATCTGCTTCGAGCAGTGCCCCTGCCACGCCATCGAGATGCAGCCCGAACCCGTGCCGACGGATGCGCCACTTGGGCCGACCGACGAGCCGCTCGCACCGCATCGCTTCCGCCTGCGTGTATAGGACCCTGAAGAGAGGAAGCGCCCATGGAACGAATGACTATGGACGGCAATGCGGCCGTCGCGCATGTCGCCTATCGCGTCAATGACGTCTGCGCGATCTTCCCGATCACACCAGCCTCGCCCATGGCCGAACTCGCCGACGAATGGTCGGCGGAGGGGCGAACCAACCTCTGGGGCGCGGTGCCGATCGTGCAGGAGATGCAAGCGGAAGGTGGCGCTGTCGGCGCCGTGCATGGTTCGCTCCAGGCGGGCGCGTTGACCACGACGTTCACCGCTTCTCAGGGCCTGCTCCTGATGATGCCGAACATGTTCAAGATCGCGGGCGAGCTCACGCCCTGCGTCTTCCATGTGGCAGCGCGGTCGATCGCCACCCAGGCGCTCTCGATTTTCGGCGACCATTCCGACGTCATGGCCGTGCGTGGCACCGGCTTTGCCCTGCTCGGCGCCGCATCTGTGCAGGAGGCGCATGACCTGGCGCTGGTAGCGCAGGCGGCCACGCTCGAATCCCGCGTTCCCTTCCTCCATTTCATGGACGGCTTTCGCACCTCGCATGAGGTCAACACGGTCACGATGCTGTCGAACGATGATATCCGGGCGATGATCGACGACGAGCTGGTGCGCGCGCACCGCCAGCGGGCGCTGAGCCCGGAGCGACCGGTAACGCGCGGCACCGCCCACAACCCGGACACCTTCTTCCAGGCCCGCGAGACGGTGAACCCGTTCTACCTGGCAACGCCTGCCATCGTTCAGCGCGCTATGGACCGCTTCGCCAAGCTGACCGGCCGACATTATCAGCTATTCCGCTATGACGGCCATGTCGAGCCTGAGCGCGTGGTCGTGGTGATGGGCTCGGCTGCCGAGACCCTGCGCGCAACCATCGCCCACCTGACCGCCCAGGGTGAACGTGTGGGGTTCATCCAGGTGCTGCTGTACCGGCCATGGTCGGCCGAGGACTTTCTGGACGCGCTGCCAGCGAGCGTGCGCAAGGTGGCCGTGCTCGACCGCACCAAGGAGCCGGGCGCGCCTGCCGAGCCGCTCTGCCTCGATGTGGCGCAAACCCTGGCCGACGCTTTCGCCCGCGGCGCGCGCAAGGACCTGCCGCTGGTCGTTGGCGGGCGCTACGGCCTCTCCTCGAAGGACTTCACCCCGGCGATGGCCAAGGCCGTGTTCGATCACCTCGAAAGCAATGACCCTCGCACCTGCTTCACCATCGGCATCAACGACGACGTCTGCGGCACCAGCCTCCCGGTCGAGACAGGCTTCGAGATCGAGCCCCCGGGCACGACCCGGGCGCTGTTCTTCGGTCTCGGCGCGGACGGAACGGTCGGAGCCAACAAGAACAGCGTGAAGATCCTCGCGGAGGACCCGGAGCGCCACGCGCAAGGGTATTTTGTCTATGACAGCCACAAATCCGGCGCCGAGACCGTCAGCCACCTACGCTTCGGCAACGCGCCGATCGCGGCGCCCTATCTGCTTTCATCGGCCGACTTCATCGGCGTGCACAAGTTCGAGTTTCTCGACAAGCTCGATGTCCTGCGCCATGCCCGCGAGGGAGCGACACTCCTCATCAACGCACCTTACGATCCGGCCAAGCTCTGGGACCATCTGCGCCGGCCAGTTCAGCAGCACATCCTCGATAAGCACCTGCGGCTCTTTGTCATCGATGCGAGCGGTGTCGCGCAGCGCTTGGGGCTCGGCCCGCGGGTCAACACCATCCTGCAGACCTGCTTTTTCGCGATCAGCGGCGTGCTGCCGCGCGAGGAAGGCGTCCGCCGCATCCGGGCGGCGATCGAGAAGACGTATGGCGACAAGGGCCGCGCGATCCTGGAGAAGAACTTCGCCGCCGTCGACTCGGCGCTCGATCACCTTCATGAAGTGACTGTCCCCAGCTCAGTGACCTCGACCGAAGAACTGCATGTCTTCGTGCCACCCGATGCGCCGGACCAGATGAGACGCATCGCGGCGCTGCAATTTGCTGGCCGCGGCGACGAAATCCCGGTCAGCGCCATCCCGGTGGACGGCAGCTACGTAGGCGGTACGACGCAGTACGAGAAGCGCAATATCGCTTTCGAGGTGCCGGTGTGGGAACCGGACCTCTGCATCCAGTGCGGCCAATGCAGCATCGTCTGCCCGCACAGCGTCATTCGCGCCAAGTCCTATGACGGCGCGTTGCTCGAGGGCGCCCCGGAGGGCTTTCTCTCCGCGCCCGTCAACGCGCGCGGCTACCCGGACAAGAATTTCACCCTGCAGATCGCGGTTGAGGACTGCACTGGCTGCGGCCTCTGTGTCGACCACTGTCCAGCCCACGACCCGCTCGACGCGAGCGTCAAGGCCATCAATCTCAGTGAGCGGCAGCCGCAGATCGAGCCGGGCCGACGCAACCTCGCCTTCTTCGATACCCTGCCGGAGCACGCCCGCCAGGACGTGGACCTGCATCTCTCGCGGGGGCTGCAGTTCGTGCGGCCGCTGTTCGAGTTCTCCGGCGCTTGCGCCGGCTGCGGCGAGACACCCTATCTCAAGCTTTTGTCACAGCTGTTCGGCGACCGCCTGCAGATCGCCAACGCGACGGGCTGCACGTCGATCTATGGCGGCAACCTGCCGGCGCTGCCCTGGCGGTCCGGCCCCGACGGGCGGGGACCCGCGTGGAACAACAGCTTGTTCGAGGACAATGCCGAGTTCGGATATGGCATGCGGCTCGCCGTCGATCAGCAGGTCGCGATGGCATACGCCCTGGTTCGCACGCTCGCCGACCGGATCGGGCCCCGGCTCGCAGCGCAGATCCTGGATGCACCACAGCGCACAGACAGCGAGATCGTGGCGCAGCGGACGCGGGTCGAGGATCTTCGCCGTGCGCTGGCCGACGCGACCGACGGCCTGGCGCGGAACCTCCTTGCCCTATCCGAATACCTGGTACGCCGCAGCCTGTGGATCGTCGGCGGCGATGGCTGGGCTTACGACATCGGCGCGGGCGGCCTCGACCACGTCCTCGCCCAGCCGCGCAACGTCAACGTCCTGGTGCTGGACACCGAAGTCTATTCCAACACCGGCGGCCAGGCTTCAAAGGCGACCCCGGTCGGGGCTGCGGCCAAGTTCGCCGCGGCCGGCAAGCGCACGCCGCGCAAGGACCTGGCGCTACAGGCGATCGCGTCGGGCTACGTCTACGTCGCCCAGATCGCGCTTGCCGGCAGCCCGGAGCAGACGATCCAGGCCCTGCGTGACGCAGAGGAATACGAAGGACCGTCGCTCATCCTCGCCTACAGCCAATGCATCGCGCATGGGCTGAAGCTCAATTTGCGCGACGGCATGAAGCAGCAGCGGCGGGCGGTAGCCAGCGGATACTGGCCCCTCTTCCGCTACGACCCCAGAATGCGCCAGGCGGGCATGAACCCCTTCCGCCTCGACAGTACCCGGCCCCGGTTGCCGCTCGAGGACTTCGCTTACCAGGAGCTCCGCTACCGGATCCTGACACACACCCGGCCCGAAGAGGCCCGCGTGCTGCTGCGCCAGGCCCAGGCGGCGGTCGACGAACGCTACCGACTCTACGAGGACATCGCGGCGCGAGATGGGACGCGCTTCCATCCCTTCTGGCAGGAGGAAAGCGTCGCTCCCCACGATGGCAACGAGACCGGGGAAGCGGCGCAATGACGCTCGGGACGACCTACCTCGGCCTCGACCTCGCGCATCCAGTCGTCGCCGGCGCGTCGCCCTCGTCTGCGACCCTCGACGGCATCAAGCGCCTCGAGGATGCCGGGGCGGCGGCGGTCGTGACCACCTCGCTGTATGAGGAAGAACTCATCGACGAGGAAGAGGCGCTGGAAGCTGCCGCCATGGTCGGCGCGGAAAGCCATCCGGAGGTCACAGGCTATCTCCCGCCCCGGTGCGGATGCCGCAGTCCCCTGGCGGCGCATCTCGAGACAATCCGGCGCGCTGCGGAGGCCATAGCAGTGCCGCTGATCGCCAGCCTGAGCGCAACGACGCGGGAGGGCTGGGTCGGCATCGCAGCGGATCTGCAGTCGGCGGGGGCGGCGGCGCTCGAGCTTAATATCCACCATGTTCCGACCGATCCCACTGAAACCTCGACCGATGTCGAGCGGCGACTGATCGAGACCGTGCGCGACGTGCGCGCAGCAGTCCACATTCCCATCGCCGTGAAGCTCAGTCCCTATTTCACCGCATTGCCTCACCTGGCCGCCGGCCTGGCCGAGGCCGGAGCAAACGGCATAGTCCTGTTCAACCGGCTCTATGAGCCCGACATCGATCTCGAGACCAGGACGTTTTGCCCCGTGCTGGAGTTGTCGACGCGGGAAGACATCCGCCTTCCGCTGATGTGGATCGCCCTGCTGAGCGGAAAGACAGCGCTCTGCATGGCCGCCAGCGGGGGAGTGGAGCGGACCGACGATGTCATAAAATACCTGCTCGCCGGCGCTGACGTCGTACAGACTGTCTCGGCGCTGCTGCGCCACGGACCGGAACATCTGGCCCGGCTGGTCAAGGGGCTCACCGAGTGGACGCAGGGGCATGGGGCCACTTCGGTCACGGAAGTTCGCGGGCGCATGTCCGCCGATCGGCTGGACGATCCCGAAGTGCTCGTGCGGGCCCACCAAACCACGGCTTTGCTTCTTCGACACCCCTGTCGGCACACCGGACGCGGCGTCACTGGCCTGTGAGAAACAACAAGGGCTGCTTGCCGCAGAGACAGGCATCGCCTTCCCTGGATCTATTCGGCGCAACCTGCGGGGATGGAACAGCGCCGGCCCTTCTTTAACCTTCGTCAAGGACGCGGGACGACTACTATCCCTTATTGGATGCCTATTCAGGGACGGCTCCCGCCACCGCCAAGATATCCAAAGCGATCACCGACCATGGCCTATCAATATTCCACTCTCGACGACCTTGATGTGACGGGCAAGCGTGTGCTTGTGCGCGCCGATCTCAATGTGCCGGTCCGTGACGGCAGGATCACCGACACGGCCCGGATCGACCGGCAGGCGCCGACAATCCGGGAGCTCGCCGAAAGGGGCGCGCGCGTCATCGTATTGTCCCATTTCGGCCGCCCCAAGGGCAGACTCGTGCCGGAGCTGTCGCTGAAGCCCATTGCCCCGGCGCTCTCCCGAGCCATCGGCCGCACCGTGGCATTCGGTAACGATTGCATCGGCGATGTGGCGAAGGCCGCCGTATCGAAGCTGAAAGACGGCGACGTCCTACTGCTCGAAAATACCCGCTTCCATGCTGGCGAGGAAGCGAATGATCCGGATTTTGCGCGAGCGCTGGCCGAACTGGGCGATCTCTATGTAAACGATGCGTTTTCGGCTGCGCACCGTGCACATGGTTCGACCGAAGGTGTGGCGCACATTCTGCCTTCAGCGGCCGGACGAGCGATCCAGGACGAACTCCTCCATCTGCATAGGGCGCTGGACCAGCCCAACCGGCCAGTCTTGGCCATCATCGGTGGCGCCAAGGTGTCGACCAAGATCGCCCTGATCGAAAACCTGCTGAAAAAAGTCGACATCCTCGTCATAGGCGGGGCGATGGCCAATACTTTCCTGGCGGCAGAAGATATCGATGTCGGCAAATCGCTTTATGAAGCTGATCAGCTCGATACGGCCAAGCGCATCGTTAGTCTCGCGACCGAAACCGGCACAATTCCGATTCTGCCATCTGATGTCGTCGTGGCGAAGGTCTTCGAAGCGGGGGCACCGCATCGCACGGTTCCGGCACGTGAGGTGGCAGCCGACGACATGATCCTCGACGTCGGTCCTGACACGATCGCCGACTTCGAACAGCATCTGCAAACGGTGAACACGCTGGTTTGGAACGGCCCGGTCGGCGCATTCGAGACGCCCCCCTTCGACCATGGCACGATGACCATCGCCAGGCTTGTCGCGGCGCGCACCAAAGCAGGTCACCTGCTTTCCGTCGCCGGCGGCGGCGATACGGTTTCGGCGCTGAAACATGCCGGCGTCGCAGGCGACTTCAGCTACGTTTCAACCGCCGGCGGTGCCTTTCTGGAATGGCTCGAGGGGAGGGAATTGCCCGGCGTCGCGGCACTCGCGGCAAGTGTGGGAGTGGCTCAATGAGGTTCGCCGACTTCAACCGAATCGCAAAGGGTAAGAATGCCAAAGGCAAGGGACGTCTCGACCTGCGGCTCCGATCAGTACCAGATATGGAGACACGACCATGGTGAAGACAATGAGAGCGGCTGTGGTACACGCCTTCGGTGAGCCTCTGAAGATCGAGGAAATCCCCATTCCGACGCCCGGACCCGGCGAAGTGCTGGTGAAGGTAATCGCCACGGGCGTGTGTCATACCGACCTTCATGCAGCAAACGGCGACTGGCCGGTGAAGCCGACTCCGCCTTTCATCCCTGGTCACGAGGGTACCGGGATCGTGGCAGCGCTCGGACCTGGCGTCGTTGGGTTGAAGGAAGGCGATGCAGTCGGAGTGGCTTGGCTCCACGACGCCTGCCGTCAGTGCGAATACTGCGAGACTGGCTGGGAGACGCTCTGCGAATCGCAGCATATGAGCGGGTACACGGTAAACGGCAGCTTTGCCGAATATGTCATCGGCGCTGCATCGTTCGTGGGACGTCTGCCAGATAATTGCAACTTTGCCGAACTGGCACCTATCCTCTGTGCCGGCGTGACGACGTACAAGGGTATCAAGGAGGCCGAAGCGAAGCCGGGCGAATGGATCGCCATTTCCGGCATTGGCGGACTTGGTCATATTGCGATCCAGTATGCCAAGGCAATGGGTCTGCATGTCGTCGCCCTCGATGTGACCGAAGAGAAGCTCGCCCTCGCCCGTTCGCTCGGCGCCGAGCTGGCAGTGAATGCGCAAGCGCCCGATACGCCTGCCAGGATCGTCAAGGAGACCGGTGGCGGTGCGCATGGCGTCCTGGTGACGGCCGTCTCGGTTCCCGCCTTCGCGCAGGCACTGCAGATGGTCCGCCGCAAGGGAACCGTGACCCTCACCGGTCTCCCTCCAGGCGCATTCCCGACGCCGATCTTCGATGTGGTGTTGAAGCGCATCACGATCCGCGGCTCGATCGTTGGCACACGCAAGGATCTCGCCGAAGCCATTGAGTTTGCGGTGGAGGGAAAGGTCCGCGCCCACATACACAGGGCACAACTCGATGACATCAACGAGGTGTTCCGCGACCTCAAGGCGGGGAAAGTCGATGGCCGGATGGTGATGACATTGTGACGGTGGGTGCGCGCAGCGAGCCTCGCAAGGTTTCCCCAATTAGACTAGGGGCCAGAAATATATTGGGCGGCTCCAACGGTGTGACTTGATGCGCGGCCGCGTGACCAATGCGAAAAGCGATCGAGCCACAGTCCGGTCAACTCGGCCCGCCAAGGGCCGTGACCTGGAGGTCTTCGAGTTCGCATTGAAACAATGCGGGTTAAACATCCTACCGAAGCTGACAAACCGGTTGTGTGCTTCGGGCGCAAGTCCGAAATTAGTGCTGGTCACCCTCAATCTCGGCAACCTCAAGGTCATCGTGAACGGGATTCGGTCGCTATTATGACGATCTGATCGTCCTAGTCGGCCCACGACGGATTGAACGATATGCAAAGACATCGGGGCGCGGCACGGGACGGCAAAAAACGCATTTTTACCAACTGCTTCCAAGGAGACGTAGCCATTTCCGCATATCTGCCGCGCAAGCCAAGATGGGATCTGCTGCTTCACGCCATCATCGGTGCAATTCTTGGGATTGTAGTCCTGCACCCGATCACTACGCTGGCCAGTTGGTACGAGTTCGGTGAGAAGGTCGGCGGGCCGGCGACCACCCCGCTGAGCTTCGCGATTGGTCGGCTTGCCACCGCATTTGAATTCAAAATGCTGCCGATGAGCATGGTGTTTGCAGTGATCGGCAGCGCCATCGGCTTGGCCTTCGGAGCTTATCACATCCGATTGATGCGTGAGCGTTATACAGTTCGCTATCTGGAGCACGAACTTGAGGAAGAGTTACCCTCACTGATCGCGCGCGGAGAAAGCGAGCAGTTGGAATTCAAGTCTTCATTCCGTTGGGACAGACGGCAGCGATGCGTTAACCGTAGCCTTCAGCAAGTGATCGTCAAGACGATAGCCGGCTTTCTCAATCATGAAGGCGGTACATTGCTCATAGGCGTTGGAGATGACGGAGAAATTGCCGGCATAGAGGAGGATCTTGAAACTCTTAAGCACGCAAATCGAGACGGGTTCGAGCGCTTGTTGATGGACGTCGCGAGAGACGGCCTCGGAGGAAACGCATGCGCCCTAATTCATTGCCGATTTCATGACCTGAATAACAGGACGGTGTGCAGGGTTATCATAGAGAAAAGTCTCGATCCGATCTATTATCTGGATGACGGTGTAGCGCGCTTCATGTTGCGCGCCGGGAACAGCACACGAGAGTTGGATGTTCGTGAAGCACACGCACACCTTCACCAACGCGAGAAAGCACACAAATAAACGAAACCAGAAAAACCACTTCGCTGTCCCGAAGCCGATCGGCTTCGCCCGACATTCGCCGGTATTGCAGCTCCCACCACTTCCAAGCCGGCAAATTGGCTGCATACACTCGGCGCAGCAAGAAGACTGTGCAGGGGCGGACCTGGTGATCCGCCCCTCCCCCACAGTCACTGTTTCCTGATCGCCGTCACTTCGCCGCCATCACCCTTGACCTTGAGATCGAAGGATACGTTGTCGCCAGGCTTCACGGTCTCAAGCAGCTTGGGATCGGCAGTGAACATCATCGTCATGGCCGGCCAGTTGGCGGCCGGGATCGGGCCATGCTTGATCGTGACCGTCCCGTCCTTGGGATCGACGGCGGTCACCATGCCCATCCCGCTTGCCATCGCGGGCATCTGCGCGCTGCTCATAGGCATCGTGCCGCTGTTGCTGCCCATGGCCTGGCCCATGGCGCCCATCGACTGAACGGCGGGTTCGGACGTCGATGTCGATCCGGCAGGCGTTTCCTTTGCCTTTTGCCCGCATGCCGCCAGCAGCAGTGCAGGCCCCAGAATGATCAAGCTGTACATAACTTTCATCGGTCTTCTCCTTACGATGGTTCTGGATGTCGAACGGATTTGCGTGGCGATCGCATCAGCAAATAGCCGGCCGGAATGACGAACATCGAGAGCAGCGGCGCCGTGATCATGCCGCCGATCATGGGCGCGGCGATGCGGCTCATGATCTCCGAGCCCGCACCGGTCCCGATCAGGACGGGCAAAAGGCCGGCGAGGATGACCGCGACCGTCATTGCCTTGGGCCGGACTCGCAGCAGCGCGCCTTCGCGCACAGCAGCCTCCACCTCGGTTCGGTCGGGATCGGTGCCACGCATTTCGAGCGCCTGCTTGAGATAGAGGAGCATCACGACCCCGAATTCAGCGGCGACGCCAGCCAGGGCGATGAAGCCGACGCCTGTAGCGACTGACTGGCTGTATCCCAGAAGGTAGAGAAGCCAGAATCCGCCGGTCAGCGCGAAGGGCAGCGTGCCCATGATCAGTGCCGCCTCGTCCCAGCGGCGGAAGATCATGTAAAGCAGCAGAAAGATGATCGCGAGGGTCGCGGGCACAACGATCTTGAGACGCGAGATCGCGCGGCTCAGATATTCGAACTGCCCGGCATAGGTGACGCTGATGCCGGGCGGTAACTGAACCTTTGTTGCAACGGCGCGCTGCAGATCATGAACGACCGAGGCAAGGTCACGCCCGCGCACGTCGATATAGACATAGCTCGTCGGCCGCCCGTTCTCGCTCTTGAGCATCGGTGGCCCGTCGGCGATGCGCAGGGATGCAACTGTGCCGAGCGTGATCTGCTGTCCCGATGGGGTCAGGATCGGCAAGGCGCGCAAGGCATCGAGATTGTCGCGCACCTCGCGCGGATAGCGCACGTTGATGGGGTAGCGCGCCAGCCCTTCGACGGTGAGGCCGACATTGGCCCCGCCTACAGCTCCCGCGACAATTTCCTGAACATCAGCAATGTTGAGGCCGTAGCGCCCTGCCGCCGCGCGATCGATGTCGACATCGACGTAGCGACCGCCTTCGAGACGCTCGGCGAGGGCTGAACTGACACCGGGCACGGTCTTCGCCACTGCTTCGATTCGGCGCGCGACTCGGTCGATCGTGCCCAGGTCCTCTCCCGAAACCTTGATGCCGATCGGGCTCTTGATCCCGGTTGCAAGCATGTCGATGCGGTTGCGGATCGGGGGCACCCAGACGTTGGACAGGCCCGGAACCTTCACTACCCGATCAAGCTCGTCGACGAGCTTGGCGGGCGTCATGCCCGGTCGCCATGACCCGCGCGGTTTGAAGCGGATGGTTGTCTCGAACATTTCGAGCGGCGCTGGATCGGTTGCGGTGTCGGCCCGACCGGCCTTGCCGAACACGCTCTCCACTTCTGGCACGGTTTTGATCAGCCGGTCGGTCTGTTGCAGCAACGCGCCAGCCTTTGCAGCAGAAAGGCCAGGTAGTGCGGAAGGCATGTAGAGCAGATCGCCTTCGTTGAGCGGCGGCAGAAATTCTCCACCGAGCCTCGTTGCGGGCCACGCTGTTGTCAGGAACACCAGCCCTGCCACCACGAGTATGCCCTTGGGGTGACGCATCACCCAATCGAGCGTGGGACGATAGGCGCGGGTCAGCGCCCGGTTGATAGGATTGTCCTGTTCCGACGGAATCCGCCCGCGGATCAGCCAGCCCATCAGCACCGGCACCAATGTCACCGACAGGATCGCCGCAGAAGCCATCGAATAGGTCTTGGTGAAGGCGAGCGGGGAGAACAGCCGTCCCTCCTGCGCCTGCAGCGTGAAGACCGGCAGAAACGAGAGGGTGATGATGAGGAGGCTGAAGAACAGCGCCGGCCCGACTTCCTCTGCGGCGAGCGTAACGGTGAGCCAGCGCGCCTGGGCGTCGGGTTCGCGGCCTGGATTGGCGCGGTGCCAGCGTTCGAGGTGCTTGTGGGCGTTCTCAATCATCACCACCGCCGCATCGACCATTGCGCCGATGGCAATCGCGATGCCGCCTAGCGACATGATATTGGCGCTTACCCCCTGGAAGCGCATGACGATGAATGCCGCAAGCACGCCCAGCGGCAGTGTCACGATAGCGACCAGCGCTGATCGCACGTGCCAGAGGAACAGTGCGCAGACGACGGCCACGACAATGAACTCTTCGATCAGCTTGTGGGTAAGGTTCTCGACGGAGGCATCGATGAGCTGGGAACGGTCGTAGGTGGGGACGATCTCGACGCCGGGCGGCAAGCTCTTGCGCAAGGTGGCGAGCCGCTCCTTGACCGCCGCGATCGCGCTTCGGGCGTCGGCGCCCTGGCGCAGAATGACCACGCCGCCGGCGACTTCCCCCTCCCCGTTGAGGTCGGCGATACCGCGGCGCATTTCCGGGCCAAGTCGGATCGTGGCGACATCGCCCAGCGTGACCGGCACGCCGCCCTGGGCTGTCTTGACCGGAATGGCCCGAAAGTCGTCGAGCGATTGCAGATAGCCCGAGGCTCGGACCATATATTCGGCCTCGCCCATCTCGAGCACCGATCCGCCGACTTCCTGGTTGGCCCTGCGGATTGCCGAGACCGTATCCTGAAAGGTTATGCCGTAGCTTGCGAGCTTCACCGGATCGAGCACGACCTGATACTGCTTTACCATGCCGCCGATGCTGGCGACTTCGGCGATGCCGGGGATGGTCTTGAGCTCGTAGCGCAGGAACCAGTCCTGAATGCCGCGCAGTTGGCTGAGGTCGTGCTGACCGGTGCGGTCGACCAGCGCATATTCGTAGATCCAGCCCACCCCGGTTGCATCGGGTCCGATGGCGCTGGTGACGCCTTCGGGCAGGCGCCCCTGCACCTGATTGAGATATTCAAGCACACGCGAGCGCGCCCAGTAGAGATCGGTGCCGTCTTCGAAAATCACATAGACGTAGCTGTCGCCGAAAAAGGAATAGCCCCGCACTGTCTTCGCTCCGGGCACAGAGAGCATGGTCGTTGCGAGCGGATAGGTCACCTGATCCTCGACGATGCGCGGCGCCTGTCCTGGATAGCTGGTGCGGATCACCACTTGTACGTCAGACAAATCCGGCAAGGCATCGATGGGCGTGCTGCGCACTGCCCAGATGCCCGCTACCGAAAGGGCAATCGCGGCAAGGACGATGAAGAGGCGGTTGGTGACCGACCAGCCTAGCAGCCGCGCGATCATTGCCCCACCTCCGCGGCCATGCTTCGGATCGTCGGCCCCGCATCATCCTGACTGAAGGTGAATCGAACACGGTCACCCACCTTGAAGCCGCGCGCCAGTGCTGGGCTTTGGAGCCCGAAAGTCATGGTCATGGCCGGCCATTGCAGCGCCGGGACCGGCTCATGCTTGAGCGTAATCCCGCTGGGCGCGATCTTCTGGATGACGCCGCGCGTCTCGTAGGTCGCAGGCTTGGTGGATTGTTTCGCTGGCTCGGATGTGCTGGCCGCATTGATCGGCCGCACGTCCATACCAGACAGGCTTGCCTCGGAATCGATCAGGAACTGGCCGGACGTGACGACTTTCTCGCCTTGCGAGAGGCCGGCAAGGATCTCGGTCTGGCCGTTGCTGGTTTGGCCGGTGCGCACTTCGGCAGCGCGGTAACGGCCCTTGTCGAGCGCCAGCATCACGATCGCACGCTTGCCGGTCTGGATCACCGCTTCGGAGGGCACCAACAGCGCTTGCCGGTCGTTGCCGGTGAAGTTCACCTGGGCGAACATGCCAGGCCGAAGCTTGAGGCCGGGATTGGGCAGCTCGATCCGCACGGTAAGCGTCCGGCTCTGGTCGTCGGCCTTGGGAAGGATGGTTCTGATCCGCCCGCGCCGTGTCTCGCCGGGAAATGCCGTAAGCGCAACTGTCACAGGCTGTCCGGGAGATACCGAACCCGCAACCGCTTCGGGCACGGCGGCATCGAGCCAGACGCTGGAAAGGCCATTGATCTGCGCCAGTGCCTCGCCCGCCGACACGGTCATTCCCGGACGCACGTCGAGCGTCGAGATCGTTCCTCCGATCGGAGCCGAGACGGTGTAGACGGTGCTCGTGCGCCGTCCGTTTTCAACGGCGGAGATGGTCGAGGCCGGCATGCCTAGGAGCGTCAGGCGCTGCCGAGCCGCTCGGGCAAGCTCGGCATTGCCCGTGCGCAGCGTTGCGAGATATTCCATCTGTGCCCCGCCCCAATCCGGCACTAACAGATCGACGATTGGGGCGCCTGCCCGGATCAGGTCATCGGGCGCGCGTGCGTAGGTGCGCTGAACGAAGCCACCCGCACGAGGCTGGACGATGGCAACGTCGCGCTGGTTGAATGCGATGACGCCGGTCGCGCTGATCGCGCTACCGAGCGTGCCCATCCTCGCGGTCGCGGTGCGCATACCCAGGCTCTGAGAAAGTGCGGGGTCGATCTTTACGCTGGCGTCGCCTTCCGCCTCATCGGCATATTTCGGGATAGTCTTCATCCCCATCGACGAGAGAGAATTGGGATTGTCGTAGTGCTCGGCTGGCACCATAGGGTCGTACCAATAGAGAATCTTTCGCCCCGACTGACCGGCATCATTTTCGGTCACCGGTCCGCCGCGCAATCCGAGCCAGTATCCGCTGCCGCCAGCAATTGTTGCAATTGCCAACACCCCGGCGCCCCACAGCGCCGCTCGTTTTGCATTCAGTGTCATGGCTGCGTATCCCCATAGGTAAAGTTGATCCGGATCGCGTCGCGCGCGACCTCAGCTTCGCGCGCCAGCGCGTCGACTTCGGCTTCGGCTTCGGCCAGCGTCGAGAGCAGCGCGCTGCCGAGGTCGAGCTTGCCCGCAGCATAGCTCGCCATGTCGAGTTCGGCCCTTCGCTTGGCGAGCGGCACCAGCGTGTCACGGGCGTTCATCAGCAACTGATGGTGCATGACGTGGTCGGCCAGAGCCGCGTCGAGTGCGGCCACGATCTGCCGTTCACCGGCCTCGCGTAGCAGCCGGGCACGTTCGGCATCGCTGGCCCTCGCAGCGATCTTCGGGTCTTGCCTGCGCTTGGTGAACAACGGCAGGTCGATGCTCACGCCGACCGACACCATGTCGCCAAAGGCCGGATCGCGGCGCCCGTAGGATGTGGTGACCCGCCAATCCGGCCGTTTTTCGGCGCGAGCCAGTTCGGTGTCCGCATCCGCCACGTCGATTCCGGCGTCGAGCGACTTGAGCGCGGGGAGCGAAGCCACCCCCGCCATCAGGCGGGCGCGATCGACCTCGATCGTCGGCGGATCGCCTGCGGCGTCGGCATCGGGATCGCCGGTGAACCGGATCAGCCGCGCGCGCGCAGCGGCGACCTCGGCGGCAAGTTCGCTGCGCCGGTCGTTGACGGCGGCGCGTAGTTGCTCGGGTTCGAACGCCTGGCTCGGCCGCGCGGTCCCGGCTGCGAGGCGCGCCGAAACGGTCGTCTGCAGATCGTTGAGACTGTCGTTGAGCAGGTCGAGCTGTGCGAGCCGACGCTTGGCGTAATAGAGATCAATCCAGGCCAGGGCCGTTTCGAGGCGGACGTTCTGCGCTTCGACCGCCAGACCGGCCTCTGCCATGCCGATGTCTGCCTGCGCGCGGGTCCGCTCCGCGCGGCGCTTGGCCGGATTGGGGAATGCCTGCTCCAACCCGATACGCTCCATCGTCATGTTCTCGCGGGTGAAGCTGAAGGCCGGCGGTCCCGAGACGGGGAAATTGTCGATGCCGACCGCCAGCGTCGGATCGGGCAACCGACCCGCGGCAACCGAATCAGAACGCGCGGCATCGACCCCGGCCGCGCCCGCCTTGAGCGACGGCGCGTAGGCGCGTGCGCGTTCGAGCGCCCGCTCGAAGGTCAGCGGCTTGGCCAGCGCAGCGCCCGGGATCGCCGCCAGCAGCGGCACCAGTACAATCAATCGCATGGGAGTCTCCTGATCGGGAGAGCCATGGCCAATACCGCAACGAAGCCTGGGCGAACGGGCGCCGGCGAAGGGGGCATGCTCCGCCGGCGCCACGCGCCCGGCCGTGTTTGCTATCGGTTATCGGCCAGGCAATCGCCTTAGCCGGCCGATGGCGCTCCAGCCTTGCCGGGCATGTTCATCATGCAGCTGGCTTTGTCGGCCTTCATCATGGCGCAATCGCAATTGGCCATGCTGGTTTCGGCGTCCTTGACCCAGACGCGGGTGCGCGAAGGGACGGTCGACTTCGAGCCGAACGAAGGTTGGTTTCGCCATTCCCAATGACCGCCGGGATCCTCGTGGGCGGAGGCGATGGATGCACTAGCGAGTGCCGCCGCAACCGCGGCGAGCGTCAAAATAGTCTTCATGTGAAATATCCTTGGTTGAACGGAGTAGAGGTACGCAGCGGACAATGATCCGGCGCGCGCTTCTGGGGTTCAGCCAAGGCGGGAGGGTGGCTCCGGCTCGGGAGAAATATCGCGACCTACCAGCGGAGCGACTGGGGTGAACGGAGGATTCACCCGACGAAATTGCGGAGAAACGCCCAGATAGAACGGCGGAACCAACGCCAAGGGTATCGCGCAACCCATCTTGGCGATGCAATCCAGGGTCATCCCCTGGCAGGGTACCTGGGACTGTGACGCCTTCTTGACGACCGTTCCCATTTCCGTGCAACCGGAACCCATCTGCATGGCGGACTCGGCTTGCGTCGAGGTTTCGAACGGCATGGCGCGCGCCAATGCTGCTTCCTGGCCCAATAGCCCAATAATTGCGGCGAGCGCGATCAGGCAGGCAAGAAACTTCATCTCAACAAAGCCTGTTGGGCCGACCTCCCCAGTTCCCATCGCACGAACGACTATAGACTTCCGTCATCGCTAACAATAAAAATCTGCCGACAGTTGGTGTCAATCCTCATCCAGATCTCGCCCAACAACCGGTTTTCGCGAGGGGCGACCATTCATCAGGAAACCAAGAATGATGGCAAGAGCCGCCAGCGCTTGGGCCGCTACCGTTTGAATTGTCGGGAACAGACCGAAAATCGAAAGGCGCGGCACGTCGTGGAGCGGCGCGATGTCGATCCAGCCGGCTTCCTGGAGGGCGGCAACACCCTTGCCCGCCAGGATGACGGTCAGGACGGCCATGAGCCAGGAGCTGTATCGAAAGAAGGTTCCCACCGGGAGGCTGCGGCTGTAGCGCATCATCGCCCAGGCGAGGGCGGCAAGCGTGCCGATGGCACCAACCGCGCCGGCGAACATCGCCGCTCCATTCCCCTGTGCCCACAAGGCGGCATAGAAAAGAATCGTCTCGAAGACCTCTCGATAGACGACGACGAAGGCGAGGCCGAACAGGAACCAGTTGGATTCCCGGTTCATCGCACCCGCCAGCTTCTCGCGGATATAGCGCTGCCACTGGTCCGCCTGGCTCTTGCCATGCATCCAGATACCCACCGACAGGAGCACGACAGCGGCGAGAAGCGATCCGAGCCCTTCGGTGAGTTCCCGGCTCGCGCCGCTGATCGAGATGAAATAGGTCGCGGCGAGCCAGGTCGCAGCGCCGGCCAGAAGCGCCGCCATCCAGCCGCCGTGGACATAGCGCAGCGCATGATCCTGCTCGGCCTTGCGCAGAAACGCGAGCATGGCGACCACGATCAGGAGGGCTTCGAGGCCTTCGCGAAGCAAGATGGTGAAAGCTCCGACGAATGCGCTCGTCCCGTTTGAGGCTTCAGGCGAAAGCGCCGTGCCGGCATCGGACAGAAGCGCTTCGATCGCGTCGATGCGCATCTCGACGGACGACACGGGATCGCCATCGTCGATCGCCGCGCGCAGTTCGCCCATGCGCGTCTCGATCGTGCTCAGGAGACTTGCGTCACTGGCGCCCAGCAGCGGCTCGATCGGTTCGAACCCATCCAGATAGGCTGAAAGGGCAAGCTGCTCAGCCCGCGTCCGATCCCCTTCGCGATAGGCGGCGAGGCTCTCCGCTAGTCTGCTGCGGACCAGATCGAGCGATCCGGCGGTGCCGCCCGCAGTCTGGGTCACGGCTTCCGGATGAGCGCGCAGATAGGCCATGACCGCGTCGGCCCTTCCCTGCCCGATGTCCTTGCCCAGCGCAGCAGGTGTTGTGGTGACCAGCGTCTTGAGGTCCGGAAAGCGCGAACGGATGTCGGCATCGCTTGTCCATATCTGCTTGCCCCGCTCGACCTGATCCGGCGAAAAGGCAAAGTGCCCCGCGTAAAAGGCCAGCGCCCAGCGATCCTGGACCGGGAGATCGGCGAAGCTCTGCATGGCCGTGCCGTCGATGCCTTGCGAAATTACTTGCTCTAGTGCGGCAACGCTACGCTTGCGCGCCCGCTCAACGTCCGTGAAGGCGATGGGCGGGGTCGAGAGCTTTGCGGCATCGGGGCCTTTGCCGTCGCCATTCATGCCATGACAAGCTGCGCAGCTTTCCCTGAACAATGCCGCGCCGCGCGCAAGGTCAGGGATGGATTGCGGCGCGATCGGCACCGGATAGGCGTCAAGCATCGCAGCGGACAGCGCGTGCGAGGCCGTGGCGATCTGCTGTGCGGAGGCCTTCTGTGCCACCAGTTGCTGAAGCACCTTCGCACCCGTTTCGAGCTTTGCCTTCGCGGGATTTTCGGGAAGCGCGCCGATGTGCTGGGCGATGGTCGCGGTGAATTCCTGCATTTCGGAAAATTCGCCGGTGCTGACGATCCGGCCGTCCTTGACCGCGCCGTCATAATCCACCGCCACATAGTCGAGCAGCTTCCACGTCGTCTCGACCGTAGCCGTCGTCGCAGCCGTATCCGGAATCGTGCTCGGCGCCGCGTGCGCCAAGGGGATCAGCCCGCCGCTCAGGATCAGTATCAGGCCGAGAAAAAGGCCGGCCAGGCGTCTTGCACACCGGCTGCCAGGCGTTCCTTTTCGATTCTGTCGCGTTTGCATCATTGCCTCATAGACCCTGAAGTAGCTACAGGGTCAAGGCTATTGCGACGCATTCTTGATAAAGCATTGTCCATGCAAGCCCGACTTGTTCAGAAGTTTCTTAAGGCTGATCTGCTTATGACACTCAACCGGCGACGCCCGGTCGAGCTTTTCGGCCCCCTTCTGCCCGTTGCTCTCACGGGCGGGGCGGCATTGCAGCCGCCAGTCGGAAATCAGCAGGCATGTTAGGCGACCTTATGTCATGGTCACCTCCCGCGCCGACACGGCGCACCGTCGATCACGATATAGTATGCCACGGCAGTCTCTTTCGACACTTGGCGCAGCTCCGTGTTGAGGCCGTACTCGCCGCCTTGCCGGGGAGCCTCCAACCCTACATCGGATTCACGGCCGCCGGACCGTTTGTCCATCTTGGATAGCGCGACCCCCGAGCGGCAATGCCATACTACTTGTGGACGATATCGGTCCACATCATTCAATTCTCAACCTTTTTCGCAAAACCTGAGGGTCCGCGATGCGCCGGCGCGTCAAGCGCAACTGAATGATATCACCCAACTACTTTTGAGGAATGGCTCTGAGAGATGTCCCGCGAGTCCTTACGGTACTATGTCTCCCCGTTGTCCCGGTAGCCAAGCAATCGCAGCGCATTGAATACCACGAGCAGGGTCGAGCCTTCATGCACTGCCACGGCCGGGCCGATGCCAAACCCCAAGATCGTCGCCGGGACGAGAATGGTAACCACGCCGAGGCTCACAAATACATTCTGCCGAATGATTGATCGCGTTCGGTGGCTCAGCCCGACTACAAAGGGAAGGTGCGACAGATCGTCAGCCATCAACGCGACATCTGCCGTCTCCAACGCCACGTCGGAGCCAGCGGCGCCCATCGCAACCCCCACCGTCGCGCTCGCCATAGCAGGAGCGTCATTTACGCCGTCACCCACCATCGCAACCTTAGTTGCGGCGCGAAGCTTTTTGATCGCTTCCACTTTGTCCTCGGGCAATAGATCGCCCCAGGCTTCGTCAATCCCGACCTGCTTCGCCACGGCCTCGGCGACACGTTGGTGATCGCCCGAGATCATGATCATTCGCGCGATCCCGATGCGACGGAGACGATCGAGCGCGTCTCTTGCGGCCGGGCGCGGCGTGTCCATGAGCCCGATGGCCCCTAAGTCTTGCTGATCCCGCCGGACCACCATGCTCGTCTGTCCGGCAGTCCTCAGCCTTTCGATTGCCTCCTTCATTTCCTGCGACAACGGGGCGATGCCATCAGTGCCGAACATCTCGGCCTTGCCGATGAGGACCTCGTCCTCACCAACAAGGGCTGAGACGCCGCGCCCCGTCAGGCTCTTCAGGCTTTCAGCTCGCGGGATGGAATTTTGTCCGACGTGATCGCGTCCATCGCGCGCGATCGCCCGCGCAAGTGGATGGTCGCTCAGACTTTCGACCGCGACGGCGATCGCCATGAGGTCTTCCTTCAGCACGCCATCGGCCGGGATAACTTGTTGGATTCGAGGCTCGCCTAAGGTGAGCGTTCCAGTTTTGTCGAAAGCTATGGCGTCGAGCGATCCAAGCAGTTCGAGTGGAGCGCCGCCTTTGACAAGCACGCCGCCCCGCGCCGCGCGCGCGACACCAGAGAGCACCGCGCTCGGAGTGGCGATCGCCAATGCACATGGGCTTGCCGCCACAAGGACTGCCATCGCGCGATAGAAGCTGTCCCGGAATGGTTCGTCGACAACGACCCAGGCAAACAGCAGCATGAATGCCACCGCCAGGACCGCGGGCACGAAGAAGCGTTCAAACCTGTCAGTAAATCGCTGGGTCGGCGATTTCTGGGTTTCGGCCTCACTGACGAGCTGAATAACTTTCGCCAGTGTACTTTCGTTCGACGAGCGCGTTACCTCAATTTCGATAAGCCCGCTGCCGTTGATCGTGCCTGCGAAAGCCCGGTTTGCAGCATCTATACGATCGGGATTTGCCCTTGCCGCCGCATCGTCCATCACCGGCCGCTTATCGACCGGCATGCTCTCGCCTGTCACAGGGGCCTGATTGATGCTCGTGGTACCTTTGACAAGAAAGCCATCTGCGGGAATTCGCGTGTCAGGCTTCACCACGATGAGATCGCGAGGGACCAACTCTTCAACAGCGACCTCTTCCGTGCCGCCGTCTTCGAGCCGAAGGAGCGCCGTTCGAGGCGCCAGTTCAGCCAATGCCTCAATTGCGCGTTTGGCGCGGCCCATCGCATAGTGCTCTAGGGCGTGGCCGAGGCTGAATAGAAAGAGTAGGAGCGCGCCTTCGGCGAAAGCGCCTAGCGCTGCGGCGCCGGCCGCCGCCAGCAGCATGAGAGTGTCGATCTCGAATTTCCGCAGTCGGAGATTGTCGATCGCCTCGCGCACGGTGAAGAAGCCGCCGGACACGTAAGCTCCGATGTAGAAGGCAATCGATAGCCACGTGGATACGCCAGCGTCGAGCTTGTCGATTGCAAAGCCAATCCCCAGCAACGCCCCACAAGCCAACGCAAAGATTAATTCCGTATTGGAACCGAGAACTCCGCCGTGATCATGATCATGACCGTGGCCATCGCCGTGTGCATGGTCGGCTCTCAAATCCTCCCGACCTGCGCCATGACTGTTACCGGCTTGGGCTCCGCCTGGAGCGGCGGCAGACCGCCGGACGCCCAATCGCGACAGCGCATCCACAATCTGCTTTTCGGACACCTGATCGCGGTCGAACTCCACGCGCACTAGGCCCGAGGCATTGGCATCTGCTTCAATTACGCCCGACATGGCGTGCAGTTGCTCGCTCACCGTACGCGCTTTTCTTTGGTGACCGATCCCGCTCACCGGCCACAGCACATGACCGTAGCGCTCGGCAATCGCAGCTCCCGCAGAGCGGGCGATGTCGCGGATGCGCGAAAGCGACAGCGTGTCAGAATCATAATGGATGCAGAGCAGTGCGGGCTTGCCCCCTTTGGCCGGAACGACATGCGCCTTTTCGATGCCGGCGCGCGCTGAGAGATCGGCTGTCAGCCGAGCCACACAAGCATCATCGGCATCGGGGATGTCGGGTAGGATAAGCGGAATTTCGAGTTGAATCTGGTCCGTCATGAAACCTCCTCAATGTTTGCTCGGGCCTGGTTCCGCGCCGATGCGGAAGTGCAAGGGCGCGGCCCGGTCAGGGAGGCGGGTGCCCGTCCCGTGGCTGATTGGAAGCGGCGCGCTGGCAGATTTGCGTTTTCGCGTCGGGGCGGATGACAACCACCCAATCGTTGGAGATCGAGAGGTTCATAGTGTCGCCGAAATAGGTGACGCCGGCCGCGGGCGCGGTTAGATGTTCGGATTCGCCATCAGGCAAAATCGCGGCCTCGACTGTCAGACCGTCATCGCCGAGAAATTCGACGCGCACCTTCGTGGCGTTCGCGCAGACGAAGCTATGGGTTCCGGTGAGCCCGGCACTCCCAGCGTCGGAGCTTTCGGGCGAACAGCCAGCGTTGGCCGCGAGCAGCAACATGGACGCCAACGGGACGCACGGCCGCCGCCGTTTCGTCGCCTCGCCGTGACACTGGCGGCTACAAACTTTCGCCGTGAACGGGGGGGCAGAACGTCCACGGCGCGGGCCCTTCTCGCACAAGCGCGCATGAGGGCTTTGCGCTTGTGGGGGACCATTTCCGATGCCGTCGAGAAGGCTATGCCGGCGCTCCCGGGCTCGACAGGCTTTGCTCTCGATGGCGCGATCTGTCGGTGCTGGACTCACATAAGCTCCTCAAAAATGAGCAGCCCCAGGAAGCCCGCGAAGAACATGCCGGTGACCAGAGGACTGTCCGGACATTGGTGCGCATCGACGAGCAATTCCTCGGTTACGAGATAAAGGAGCGCCATGAGCCCAAAGCTCAGGAAGGCGACGATGATCGGCTGCGACAGGGTCGCTACCGGCATCGCCAGAACCGCGCCGAGAGGCAGCAGCAAACCGATCGCGGCAACGACGGCCACCACCTTCCAGGCTGCACGGACTGACTTACGAAGGTCGCTCGTGAGGGTCAGCCCGAGGAACAGGACCTCCAGCGTCAGCGCGATCGTCAGCAGAATTCCTGCCTTCTCGCCTGCGAGAAAGGCAAGGCCCAGCACCAGCCCATCGACGAGGATGTCGATGGCGACAGCGCCAATCATCGCTAGAGATCCGGTAGCTCTCTCTTCGAGAGCCTTCAGCAGCAGCATGGCGCCGACGCCGACCGTCCCGCCCACCAGGGTCGCGACCGGGGCCGCGTCGTGCTTGATCTGCGGCAGGATTTCGGTCGCCGCAGCCGCGAACACCACGCCGGCCGCCAGATGCTGCATGGCGCTGACAAAGCGCCCGCTTGGCGTTCGCAGGAGGGAAACGATCGCGCCGACAATGACGGCCGCGACAGGCATGATCGTGTAGGTGAGCGTTGACATCAAACCCCCTTTCGCAGGCAGGGCGCCGCTACACGTCCGACGGCTCTTTGAGCTTTCCCTGGGAATACCGGGCAATGGTGGAACCTCGCTTGACTTGCGTGGCCAGGGACTTGTCCGTCGCGATCAGCATTCTGTGCAGCCCGCGCCGGAAAACTGGTACAGTTGAGCGCGATGGGCTGGATCGCCCATCGCGCCTGGGCCGCTGCATCGATCGCAGCAATCACGCCTGCACGCCGACAGCGGCTTGCAACGCCTTGCCGCCGATCACCTCGACGGTTTCGAGCGTGATGATCCCGATGTCGGGAACATCCGCCAGCAAGGCAACAAACGCCCGTAGCGCATCTTCGACATCGATGATCTCGATGACCACCGCGCGGTTGCTTTCGAGGACATGACGGCGATGGAGCCGCGCCGAGCCGCCAAAACCCATCAAGGCTTCCAGGACGGTCACACCGGCGATTTTTTGATCGCGCGCCAGCGAAGCGACATATTCGAAGACCTTGCGGTCGCCGATATAGGCCGCTTCATCGGTGTAGATGCGCAGCAGCTTCTGACCCTTCTTTTCCATCATGCCTCTCCTTCAGCGGCTGCCGGCTGCTCACCGACTTCCGGTTCTGACTTTCTTCTCTTCCATTGGATGTTGAGGCCGAGGACGACCTTGGCGATCGCCGGCAGCACCAGCAGCGTGAGGATGGTCGCCGCGATGAGGCCGCCGATGACGGTCGTCGCAAGCGGCTTCTGGACCTCGGCGCCGGTGCCGTGCGCGAGCGCCATCGGCACGAAGCCGATCGCCGGCACGAAGCCGGTCATCACGACCGCGCGCATCTTTTCGGCCATGCCTTCGCGAATGGCCTCGGGCAGCGCGACACCTGCCTCCAGCCGCTCGCGGATAGCGGTCATCACGACGAGACCGTTGAGCACGGCGACGCCCGCCAGGCAGATGAACCCGACCGCCGCCGACACGGAGAAGGCGATGCCGGTCATGGCGAGGGTGAACACGCCGCCGGCAAGTCCCAACGGGACCGCGAGGAACACAGCCGCGGCACGGCCGAACCCGCCGAGCGCCATATAGAGCAGCCCGAAGATCGCCAGGAAGCAGAGCGGCACGACGATCGACAGACGGTCAGCGGCGGCCTGGAGATTCTGGAACTGACCGCCCCACTCCAGATAATAGCCTGCCGGCAGCTTGACCTGCGCAACCTTGGCCTGCGCCTCCGCAACGAAGGAGCCCGCGTCGCGGCCTTGCAGGTTCGCCTGAATCACGACCCTGCGCTTGCCGTTCTCGCGACTGATCTGGTTCAGCCCTTCGGTGAACCTGATCTGGGCGACCTGCGACAGTGGAACCGAGCTGCGCGCATAGCCTTCCTCCTTGGGCAGCATCACCGGGAGCGCGAGCACGTCATCAAGGTTGACCCTCGTGGCGTCCGGTACCCTTACGATGATGTCGAAACGTCGGTCGCCCTCGAACAGCAGCCCCGAAGCGCGGCCGCCCATGCCGGCGGCCACGGTATCGGCAACCTCCCGAACGGTGAGGCCGTACCGGGCGATGGCCGCGCGGTCGAACCGGACGTCGAGCGTCGGCGCACCGCCGGTCTGGTCCGCTTTGACGCTGGAAGCGCCGGGGATCGACTGGAGCACGCGCACGATCTCGTTGGCCGACGCCGACATCTTGTCGAGATCGTCACCATAGAGCTTGATGGCGACGTCGCCGCGCACGCCGGCGATCAGTTCGTTGAAACGCAACTGGATCGGCTGGCTGACCTCATAAAGCTGGCCCAGCTTGCTGCCGGCCGCTTTCTCGATCCGCTCGATCACGTCCGCTTTGGATTTGACGTCCCGTGGCCATTGGTCCTCCGGTTTCAAAATGACGAAGCCGTCAGAGACGTTCGGCGGCATCGGATCGGTCGCGACTTCCGCCGTGCCGGTTTTCGAGAACATCAGCTCGACTTCGGGCAGCTTGGTCACGGCCTTTTCAACGCCGCGTTGCATCGCCAACGATTGCTCAAGGCTGACGGAGGGCACACGGGTCGACGCCAGCGCCAGGTTCTTCTCGTCGAGCTGCGGAATGAACTCCGAGCCCAGCAATCCGAACACCGGCACCGCCGCGAGGAAGAAGGCCAACCCGCCGAAGATGAACGGCCAGGGCCGAGCGATCGCCTTGTCGAGCAGCGGCAGATAGCGCTCCTTCGACTTGCGGATCAGCCAGACGTCCTTTTCGGCGACCTTGCCCCGGATAAGCAGGGCGACCAGCGCCGGAACCAGCGTGATGGCGAGGATGAATGCCGCCACCAGCGCGAGCATGATGGTGATCGCCATGGGCGAGAAGGTCTTGCCCTCGACCCCGGTGAACATCAGCAGCGGTGCGAAGGCCAGCAGGATGATCGCCTGACCGAACACGGTCGGTTTGATCATTTCCTGACTGGCGTGCATCGTCTCTTCGAGACGCTCGCGCAGACTGAGCAAACGGCCTTCATGTTCCTGGCGGTGCGCGAGGCGGGCTAGACAGTTTTCGATGATGATCACCGCACCGTCGACGATCAGGCCGAAGTCGAGCGCGCCGAGGCTCATGAGGTTACCCGGCACCCGGAAGGCGTTCATGCCCATCGCCATCATCAGGAAGGAGAAGGGAATGACGAGGACGGCGATGATCGCCGCGCGCCAGTTGCCGAGCAGCAGGAACAGCGACGCGGCCACCAGCAAAGCGCCTTCGGTGAGGTTGCGCTCGACAGTGCCGACCGTGGCATTGACCAGCTTCGCGCGGTCAAGCACCACCTTGACCTCGACACCTGCCGGCAGGGTTGATTTCACTTGGTCGAGCTTCTCGTTCACCGCCTGAGCCACGACGCGGCTGTTCTCGCCGATCAGCATCAGGGCCGTGCCGACGACCGCTTCCTGGCCGTTCATGCTTGCCGCGCCGGTGCGCAGATCGCCGCCTATCTTCACATTCGCGATCTGGCCGACTGTGATCGGAGCCCCGCCGCGCGTTGCGGCGACGGCATTGCGGATTTCATCGACCGAGCGAATGCGCGCGTCCGCACGCACCAGATAGGCCTCGCCGCCGCGATTGAAGTAGTTGGCGCCGACCGCGAGATTGGCGGCTTCGAGGGCTTCGCCCAACTCTGTATAGGAAATGCCGTAGCTCGACAGCTTGACCGGATCGGGCTCGACCACGAAGGTCTTAGCGTAGCCGCCGATCGAATCGACCCCGGCCACGCCGGGAACCGTGCGCAGTTGCGGCCGGATGATCCAGTCCTGCACCGTGCGCAGATAGCCCGCCTTCGCGACTTCATCAGTAAGGCGGTCGCCTTCGGGCGTGAGATAGCTGCCGTCCGATTGCCAGCCCGGCTGGCCGTCGACTTTCTTCGCGCCTTGCCCGTCGGGGTTGGCATAGCCGACGGTATACATGACGACTTCGCCGAGACCCGTCGTCACCGGCCCGATCTGAGGCTGCACGCCCTGAGGCAGATTTTCCTGCGCCTGGATGAGCCGTTCACCGACCTGCTGCCTTGCGAAATAGAGGTCGGTGGAGTCCGAGAAGATCGCGGTGACCTGACTGAACCCGTTACGCGACAGCGAGCGTGTGGTTTCGAGACCAGGAATGCCGGCCAGCGCCGTTTCAATCGGATAGGTAACGAGTTTTTCCATTTCGACCGGCGACAGACCGCGGTCGACCGTGTTGATCTGGACCTGGTTGTTGGTGATGTCCGGAACCGCGTCGATCGGCAGCTTGGTGAGTTGCCAAACGCCAAGCCCGGCGATCGCGAGGAAGAGGAACAGCACCGCCCACCGCGCGCGGACTGACAATGCCATAAGAGATGCGATCATGGCTTATTCCTCCTCGCCCGCGCCCTTGCCGAGTTCGGCCTTGAGCAGGAAAGCGTTGCGGGTGGCGACCGTCGCGCCGGACTTGAGTCCGGAGACGATCTCGACCCGGCCTGCACTGCGCTGGCCGAGCGTTACGAATTGCGCGCGGAAACCCTGGGCTGTGCGAAGGAACACTGCGTCACGACCGTCGACGCTCTGCACGGCATCTTCCGGAACCACGATTGCGTTCGTCGGCGCGCCCTGACTGGGCATTAGCCGCACGCGCACACCGAGGCCGGCCTGCAGGATGCCACCCGGCACTTCGATGAGCGCCGTGGCAGCGCGGGTTTCTCCGTTCAGAGTCGGCGTGACGGCACGTATCCGGCCCTCGACCGTTCGACCGTCAATAAGTTCGATGATGGCGTGATCACCGGTCGCGAGACGTGCCACATCGCCGGGATTGATCGCCGCCTCGACCTGAATTTTGCTCGGATCAGCGACCCGAAACAGCTCGGCTTCTGGCTGGACATACGCACCGAGGCTGACATTCTCGGAGGTCACCCGCCCGGCGATCGGGCTTGCCACGATAACGCCACGGCCGTCCTTGGTGACATTAGCCGCGCCAACGGACACCTGCGCTCGCCTGGCTTCGGCTTCGGCCGCGGTGGCCTCGGCTTCCGCGCGCTCAAGATCGACCCGCGCCGACACATTCTGCTCGAACAGGTAGCGCTCGCGAGCAAGCGCTTTCTGCGCAAGAACAGCCCTGGCCGATGCGGCCGTGCGATCTGCGGCGATCTGTGCCGCATCGCGGCTTTCGACGATCGCCAGCGCTTCTCCGGCGCGGACCGGATCGCCGAGCCGCTTGAATACCCGCGTCACCGCGCCGCCCGCGCGTGCCGTTACCAGCGCTTCACCCGTGGGTGAGGCTGTGACCTGGCCTTGCACCAATATCTCCGAGCCGAGGCCGCCGGCTCGAACGGTCTCGACAGCAATTCCGGCATCGCGGATTGCGTCTGGCGTCATCGCCAGACTGTCCGACGGTGTTTCGCTTTCAGCACTGTCTTTGGCGGGCGCGGATGCCACCGACGGATCAGCCGTACAACGTGCGACGCTGAAACCACCGATTGCAGCCAGCAAAACTGCGCCGGTGACACCGCCAAGGAGTCGTTTGTCCTGGGTTATCATTGAAAATCTCCGAAACGGATCGAGCAGCGGCCAGTCAGGGGCGCGTTCAGCTCGGAATGGGGAATGGGGAAGGTGAGGATCAGCGAGGCGGAGGCGGTCATGGCGTCGCCCCAGCCACATCGGGCGCCGGTGTCGTCAGATGCGCCAGGCGCGCCTCGGCGTCGTGATAGGCGACCAGCGCATCGACGAATGCGCCTCTCGTGTCGGCCAGAGTCCTCTCCGCATCAAGCAGATCGAGCTGGCTGAAACGGCCTTGCGCATAACCGATCCTGGCGATGCGGGCCGTTTCGCTTGCTGCCGCGAGCGCGGGTCCGCCCGTCGAGCGCGCGGTTGCGGCCGCGTTGGCAAGCTCGGCCTGCGCGGCGGCGATCGCCTGTTCGGTGTCGAGGACAGTGACCCGCCGCTTCGCATCGACCGCCTGCCGTTCGGCCTGCGCTTGGCTCAATGCAGCACGACCGCTATTGAACAGCGGAAAGGGAATGCTGACCCCGAATACCGCCGCCGTGTCGCCAGTTGCGGACAGCCGCCGTGCCCCGGCGCTTAATGTGACGTCGGGGATACGTTGCGAGCGAGCGAGACGCACTTGTGCGCTTGCCGTGGCCACGTCGGCTTCGGCGGCGGCCAGGATGAGCGTTCCGTCTGCTGAAGCCGGTCGCGTCGGGCCATATCCGCCGACCCGATCGAACCAGCCGGCATCCAATGGCCCCGCAACGGGCTCGCCGATCAGGCGTCCAAGGTTCTCCCGCGCAACGGCCGCCTCCCGCCGTGCCTGATCGAGCGCGACGTTGGCATTGACGCGCTGAACGTCGGCGCGCTGCTGCTCGATCGGAGAAGCGGCGCCGGCGGTTACGCGCGTGCTGGCCGCGCGAAACCCTTCATCCGCGAAACCGGCGAGTTGACGCGCGATCTCCACCCGCCGCTCGGCCGACGCTGCCGCGATATAGGCCTGGGTTACGCGCTCGCGCAGATCGGCGAGCGTGATGGCGGCTTCAAGGCGCGCTCGCAGGCTGCGCGAATCTGCAACGGCGATGCGTGCTGACCGCTTGCCGCCCAGTTCGATCGGCAATGCCAGGCCGGTCATGACCTCGGCGCTCTGCGTGCCACGATAGAGACCTGAGCCCGCGACGTTCTCGACCTGAACCTGGACTTCAGGATTGGGCCGGAGGCCCGCGACGGTGCGCGCCGCGTCAGCCGCGCGCACGCCAGCGTTGGCAGCCTCAAGGTTGGGTGAAGAGGCTCCGGCCGCATCCAGGGCACGTTCGAGCGTATATGGGGGTGCCGAATGCGGCGGCGACGCGGCCGTCTGCGCCTGTGCGATCGACGCGCAGGACGACACGGCCAGCAGGGCCGCGATAAAGCGATGCATGATTTAAAGGCTCCTGACAGTTTTCCAGAAAACCCCGGAACTCGGGGCAAAAGGACGCTGTCAGGCGCGTGGAGGACGGTACGCGGGGTAAGTTGGCGCCGAAGAACCGTCCACGGCATTGGCGATGGACAGCAAGGATTTGATCATGCTGACAAGGCTAATCCTGCTCTCGCGTGCCGGTTCGGCGATGTGATGGCCATGACAGGTCGCATGGTGATGCGGCGTACCTTTGTCGATATCGGACGGCACTTCGTCGCGATCGCCCTCAAAGTGCCCAAGCGCCGAGGCGGTCTCACTGTCGATGCAAGCAACCGGCTCTGCGGCATGCGCCATCACACCCGTGGCCAGGGAAATCGAGAGCAGGACCGCAAGCATGACAGATAGCCATCGCATAGCTCTTGAGCTATCATGCGTCGGCTCGCGAAGCAAAAAAAATCTGGGGCCAATAAGACGCCCATTTCACAGAAAGTTATAACATATCTAGCCCATTTAGATTCGGCTGATTACGGTTATTAAATTGCGGAAATACCCCACTGTCCGTATAAAAACATGTTTGTGCTTCGCGTGCCCGCGACACCTTCCCCAAACAGATTCCAATTTCCCGCCGCGACAGCAATCAATTCGTATCTTCGCTACTTAGGAGGTTAGCGCAATGGTATGCCTATCTGGTTAAGGTGTTTCACCCACGGCCAGCGCTTGCGGATGGCATCGAGAATGGCCTGGGCGCCTGCGCTGTCCGAGTTCAAGGCTAAAGCCCTTCCCGGCTAAAGCCCTTCCCGGCTAAAGCCGGGGGTTTGAAACCAAAGGTGGGACAATCAACCAGTGTTCCGGTCTTCATCATCACCGCCTTTGATTTGAGCTGCGTGGTCACGGCTTCAAACAGTGTCCGGTCAAGCCTGTGGGCAACCAGCAGCCTGCGGAATCTGACGAAGGCTGTACGTTCAGGCGTCGCTTCATTCGCGGAAAATCCGCAGAGGCGGCGAAAAGAGGCTCGATCGTAGAGCGCTTTGGCCAGCTTCACGTCAGACAGGTCGTACCAGATCGACAGAAGCAGGGCTCTCAACATCGCCAGCGGCGGCCAAGCCGGCTCGCCCTTGGCAGCCGGATAGAGCGGATCGATCAGCATCGCGACCTGGCTCCCGTCGATCAGCGATACCAACGCGTCGAGCGATGAAGCCGCTCGCTCACGCCCTGCAAAACCAACTTGCTCCTGTCCAATCGAACGTTGCGCCACCTGCCGCTCTCCTTCTAGGAAAGCCTATAGAATCAGCTATCAATGCCCCTTTCTACGCCCACCCGCTCACAGATCCCATGACGAGGTGGATAGCGATCGACACTCTGGCAGAGTGAGTTTGCTGACCACACTCTCAGGAGGCCGATATGCAGATTGCAACTGACCGTACCCAAGCGTCGACCGCTATCCCGACCGATCTTGGCGCGATTTTCGTTTCAATGGAACTGAGCCGATCGATCTGGCTGATCACCTCGCTATTGCCCGGCAGCGGCGAGAAGCTGTCGAAGCATGTAGTGCGCGCCTGGGATATCGCCGGTTTATTGGCACGCTTTACCCAACTGCAGGCAAAAGCGCAGGCGCGAACAGGACGCAGCTTTCCAATAATCGTGATCCAGGAAGCCGGCCTTGATGGCTTCTGGATCCACCGCGTTTTGCGCAAGGAGGGGATAAAAAGCCACGTCGTGGATCCCGCTTCAATTGCGACCTCACGCCGTCGTCGTCGCGCAAAGACCGACCGGATCGACGGCGAGGCGCTGGTCCGGGCCTTGCTGGCCTATAAACGAGGGGAACCACGTGTGTGTGCGATGGTCAGGGTGCCAACACCCGAGGAAGAGGATCGACGTCGTATTTGTCGCGAACGCAAGGTTCTGATCGCGGATCGGATTCGCCACGCCAATCGCATCAAAGGCCTGCTCTTCGCGCGGGGGGTGACAGGCTATCAGCCGCTGCGCCGCGACCGGCGGGAGCGGCTGGAAAAACTCATGACCGGCGATGGCCGTCCGCTACCGATGCATCTGAAAGTCCAGATTGGCCGCGAACTCGACCGGCTCGAACTGCTGCTCGAGCAGATCAGAGCGGTGGAGGCCGAGCGGGACGCGCTGCTTGCCGCGGAAACTACCGCCATGCCGGCACCAGCCGCAATGCTGCTCGATATCAAGGGCATTGGCCCCGAGTTCGCCGCCATTCTCTGGTCGGAAGGCTTGTTCCGGCACTTCTCCAACCGGAGAGAGGTCGCTGCCTATGCGGGGCTGGCGCCAACGCCCTGGCAGAGTGGATCGGTCGACCGCGAACAGGGCGTGTCAAAGGCGGGGAACCCCCGGCTGCGCACAACGCTGATCCAACTGGCCTGGCTGTGGCTCCGCAACCAGCCAGAATCGGCGCTTGCCCAATGGTACCAGCAACGGGTCCGATTCAACGACGGCCGGCTGAAGAAATCGATGGTCGTGGCCTTGGCCCGAAAACTGCTGGGTCGCGCTGTGGAAATATGTCACCGCCGGTGTCGTCATCGAGGGCGCGTTGATGAAAGCCGCTTGACCCTTTATCCAGCCGTCATTCCAATCCTCAGGACCTGATCAGTTCTGACGGATCCAGGTGGACGAACCGAAGGAGACCGTGGCTTCCATAGCCGTCGCACAGAATGGTTTCGTCTTCCTGAGCCCAGCGGCCGCAAGCGGGATATTGGTGCAGCCGTCACGAGCGGCGACCGAATGTGAGGTTGATCGTGCTCGGCAACGAGCCGCGTCTTGTCGAAGGGTTCAGACCTCGGATACGCGAGTACTGGAGATCATGGATGTCGCCCTAACATCCCTTGCCCCAAGCTCGTCATGTGAGGTCTCCTAGTTGCTATAGGGTCAAGAAGAATTTTGCCGGCTGGCTCGAAACCTATCAGGTGGCTGCAGCCCGGCGACGATTCAGGACGAATCCCCCGCCCACGGCCACAAGCATCAACAGTTGCGCGCCCATCGACTGGAATGTTGGAAAGATGCCGAGCATCGAAACGCGAATGCCGCCGGCAAACGGTGCGATGTCGATGATGCCTGCTTCCTGTAGCGCCGCCACGCCCTTGCCAGCGAGCACGATGGTGAGGATGGCCATCAGCCACGCGCTGTAGGCGAAGAATTTCGCGATCGGCAGGTCGCGGCTGTAGCGCAGCATCGCCCAGGCAATGAATCCGAGCAGCAAGACCGCCGAGCCCGCTCCCGCCAGCATCATGCCGCCATTGCCCTGCGTCCAGAGCGCGGCATAGAACAGGATCGTCTCGAACACCTCGCGATAGACGACGACGAAAGCGAGGCCGAACAGGAACCAGGCCGACTGCCGCGACAGCGCGCGCGACATCTTCTCGCGGATGTAGCGTTGCCATTGATCCGCCTGGGCTTTGCCATGCATCCAGATTCCCACGGAGAGCAGGACGACGGCCGCGAACAGCGATCCGAACCCTTCGGTCAGTTCGCGGCTCGCGCCGCTGATTCCGATCGCATAGGTCGCGATCGCCCAGGTCAGGGCGCCCACCGCCAGCGCGCCAATCCAGCCGGCATGGACATAGGGCAGCACTTCGGGCCGGTCGGCCTTGCGCAGGAAGGCAATCATCGCGACGACGATCAACAGCGCTTCAAGGCCCTCGCGCAGCAGGATGGTGAGAGCGCCGACGAAGGTCGATGCACTGCTCGCCGCGTCCGGAGACAGCGCAGCTTCCGCGTCATCGAACAGACCACCGAGCACCTGGACGCGGGTCGCCACCTCGTCGGCCGGGCGGCCTTGCTGGAGCGATGCGCGGAATTCGCCCATGGCGCTCTCGATATGCCCCATAAGCGTTGCGTCACGCGCGGTCAGCATGGGTTCGAGCGGCTCGAACCCGTCGAGATAGGCCGACAGCGCTAATTCCTGCGCCGCATGGCGATTGCCCGCGCGATAGGCCGCGAGGCTCTGCGCCAGCTTGCCCCGCGCCACGTCAAGCGAGCCCGGTGCCTGCTGAACCACGGCTTCGGGGTGGCGGCGCAGATAGGCTATGATCGCATCGGCCTGCTCGGGCCCCATGCTCTTGGCGAGCGTTTCCGGGGTCAGCCCGGCCAGTGCCGTCAGATCGGGAATCCTTTGGCGAAGGCTGGGATCGGCTTTCCATAGCCGTTCGCCCTCCTTAGCGGCCGCATCGGAAAAGGCGAAATGTCCCGCATAGAAAGCAAGCGCCCAGCGATCATCAGATGGCAGCGATGAGAAGCTTTGCATCGCCGTGCCGTCGATGCCCTGGTCAATCACCTGATAGAGCGCGAAGGGACTGCGCTGGCGGGCCCGGGCGACATCGGTGAACGCGATCGGCGGGGTGGCGAGCTTGGCGGCGTTCGGGCCACGACCATCGCCGGCCGCACCGTGGCAGCTCGCGCAATTCTGGGCGAAGAGCGTCGCGCCACGGGCGAAATCGGGTGCCTTGGCCGGAGCAAGCGGGACCGGATAGGCTTTCAGCAGATCGGCGGCGAGACCATGGGCAAGATCGGCAACCTGGCTCGGCGAGCCCTTGGCGGCAACGACCGCCTGAAGCCGTGTCGCGCCCTCGAGGAGCCGGGCGCGTTCAGGCGTTGGCGGCAGCGCCGCGAGGCGCGCGGAGACCGACGCCGCGAACTCGGTCATTTCAGCATATTCGGAGGCACTCTTGATCCTGCCTCCGGAGACCGCATCACCATAGTCGACCGCCATATAGTCTAGAAGCCGCCATGCGGTCTGGACATCCGCCGTTTCGGCCTGGGCGATGGCGCTTGCACCCAGTGTACAGAACACGGCACCAAGCACCGCCAACATGCGGAGCGCCCATCGGTGGCGTGAGGGCACTTGCACGCGAATCGGCAAAAGGCGGAGGCGGGACGGGGACGTAAACATCCTCCTCCTTTAGACCCTCTAGCAGCTAGAGGGTCAAGCAGTTTTGCGACTTGTTTGCATTAGCGTGACTGGCCGCAAAAAAATGATTCTGAGGCTACCCCGCCCCTCCTAACCGCCCGCCACGGAATCCGGCGCCAGGGTCTCGATGATCCGGCACTCGGAAATGGTGCCCTGCCCGCACTGGACGATAACGCTGCTCAGTTCGGATCTGAGGGTATTCAGATCCCGAAGCTTCCGGTCGATCTCGGCGAGATGTTCGCGGGCGATCGTGTCGACGGCCTTGCACGAAATGTCTTTCTGGTCCGCGAGCTTGAGAAGCTCCTGGACCTGGTCGATCGAGAAACCCAGCGCGCGTGCCCGGCGGATGAAGCTGAGCCGTGCGAGATGCTGCGCGGAATAGGCCCGATAATTGCCCTTCGTTCGCCCCGGCGGGGCAAGCAAGCCTACACTCTCATAGTAGCGAATTGTCTCGACCTTCGTCCCTGTCGCTTTCGCGAGCTTTCCAATGCTGAGTAGCTCGACGGACATATCGGTTGACCCTCTAGTGACTTCAGACTTTATAGAGGGCGTCATGTCGAAGAGTCGAGGTGACGATATGGTCGAGCAAACCGACGCGCACGCTATCGTGATGGGCCGCTGGTGGCGTTTCAAGGTCCACGGGCTCGACTGCCAGAATGAGGTTCGACTTCTCAAGGCAGTCCTCGTCCCGCTTGTCGGGGACGAGCAGCTGTTGTCGTTCCAGCCGAAGCGCGGTCTCCTCGATGTCGATGTCGAGTCCGGCATCGGAGTGGAGGCGCTGATCGCGGCCGTATCGACCACCGGAATGACAGCCGAATTGCAAACCGCGGATGCATTCGCGGAGGATAAAGTAGAGGCCGGCGGTTGCAGCAGCTGCTCGGGCGAACCGACGCCTGTCGAACAGATGCTTCCTGACCGTCCGAATAGCGTCATCTTCAAAATCCACGGCATGGACTGCGGTGACGAAGTCGCGGTGCTCAAGCGCGAAGTCGGGCCGGTCGTCGGGTTGGAGAAGCTATCGTTCGATCTCATCAATGGCCGCATGTCGGTCGCGGGTGCTACCGACGCCCTACATCACATCGAAATATTGAAGGCGGTCGAGCGCACCGGCATGCGCGCCGAGCTCTGGAAAGAAGGCGTGAACAGTGCCGGCGCGCAAGCCGAGCAGCGCCGGCGCCGCATCCAGGCGGCGCTGACGATCGCGAGCGGCGTGTTGGTCGTGGCGGGCTTTGCGATCCATGTCCGCGCGAGCGGCCTCGCCGCGGTGTTGCACGAGAGTCTGGCGCGGGAGGCTCATCCTCCCTTCCTCGCCATGCTCGCCTATTCGCTGGCGATCCTCTCGGCGGTTCGGTACGTCGCCCCCAAGGCGGTCCTCGCGGCACGGCGGCTCCGGCCGGACATGAACCTGCTCATGATCGTCGCGGTGGCGGGCGCCCTGGGCATCGGGCAATGGTTCGAAGCGGCGACCGTGGCGTTCTTCTTCGCGCTTGCTCTTGCCCTCGAGGCATGGAGCCTTGGACGTGCCCGCCGCGCCGTCGCGGCGCTCATGGACATCGCGCCCGACTCTGCCCGGATACGCGATGCCGCGGGTGTCGAGAAGGATGTGCCGGTCGCCGAGGTCGCGGTCGGAACGCAGGTGATCGTTCCGCCCGGCGGCAAGATTCCGCTCGATGGGCGCGTGGTCGCGGGGACCAGCGCGGTCGATCAGGCGCCGATTACAGGCGAAAGCGTACCCGTCACCGTCGAGCAAGGCGCAACGGTCTTTGCCGGGACCATCAACGGCATGGGCGCGATCGAGCTCATAACGACCCGGCCAGCCTCCGACACGACGCTCGCCCGTATCGTGCGGATGGTCGGTGAAGCGCAGAGCAAGCGTGCGCCGACCGAACAATGGGTGGAACGCTTCGCACGGATCTACACGCCGGTGGTGATGGTGCTTGCGCTGGCGGTGTTCCTCGTGCCGCCGCTTCTGCTCGGGGGCAGTTGGGCCGCCTGGTTTTATCAGGCGCTGGTGTTGCTTGTCATCGCCTGCCCCTGCGCCCTGGTTATCTCGACCCCCGTCAGCATCGTTGCGGGACTGACCGGCGCAGCCCGGCAGGGCGTGCTGGTCAAAGGCGGGGTCCATCTCGAAACCCCCGCTCGCATCACCGCGATCGCCATGGACAAGACGGGCACGCTCACGCTTGGACGTCCCAAGGTGATCGAACTGATCCCGCTTGGCGGCCGGCACGAACTTGAACTGCTGGCGGTTGCGGCTGCTATCGAAGCGCGAAGCGAGCACCCGATTGCGCGTGCGATCCTCGATGCCGCCGCGGAACGCGGCGTTGACGTGGTCCCCGCAAAGTCCGTAACGGCGTTGCCCGGCAAAGGCATCGTTGGCGTGATCGATGGTCGCGAGGCCTGGGTCGGGTCTCCCGGCTATCTTGGAGAGCGGCTTGGGAACGCAGCCGATGATGCGCTTGCCGTCCAATTGCATCGCATAGCCGGGGCTGGACTGACCGGGATCGTTGTCGGTGAGGCGGAGTCAGTCATCGGAGTGATTGCCGTCGGTGACGCGATGCGCCCCGAGGCCCGACAGATCGTAGCGCAACTGCATAAGCTCGGTATCGCGCAGATCGTCATGCTGACCGGAGACGGTCGTGCGCCTGCCGAGGCCATCGCGCGCGATACCGGCGTGGATGAGGTTCACTCCGAGCTGCTTCCCGAACAGAAGGTCCAGGCGATTGAAAGGCTGGTAGCACAGCACGGCCTGGTCGCCATGGTTGGTGACGGCGTCAATGATGCGCCGGCGATGGCGCGCTCGGGCCTCGGCATCGCCATGGGCGCGATTGGCAGCGATGCGGCGATCGAGACGGCGGATATCGCGCTGATGCAGGACGATCTCTCTCGCCTGCCGTGGCTCATCCGGCATTCGAGGGCGACGCTCGCCGTCATCCGGCAGAACATCGGCTTCTCGCTGGGGATAAAACTCGTTTTCGCAGGCTTGACGCTGCTTGGCATGGCGTCGCTCTGGGGCGCGATCGCTGCGGATGTCGGCGCCTCCCTCCTGGTCGTGCTCAATGGCATGCGTCTTGTCGGTCGCGATCAGCGGGTCCGATAATCCGGTTGCCCAGGCAGCGAAGCAACGATCTAAGCTCACCCACCATCCAATAGGACCGCACTGCTATGACCGGACAATGTGCCGCGGGCGTCGATACGGGCTTCGTGACACTGGGCTATGCCAAGGTCGCATTCTTGGGCGTGGTGCAAGGTATCACCGAACTCCTGCCGATTTCATCGACCGCCCATATGCGCGTCGTGCCGGCCCTCTTGGGCTGGCGAGATCCCGGCTCGGCTTTTTCGGCCGCGATGCAACTCGCCGCGCTCGCCGCCGTGGTCAGTTATTTCTGGCAGGATGTCCGCCGCTTGGCGGTCGGTTCCGTGTCGGCGATCGGCCGTCGGCAGTTCGCCGATCCCGATCTCCGTCTGGCGATCTGGATCGCGCTCGCCACGGTTCCGATCGTGCTGGCGGGTGCTCTGCTGTCCAACAGCCTCAACACATGTAACTCGCCCTTTCGCGCCCTGCCCGTGATTGGCTGGGCTTGCATCGCGATGGCGGTGCTGATGGCTCTGAGCGAGATTCTGGCGCGCCACAGCCGCAGCGTTGAGAAGGCATCGCTGGTTGACGCGCTGGTCGTCGGGCTCGCGCAGGTCGGTGCCCTTATTCCAGGCGTATCGCGCTCAGGATCAACGCTCACCGCCGCGCTCGCGCTCGGATTTAAGCGCGAGGAAGCGGCCCGCTTCTCGTTTCTGCTGGGCATTCCGGCTATCGCTCTCGCCGGATCGAAGGAACTATGGGAGCTGCACAAAGCCCATCTCGACATGCATGGCTGGTCCGTTCTCGCGCTCGGCCTGCTTGTCGCGTCCGTTTCGGCATTCGCCGCGATCTGGGCGCTGATGCGTGTCCTTGAGCGGTTCTCCGCCTGGCCGTTCGTCATCTATCGGGGTATGCTGGGCGTTCTTCTGCTCGTTGCGACCGCCAACGCCAGGCTCGTTTAAATGGGGCGGCTTTGACAGGCCGCGCCAGAGGCGTCGCTAGCCCGGAAATCTCACACTGCCGTTTGGCCTGAGTGTGCTGGGCGCTTTCGCGGCCTTTTCGAGGTTCGCGGAGGCCGTCGAGAGGTTTGGCGGCAGCCCAACGGAGCATTTCGAGCTTTGCAGGGCGAGTGCCACCGTTCCCGGGGGTGGCGGGTGGATCGAGACGGCAGGCTGTGGACCGTGCGCTGTCTGGTTCGTCAGCGCGCAGCGGCGGTTCGCAAGGCAAGATGGGCAAGAGCCCCGCGGAAGAATTTCTTAGGCTGACCGCCCAAAAAAGAGAGCCCAACGCGAATGATACGCATCTCCGTCTGTCATGGACCTGTCCGACTTCGCCGGGCCGACCCCGATCGCGTAATTTCCTAGCCGAAAACGGTAATCGGCAACGAACGACTTTCGTCCGGCGCCTGTTCAACGGATATAGAACAGCCCACGGGGCCTTTAGATAAATCAGGCAGTCTGCCTTTCAGTCCGGCGCCATCAGTAACAGATATGGACTGATTTCAAGCCCTTTCGCGATCCTCTCGATATTGTCGATCGACACATTGCGCTCGCCGCGTTCGACGCCACCAAAATAGGTTCGATCCATTTCGATCTCGAGAGCAAAATCCTGCTGGCTCATACCTGTCGCCAGGCGACACCGACGGATGTTCGTCGCCAGGACATTTCGAAGAGAGCCAGGATGCGTTCGTTTCACGCCACATAAATCGAACTTAGATGGTTATAAGGCGACGGGTTTTAAGTATCATTTAACCCGGCTCGCATTAATAGCACTTCGATGACACTCATGCTGTCGGAACGATGAATGACGCCCGCGCGTCCTAAATGATGCGCTAAGCTGAAGAGACTTCAGGCCAAAATGGTCACAATAAAGTGCAAATAAGTAGCTTCGAAACGCACACGTTAGCAGAGACTTAAATGCAGACGCGTATCGTAGTCGATAGTCCCCTTCCCATCAAACTTTCGAATCATCAGGTCGGTCATTGCTAGGCTTACGAAACATCATCCTTGAAATGATCGCAAAGGGGGCCGACCTCACGGCGACCATGGACCGCTTATGCCTTGAAATCGAGGCACTTGCGCCAGAGGTGACCTGCTCGGTCCTGTCAGTCGATCGCGATGGTTTCCTTCATCCCCTGTCCGCACCCGGCTTGCCCGAGGAATTCTCCGCTGCACTTGACGGACTGATGATCGGCCCCGATGTCGGATCCTGCGGCAGCGCCCCCTATCTTCGCAAGCCAGTCGTCGTCACCGACATTGGCTGTGATCCGCGCTGGACCGATTTTCGGGAGGCGGCACTGCTGCTCGGCTTTCGAGCCTGCTGGTCCACACCGATATACGGTGAATTGGACCGGGTAATCGGCACGTTCGCCCTCTATTGCCGCCAACCACGCGCGCCGAGTGAGGAAGAGAAAGCCATAGTCGAGGCATCGACGCACCTCTGCTCCATAGCGCTCGAACGTCATGAGCGCGTGGTGGAACGCGAACGAAGGGCGAGCTTCGACCTGTTGACAGGACTTGGCAATCGATCCGCATTCGGGACGGCGCTCTCACTATTGCCTTGCGACAAGCCTGGAACATGGGCCTTGCTGATCCTCGACCTCGACAACCTCAAGGTCGTCAACGACGGTTTCGGGCACCATGCCGGCGATCTCCTGATCCAGGCAGCGGCGCGGCGAACCGAAGAGTGCGCCGCCCCGAACCGCGTCTTCAGGATCGGCGGCGATGAAATCGCCATCATCTTGCGAACCCCGGAGGCGCTGCATGATCTCGACGGCTTTGCTGCGCGCCTTCTTGCATGCCTGACGCAGCCGCTCGATTGCAACGGGCACTCTGTCGTGCCCAAGGCCACCATCGGGGGAGCCGTCTTCGGCCCCGGCGACCGGGGTCCCGAGACAGTACGGCAGAATGCGGACTTCGCGCTCTATCATGCGAAGGAAACCGGCCGGGGCGGCTTCGTGCGATATTGGCCAGGCATCGACACGCGCATCATCCACCGCATCGCCGCCATCCGGGACGTCGATGCCGCATTACGCGAGAGCAGGGTCGAGGCGCATTACCAACCTATAGTCCGGCTCGACACGCGAGAAATCGTCGCGATGGAGGCGCTGTGCCGGTTGAGAATGGCCAACGGCGGTCTCCTCGCCGCCGCGGCATTTCGCGAAGCCACTGCCGACATCCATGTCGCCTCGGAACTGACGCAACGGATGCTCGAAATCGTGGCAAGCGACATGCGGCACTGGCGGGATCGCTCCATCCCGCTTGAACATATCGGAATCAATGTGTCTCTGGCCGATTTTCATGGCGGGCAACTCGACAAGCAGATCGCATCGGCGCTCGCCGACCATGACCTCCCCCTCGGGCACCTGGTGATAGAAGTCACTGAAAGTGCCTATCCGGCTTTGCGGGACAAGGCGCTTCTCGAAGCTATCGACACGCTCCGCCAGAAGGGATTGAGAGTGGCGCTCGACGATTTCGGAACGGGCGGCGGGCTTCTGATGCCATTGCTTACGATGCCCGTCGACATGATCAAGATCGATCAAGTGCTGGTCGACCGTCTTGCGCCCGACGGCGCGGGCGCGGCGGTGATCGGCGGTCTGCTCCACACCGCGCGCGAGCTCGACATTCCGGTCGTTGCCGAAGGAGTCGAGAGTGAGGCGCAGGCGGCCCATCTGGCGCAACTGGGATGCCGGCTCGGCCAGGGTTATTTCTATTCGCGGCCGCTTGACTGCGAGGCTGCAACCAGCCTGTTGCTGTCTGCCAGGAGCGCAACCGTGCCTATGCGCGTGGGAAGGCCCGGACTGTAAGAAGATTACAGGTGCGGTATGCGTCACTTACCAGATGATGTGGTCGCGGATCAGTTCGATGGGGTTCGCACCAGCCCAAATCCCAGCACCCTCGTTGCAGAGCTTCCAGCTTCCGCACCAAGGGGCCTTCCAGACCCCGTTGGCCGGGACGAAGCTACGATGGCGGCGCCGAAGATGTTTCGACCAAATCGGCGCTGCATGTGACGCGACACGCTTTGCGCATAGCGTCGCTGCCGCCAAGCAGTCGGACTATGATAAACACCGACCGCTTTCCAGAAGTCGCCCGTCGTCCTCAATGCCGACAGGAATATCCACCGCGCTGCCCCGGCATTGAAGCAGGCATCGTGCATCAGCCAGGCGCGAACCTCGGTCTGCGAACGCCCGACAAGTGCGGCGATCTTCGGCACCCACCAACTGTTGATCTGCAGGGGGCCAAGATCGTGCGAGCCGTTGGTGTTGCGAACCTCGGCGCCGATCCACCCGCCTTCCTGATCGCGCAGGCCCCAAAGCGTCTTTTCGAGCCACGCTTTTCCGCCTGCGGCTTGCCGGATGCATTCGGCGATCCGTGCTTCCCCGTTGGCCGTGCCGCGCGCCTGGGCCGGTATTGCAACGGACAGGACGACACTCGCGCAAAGGGGCAAAGTCAGCCTGCTTATCGGGGAAAGACAAATTGCATTCAGTCGGAAGGAGTTCATCGTGCTCGTCCTTGGCTTGGGGACTTGTCCGGCTATCGATCGAAGCCGTGATCGGGCTGGGATTGAGGCTGAGGTTGAAATTCAGGCTGGGGCTGATGATCCGGCTGACCGTGGGCGGGTTCGGTCCGCGTGTTCACCCGGGATGTGCGGCCATCTTCGAGGTCAGGGCCTGTCCTGCGATCAATCACGGATTGCAGAACACGATCCAGAATCTCGCCGATCCCGCGCGCACCCTCGGCGATCCGTTCGCCCAGACCTTCGGGGGATCGATTGCGGTCAAGCTGCCGTTCAAGCGCACGGTTGCGCCGTTCCTGCCGGTTGCGCAGCTGCTCGTCGCGGGCGAGGGCCAGACGATCCGCATGACGATCGGCATAGGCCCGCATGCTATCCTTGTGGAGGCGGCCCAGCCCCTCAAGCGCCGAGTTCTTCTCGCCCGATCGCTGCTCCAGCTTTTCGACGAGGCGTTTTTCATCCTCGGTCCAGAGCTTCACGCCCAACCGTGCGCGGGTGATCGCGGTGTAATAGTTCTGCCCGTTGACCAGCGACGAATTGACCGGCGCCAGCACATAAACGCGCGCATAGGTTTTCGACTGCGCCGAATAGACCGTCTCGGCATAGCCATGATCCCAGGTCTTGTGCTCGCCAAGATCAATGGTCTGGACGCGGTCGTTCCGATCCCAGCGGATGGTCGCCTGCGTACCCTCCAGCTTCTCCACGGTCCCGCGCTCGGCATTCTTGAGACCGAGATCCTTGTTTACCAGACGCCACTGGATACGGTCACCCGCCGCTAGGTCCCGCTCCTCACGGTTGAACACATTAATCTGACGCGCCTGCCCCAACCGGGGATCCCAACGAACCATCCGGCCGTTCTCGTCGGCGAGACGAACCACCTGACGGCCACCGGCATCGCGCCCGATCCCGATTACGCGATATTCGGTGTCGCGGGCGATCCCGGCGACGGCGAGATCGCGCGCGAATGTCACCACTTGGCCGCCCGAATAGAAGCGCGCGAAATGCTTCTCCTGATCGGAAAGCCCTGCCGGCGTCAGGATCGCAAGCCGGGTATCCTCGGCCGCGATCGCGCTTTCGGATTTGAGCGTCTCACGGATCTTCGTATTGACGATCAGCCGCGTGGCGTTTTCCAGAACGAGAATATTGGTGGTGGCACGGGTTTCGGGCTTCAGCCGGGTCCATTCGCCAACCAGGCCCCTGGCCAGGCTTTCCGCGTCGGTGCCGCTCACCACCTTGTCGAGTTTCTCGAGCGAGGCTGCGTAGTCACCGGAGCGCGCGGCAGTTACCGCCGCCTTCATCGCACGGGTCTCCTGGCGCATCGATTCGGTGAGCTCGGCGGTGGGCAGCCCAAGCCGCTGGAGCAGCCAGAAGGGCTTGCCCTGCTCGATCGCACCGGTCTGCTTGTTGTCGCCGAGCAAGATCAGCCGCGCGCCCGTCACCCGGCTGATTTCGAGCACGCGCCGTGCCTGCCGGTTCCCCAATTGACCGGCCTCGTCGAGCACCAGCACATGGGCCTCGGTGAGCCCATGACCGCCGCTCGCGAGCAGGCTCGCGACCGTGCGGGATTCGACGCCGGCGCTCTTCCCGAGATTGGCGGCAGCCGACGATGTGGGGGCAAGCGCGACGAACTGGGTGCCCGGCTCGGCAGATTCCTTGAGTACCTGTACCAGCATCGACTTGCCGGCACCCGCCACCCCGTGCAGCCCCGTCACCCGGTCGCGCGACAGGCCAAGCGTTACCAGCGCACGATCCTGTGCCGAGGTAAGCCCGGCACGTTCGAGCACACCAAGCAGCCGGTCGGAGGAGGCGATCGGCCGGGCGTCGTCCAGCGCCAGCGCGAGCTCGCGGACCAGCGACTGCTCGAGCCGGGCGCTGCGCCGCGTGGTTCGTCCCCGCGCCAGAACCTGATCGCCGGTCTGGGCGCGGGCCGCAAGGAGCTTGCGGCGTTCCTCGTGCCCCGCAATCAACGGACGGATATCGGAGAAACGCACCTCGCCCACGTGGCTCGCCAAGGCATGGCGATAGAGCGTCCCGAGGTTCGACACCGCTTCGCGGGTCTCGGTCTGGCGGATGCCGAACAGCGCGGCGCGGCTGGCAGTGAAGGGATCGGGTTCTATTTGCTCGCCGGTCCCTTCCCGGCTTCTTTCCGTAGCCTTCGCCTGCACTCTGACCAGATCCTCGGCATAGGGCCTCGCGCGCTCGGTCCATTGCCCGCGCAGCTCCTCGAGGCCGACCTTCGCTTTGGCTCCCCGCGTCTGATAGAAGGAGGCGCGCCGGGCCGCCTGCCCGGTCAGGCCATGTTCTTTTGCATGGGCATCGATCTGCTCGGCGCGCTGCGAGGTCTCGCGAATAAAATCCTTGGGCACGCCGGTGATCTCGAACAGCCCCCTTCTCGGATCGAAATCGATCCCGAAGCCCTGTTCGCGCAAGGTGTGGGCGAGCTCGTTGCGGTAGATCTGGCCAGCGACCATCTGCTCGGCGAACATCGCCCGGGTCTCGAGGCTCGCCATCGGCGCGCCCTCCCCGCCGTTGGTCATATTGAGCACAACAACATGGGTATGAAGATGCGGGTCGAGCTCACGGCTGGCATGCTCGGTGAACCGCGCGAACAGCAACCGCCCGGTCGTCTCGTGGACTATCTCGCCCGCTTCCCGGCGGCGGAGCGCGGCATGTTCTTCGAGGTAGGCGAGCGCCGTGGTGACGGCCCGTTCATGCGCGGCGATGATCCGATCGTCGCCCGCGACCAGCGCCATGATCGAGACCGACTTGGGGGCATTGACGGCAAAATCCCATCCGGGGTGATGCTGGATTTCGCCGCCCATGCGGTGACGGCCGAGCTGCTGGCCCGCGACCCGGCCGGCCAGCAGTTCTTCGAACATGTGCGGGTCTACCTTGCCCGAGAGCCCAAGTTCAGGTGCGAGCCTGCCGCCCCATTCGCTGGGTTCCTCTCCGCCCTTGGTATAATAGTCGCCCACCGTATAGTAGCGGGCGATATTGCCGGACGTACCCTTGAGGCGGCGCGGATGGATCATGCCGGCTTCGCCTTGCGGGCAGGTCCGTTCTCGCGGTCATAGACGTCGATCTCGATGCGCTGGTGCCCGCGCCGCGGCGCCAGCGTGAAGTCCTGAACAGGTTTCGGCGGCTCGGTGGGTGTTTTGGGCGGCGTGACCGGCGGGGTTTCCGGTCCACTGACAGGCTTGTGATCGCCCTCGCTTGCGCCCTCTGGCAGCGGCGTGAACAAGTCCGTTTGGGGCGGGTTCATGGTTGGTTCGCCGGTCGGTTTCTGCCTCCGTTTGGGCCGCGCGGTTTTGGCTTTCGGAGCCGGCTGCGGCTCCGCCTGGCTATGAATAGCAGCGATGATCGCCTGCCCTTCGCTGTCACGCAGCGGCGGCGTATCGCGCTCGATAAACCCTTCCGCCAAGGTCTGCACGGTGTTGAACCGGTCTTCGAACCGGACCACCGGCAGGTTGCGCCCGAACCGGAGATAGCCGCAGAGGTTGGGAAGGTTTGTGACCTCGGTGTGCATCACCAGCGGGCGGGTCACCTGCATGCGGCTGAGGTTGACACCGTCGCGCATGTCGTTGACGCCGTAGGACATGCCCTCATTGGCCTCGACCTGCTCGACCTGCCCCAGATTTTCCGAAACATGTTTGGCGGTTGGGGTGTCGTTCGCCCTCAGCGCCACCCAGGTCGAGCAGTAGCCGGTGATCGCGGCGGCATCCTGAATCCCGTAGGTCGCTTCCAATTGCGGATAGGACTGGAACCCCAATATGCCGCAGCCGCCATATTTGCGGGCTCGCGCGAGGAAATCCGAAAGCGAGGGTAGTTTCTGTAAAGAAGGCAGTTCGTCGATGACGCAATAGAGCCGCCGCTTGCGGTCGGGCGTGAGGCTCATGATCGCCGAGATGGCGATGTCGAGCCAGACCGTAATCAGGGGTCGCAGCGAAGGAAGCTGGTCGGCCTTTACGGTGATGAACAGCCAGTTGTCGCCCTCCTCATTGGTCACCCAGTCGCGGATCGAGAGGCCCTTCCTTGTGTCGTCGAGGTAGGAGAAGCTGCGCATCACCGAGGCGAGCTCGGCCTGGATACCGGCCGAGGTCCGCTCCCCCTCGAGGCTGATGAAAGCCGCGGCATCGGTGCCGGCGGCGAAGGCGGCAAGGTCCTTAAGCTTGGATCGCAGCAGCCGGTCGAGCAGGACCGAGACCAGCATCTCCCCTTCCCGGGCGAGCTTCCTCAGCACTGCCACCAGCGTGCCGCGCGAGGCCTTGGCCCAGAAGGGATCGCCGTGCTTTTCGGGGATCGTCGACTCCGCGATCTGGTCGTAATGATAGTCGCGCGGCACATCGCCCCAGGGCGACCATTTGGCGGTGCGCATGTCGAGCGGATTGAGGATGATGTCCTTGCCCGGCCGGTAGAATTTCTCGACGAAAGTGCCGGCGGTGTCGTATATGATCGCCCGCTTGCCCTTTGCACGGATCCCTTCGAGCATCTTGACGATGAGGTTGGTCTTGCCAGTGCCGGGTGCTCCGCACAGGAGGATATGCTCGGGCTCGTAGGCGTCAGGGACAGGGACACCGCCGATCGCGAAGCTCCCCTTCTTCTGCCGCCAGAGCAGCCGCCGCACTTCGCGAACGCTGCCGAAGCGCGCGCCGCGGATATATTCGTTGGAACCGAGGCCCCGCCCCGTCCGGGTGAACGAGAACCAGGCGATCGCGAGCGCGGCAAGAGCGAACAGGCCGGAGATGATCGCGCCGTGGATCAGGTATAATTCAAAGGCGTGAAGGGTCTTCTTGGCGAGCCCGGACGCAAGCAGCCAGTCGGCCGAGGTCCAGTATTGCTGCCCCGCCGGGGTCTTGAACAGCACCGGATCGTTGGTGCCGGGCGCGGCATCGGCCTTGAAGCTCGCCTCGACCAGTTTGGTCACGACATAGCGCTCGTAGGGCGTCGATTTCTCCAGCGCATACCAGACGATCCCCATCACCCAGAGCACCAGGCAGGCGGTCATGGTCTGGAAGAAGACCTGGGTAGTCATGCGGACATTGTGGACGATCGACTGACCGCCGCGAGTCCAGCTGCCCAGCGTGTCGTTGCGGAATATGCTCATGATCGGGGCTCCTGAGGGTCATGCGGGTGGAGACGATACGTGCGGGCGCCCATGTTGAAGAGCGGCGGGAAGCCGGCAGCTGACGGCAGAACCGGGGAATGAAACACTTGCCTGTTCGATCTGTACGACAGGCCGAGACGTCGCTTGGCAGGTCCGCTCACCGGTCCTGCTCCGGATCGAGCAGGCCCCGTTCGCGCAGGACCGCCTTGGCATCCTGCATTCCCCGCTCGAGCAGCTGCGGAGAGCGCTCGCCGATCGAGGTCGCGACCAGGGTCAGGATCTGGATGACGATCCCGAGCAGTTCGTCCTGCGAGGAATAGATGTAGCGCCCGCGCGGGTCGGCGGCCTGCGCCAGGACCGAACGAACGAAATCGGAAAGGGACAGATTGGCGCCCTGCGCGCGGCGCTGGAGACTGAGATAAAGGGTGTCGTCCACCCGAACACTTATTCTGTGCATGCCGTTGCTCCGAAGTGGAGCCCGGCGACAGAATGTCATGAAGCGAGCGCATCAATAGCGTAAGCCTCGAGAAAACTCAAGAAAATCAGATGTCAGCCATGGCACCCGGCGCAAAGGCGCGGAAAATCGCGATTCTGCGCGAGGCCGGTTTGCTACGGGGTGACATGGATGCCGGAGGGCCGGTCCAGCGGGTGCCATGGCACCCAACACAACTCCTTGAACAAGCGCGGTAAATCGCCGCAGCACCCGTGCGTACGGTGCATTACAAAACGGCCACGGCCGTGCGTCTTTTCTTGCGCAGCGATTTCTCGCTGCGTCGCCTCGTCCCGGAAGGGGCGCGGCTCCCCCGAAGGGGTTTTGTCCTCCCGCCGGCGGCACGCCGGCAGGCTGATCCATGTGGGCAAAAGGGGGAAACGATGACGTCATGACACAACGTCGATCCGGGGGATTGCATGAGCAATTCCATGCTCCGATATTGGGGGCGGCGGGCAGACCATCCCCAAGGATGATCGACATGCCCAAGATGACCGACAGAGAACGCCTTGCCGACCTCGAAGCGCGCCAGCGCAAGATGGGCGAAGAGGTGGAAAAGACCCGCCGGAACTTACGCGGAAAATATGCCCAACTGGTTCCCGAGCTTGCGGTTGAACAGCTTACTGAACGCGAGTTCCGCGATGTGATCACCGCCGCCATTCGGGTGGGCGGCGCAGCCGCAATCGCTGCGCTCAAGCCCCTGCCCGATGCGAGCGCCACTCCTCAATCTACCCCCGCGAACAATCAAAAATCATCCCGCAGGGATGGCCCAGCGACGAGCATGGCGTAGCCACGCGCAGGAGGCCGGAGCCGCTCTTCGCGGCTTCGCATCGCCGCCGCGACGGACCCGGGCCGCAGGTCCGGGCTCCCGAGCGGGGGCGACCTCCATGCAGGCAAAAAAAGGGACCGGCCGGACGAATGCCCGACCGGTCCCACACCCTTATCTCACGCCGCGGCCTGCGCTGTCCGCTGGTCCTTGAGGGCGAAGAAGCGCGCGGGGATGCGCTTCGCCCTCACCTCCCGAGCCAGATGCGACTGCAGCCCGGACCCTTCGCAGACGATCGCTTCGACCGGACGCAGGTTCAGGAGCTGTTCGTTCCGGGCGAACCCTGCGCGCTTCCCCAGACGCCGGTCGAGCGTGAAGGCTATGAGCATGGTCCCGCTCTTTGCCGCCCAGGCAGCGGCAATGGCGTCGCACCCCTTGTCCTGCGCGGTCGTCGCCAGCACCATCCCCGGAATGCGCGCCTTCACACCGTCGAGCGTTTCGGTCAGCAGCGCGTGATCCTCCCAGACCTGCCCCCCTGAGAAGACCACCACCGGGCCCTGCGGGGCATGCGCCTCCGCCTTCCTCATCCGGCGCGCGGCGAGGAAGTCCTGCGCCGCGATGACCGAGGCGGTGCGCTTCGAGGAAACCAGCGATCCCTTCGGGCTGGACCAGGGCCGCCCGGTCTCGGCGAGATAGGTGGCTGCGGCATAATCGCGCATGCAGGCGACCGCTTCGCGCGCCTCGTCGAGGGACTGGCAGAGGAGCTGGGCTTCCTCGAGTTCCCCCATCATCACCTCGCTGCCGTCGGCGCTGTGCACCAGATCCTTGATCTTGACTGCGGCCCGGTCGGCCTCGCCATCGAGCTGGTCGGCGACCTTGTGGAAGCTGTGAACGATCCCCCAGGCAAGCCGCGCCGCCACACTTTCCAGCCTGGTATCGCGCAGCACGTCGAACATCGTGCGCACCAGCATTTCGGTAGCGAGCTGGGCTTCGGTTGCGTCCGGCATGTCGGCGGTCAGTTCTTCCTCACCGAACCCCATGCGGCTCGTCTCCTGCGCGCCTTCGAATGCTGCGCTGAAGCTGTCGGTCGTCACCATGGTTTCGGCGGCGATGAGGTCGGCGATTTCTGCGAAGTCACGGATCGTGCGGGTCGTCGTGGTCATGTCTGCCTCCTTGAATTGATTGAAAGAGGCATTTTCAAAGGCACGGGCTGTGAGCGCCGGGGTCAAGGATCGCGAAGCGACCGCGCAGCGGCGATGGGGGTCACGATTTTCTTTGGCGCTGCGCAAACGTCCGAAACAGAGCACTGCCGCCCGCCCGCCAAAGAAAATGGTGGGGCCCCGTCGTCCTTGAGGCCGGTGCTGTCCCCGTGCCAAACTTGGACTTGTTGGTAGAGAGAATTATACACCCACCTCGCCCCACGCACCCGAGGACCAGCACGGGCTCGATGCCCGTGTTGGCCCTGTTTGCGCCGACGCTGCGACCCCGAATCCCACCGTAAATTGGCGACGATCCAGCCATCGCAATGAGCGTGACAAGGCGGTGGAGTGGCTCCCCCATAGCATAAAAATGGGCCGGCACGCGGCAACCGCGTCCGGCCCAGCATCGTTGCCATCGGGAGCAAATGCGGAGGCGGAGAAACTTCGTCCCGCACCGGCGTCGAGCGATTAGGCCCGCATCCTCCGCACCGCGCTGTCGGCGACCTGATCAACCTTGCGGAAGGCATGGATCGGAACATTGGCCTGCCGCAGCGTCTGGTAGAGATTGGCTTGCAACCCCGAGCCTTCGCACAGCAAAGCCTCGACCGGCTTAAGCTCGGCGAGCTTGCGGTTGCGCGTAAAGGCGGTCTTGCGCCCATTGCCATAGAGGCCATAGGCGACGAGCGGCACGCCGTTTTCGCTCCGCGCCGCCCAGGCGGCGGCAATGGCATCCGCTCCCTTGCGCTGCCCAGTCGTCACCAGCGTCATATGGGGAATGCGCTGCTTGATCTCATCGAGCTTGGCCCAGAGTGTCTCCCAGTCGTGCCATTGGGCAGGCCCGGAAAACACCACGATGGGTCCCCTCGGCATGTGCTTCTCGCGGGTCGCGAGTTCACGGGCGCGCAGGAAATCGAGCGCGGCGATCTGGCTCGCGGTCGAGGCCGAGGATGCCTTGCTGCCGCGCGCCGCCGACCAGGGCCAACCCGACAGAACGCGGTACATTTCGGCGGCATAGTCGCGCATGCATTCGATCGCCTCGCGCTGTTCTGCGACCGACTGACAGAGGATCTGCTTCTCCTCCATCTCGCTGTTGTAGACCTCGCTCATGTCGGGATGACGGGCCATGTCCCCGACTTCCTGTGCCAAGGCATCCTCGCGCCGTTCGAGCTTGCCGGCGACGAAGTGGAAGCTGTTGACGAAGCCCCAGGCGATTTCCGCTGCGAGCGGCTCAAGCCGGGTTCCGGCGAACAGGTCGAAGATGGTGGCGACGATGCCGCCACATTCGGCCTGCGCGGCGAAGGGGTCGGGCATCTCATGCTCGCCGGGCTGCTCGCCCGGTTCGATGATCGACATGGCAAGCGGATCGCCGAACGCCGCCTGGAATTCGGGGGTGGCGGTCATCTCGGCGTAAAGTTCCTTGAGGTCGGGAAAGCTGCTGACGCTGCGCGCTGCGGGTGAACTGGCCATGGGTCTGGCTCCTTGACGGGAAAGGGAAATGAAAAAGGGCCAGAGGCGACTGGCGCCCCCGGCCCTTCGGCTGGCCGCCCAGGTCAGAACGGCAGGTCTTCGCCATCCTCGGCGCCAGCGCCCGCCCCCATCAGCGCGCCATCGTTGCCCGCCGTGCTGTCGCCGAAGCCGCCCTCGGACCGCTGGTCGTAAGAGCGCTGCGACGTGCCGAAGCCACCGCCGAACTCGGCGCGCACGGTCTCGCGACGCCAGGCGATGGTGAAGCCGCCATCCTCGGTCGGGAACAACGCGACGGGCAGCGGCTCGGGCAGGCCCGGGTCGTCGACCGTGCCAGCGAGGAAGGCTTCGCCGGTCTTCTTCGAGAAGGCTTCCCACAGCGCCCCGATCTGCACCCAGCGCCGAGCGACGTTGAGCGCGAGGATCTCGTAGACCGGCGCGCGGTCACTCATGCTTTCGACCTTGCGCAGGCCGATGCGGGGCAGGTCGATGGTACGCGTGGCGATGGAACCGGTCAGACGGCCGTTCACATTCCGGATTTCACCAATGTTCATGATCTCAACTCCTTCGATAATGTCGCTCTCGAACCATTTCTTCGCGACACCCTCTTCAAACCGCCTCTTCTCTAGGGACCCGGCCTTGCCGCCCGCACGGAGCGGGAGTTGTCGCACTTCCCTTCCCGCATGCCCCGGCCTCACCCATCGAACCGCCCGCGCCACCTCGACGGGCTGGCGCCCGAACCCCGTCATGGCTATTATGCGGGCATGGACTCGACGACGCTCCGCACCGTGGCCGACCTCGCCCGCAAGCGTGCCGCACGCGGTTGCTCGGGAGCGCAGGGCGATGGTCTGATGCGGCTTGGCGCTGCGCGCGCCCTCAACCAGCTCGCCGCCGATCTCGAAGCCAGCGCCACCGAATTCGAGCGGCGTCCCGCTTCGCGCCGCTCCCGCGCCTGACTCCATTCGTCTTCAGCACGGTGCATGGAATCTCATGCACATTCGCGCGGCAACACACCGCACCATCCCCCCTCGCCCCGCGGCAGGGATATAAGTCCGTCAGGAGCGAGACCCGCGAGAGCGGGGCTCGAGGCGCAGCCCGTTAGCCCGGTGCCCGCGCAGCGGGCAGCAGCCCTTCCCCTCAATCCGCTTCACAAACCGCCCAACGACCACAACCATGCGAACGGCAATCTGTGCCCCGCACATACGGAAGCAGGCGGAACACCAATCGAATGATGCCGAGGTGGGTCCGCAGAGCAGGAGGGGATGGAGTTCTCAGCGCAGCGGCATGGTCGGCGGACAGCATGACGGGCCTGCCGCGCAGTGAACCGTGCCCAATATGACTTGTCCAGTCGCAGGCCGATGAAGGCCAATCTCAGGCGCTGGCGAGACCGATCCAGGTCAGCGACAAACGATCAGCCCCAGACAGTTCGCCTTCGACGACAACGTCTTGGCCATCGAAATTCGAGAGATCGTCGGACGCCGTGAGGTAGAACAGCTTCTCCTCGGCCGTCTCGAGCATGGCGCTACGGCCATTCAGACGAAACCGCCCCGTCATACGGCGATAGGCATTGTTGCTGCGGCTTGCCATCACAGGTGCCGGTAACAAGGCATGACCTGCCAATGCGTGGCAGCGGCGCCGGAACGGGAATCGACTCGTTGAATGACCATGATGCTCTGTCGTTTGGCACGGCGTGGCAGGCAAGCCTATTCCCGTGGCCGTCACCCGGCGACGCAAGCGGCATACTCGCAGAAAATGGCCCGACCGGGAGGCATCAGCGCCTCCCCGTTCGGGATACTGGGTTATCCGTAGCGGATTATGCGGTTGAGCGGATACTGGTTAACAGCGCATCCTACTTTGTAGGGCGCTGAAGGCTACCCGGCCCCGGCCTCCAGAACCTCGGGAGCGGAAGGCATCAGCGCCGCCCACCCGCGCCCCTAGAGCCTCCCCCTCAAACTTGATTCGCCCGCGTAGCAAGCACATATCGGGATCAAGAAAGGACTATTCCGATGGCGATCAAAAAGCAACCGGCGGCCAACGCCGACCTGCGCACCAATGAAAAGAAGTGGTCCAAGCCGCTCATGGATGCCGGCTGGACCGCGTTGCCCAGCGTTATCATCGAAAACCAGAAGCAGCTTGGCCTCTCCCCGCTCGACCTCAACATCGTGCTCTACCTGGCGAGCAAGTGGTGGACGCCGGAAGGCAAGCCGTTTCCTTCCAAGAGCACGATGGCAAAAGCCATGGACGTGCACCCCCGCACGATCCAGAAGCATGTCGCGGCGCTGGAAGGCGCTGGCTACATCCGCCGTGAAGAGCGGCGCACGGAGACGGGCAGCAAGACGAACGTCTATCACCTCGACGGCCTGATCAAGGCCGCCAGGCCGTTCGCAGAAGAGAAGTTGGCCGAGATGAAAGACAAGGCCGAAATGGCAAAGCGGCGACAGAACCGCCGCGGCGCACCCAAGCTACGCCTGGTGAAGGGCGAGGAGTAGAACCGAAGTCATGTCTGCCCATGAACAAGCGCCGCCGCCCAAGGTCGCGCCGCGCCTGGTCGGCGCGCCGAAGATCAGGCAACTGCTCTGGTGCGATTTTCCGCAGGACGCCCAGCTGCCGGAATTCTGGAAGCGTCGACCAGTGATCATCCTGTCTTACCGCAACACACTGCACGGGGCGGTCACCGCCGTCCCTTGTTCGACGCAGGCCCAGCCGGGAAACAACTGGGCGTTTCCCTTGCAGACCACGATCGACGGCCGGGCGGCATGGGCGATCTGCGACAAGATCACCAGCGTTGCCGTCAGCAGACTCCTTCCCGACAAGGGCGGTATCGTCAGGATGCCTCAGGTCGAGTTCGACGACATGATGCGGCTTGTGCTAGCATGGCTCCCGGTGCCCGCAGCGCCTCCCGCCCCGTAGTTTTTAATTGCATGTTCATACCCTGACACCTATATGGGGAGCACAGGCGGCCTCCCTCAGGAGTGTCCGTTTCCCGCAAGGGAACTAAATGCCAAGGCAGTCCGAAAGGGCTGCCTTTGGTTTTTTGGGGCTCAGGCAACTGCAGGATGGACCGGGAGAAATCGGGTCTTCGCAGGCCAGTGCATATTGGCTCCAGCCCGGCAACGCTCCGCTCAGGCAGTTCCCAACGTCTCGGGCAGAACGGCCAGATGCACCGGCCGGTGCGAGCCCAGCGTCTCGACCAGTCGGGCTTCGGCCTGGACGAGATCATCGAGTGTCTCGAAGGCCTCGCTGGTGTAGGCACCGCGGGCGAAATGTTCGTCCTGTGCCGGGACCATTATCGCATAGTCCGCAGGCCAGCGACAAAGCATCAGCCAGGGCCATTCCGGACGGGGCGGCGGGTAACGAGCGACGACGATGTCATCGGCTCGAAGCGCGGAAAGACGATGATCGAACAGGTCGGGCACGACTAGGCGCGATCGTTCCATTGCGAGGAAGGCCGTTATTTCCGCATATTCAGCGTCGGTCTCGAGGATCACGGGGTAATAGCGCCCCAGAGGGAGGCTCGGTGACGCGTAGACGGGCGGAATGTCGATGAGAAGCACGTCGGGCATGGTCGCAAGCGGGCGGCCGTACAATGCCCGCCGGGCGGCAAGGTCGTCGAGAAGGCGCATTGTTTACTGCTTCGAGCTGGCCGGCCATGCCGGTCAAGCTGAATTCAGGCCAATCCTGCCCGTTCACATAACGGGCGAAGACCGGGATCATGCGGTTGCGGGACTCCCAACCGACTTCATTTCCGCAGGTCCGCAATACCCAGTTCCGCCCACATCCATGAGAAGTCGTAGCTGGCCATGGGATCGCATGAGCCCTGCGTCCTCGCTGTGCCATGCTCCAGATATTTAAGCCATTCAGCGACTTTCGTGCGGCCAGCCTTGGTGCGGGCAAGCGCGCGCGGGGTCTTGCCGCCCAGCATGGGAACCGGCTCATCCAGCGCGCTGGCATATTCGCGGTCGAGCATGGCGTGGACGATACGCTCCATGTCCTGCGGGTCGAGTTCCGGCTCTTCCTGATGCGGGCCATGGTGAGCGTCGTCGTTCAGCATCTGCTCCAGTGTGCGGATTTCGGTCAGCGGAGTACCCACCAGGGCATCCAGCCAATGCGACAACTGCATCCTGGCGCTCTCGGCCCGTTCGGCGCTGTTGACCTCGATGGCCACACGCCGGCCTTCCAGCGCGATCGTGCCGAACACCGGCGTGCCATCGTCCATGGTGCTGGTAATGCGCTGGCTGCCGGTCGGAACGGCGCGCGTTCGCCTGTTCCCACCAGCACGTAAGAGCCAGTTCCAGAATTTGGGACCGGCGGTTTCGAGATCGGCGATCGCATCCAGCCTTTGCGCGATGTCCCTTTGGGTCGCCCCCTTGGCGATGGGAAAGACGATGCGGTGAAACACCACGTCCTCTCCATCGGCATTGACCAGTTCGGGCAAGCCGGATCTGGCCGAGGCACCAAGACAGTCCCGCAGCCACATGGCGGTGAACAGCGGGGCAGTGTGGCGCAGCAACTGGTCGCGATCGGTCACGTCGAAGCCGGCGTCCGGATCGGGAGATGCGGAAAGCCGCGCAAAGGCCGCGATCAGTTCGGCGCTGGCTTCCGGTCCGAACGACAGCAGTGCGCCCGAAATACCATGGGTTGCGCGCACTTCGACGACCCGTGCGGCGATGCGGTCCCAGTTGACCAGCGTCTGTGTCGCGCTCCGCTCATGCACGGTGACGGGTTCGGCATCTCGCAGCAGGTCGCGCAGCTTCATCGACTGGCCCGGGACGACCTCGCTCACTTCGTAGAGCGACATCACCGAATGGCGCAGCGCCCGCATATAAGCCTTGCTGGGTGCCTTCTCGTTCCAGCCCCGGCGCTTGAGGTAGTCCTCGACCAGGTTGAGCCCGTCGGGTCCGATCTCTTGTGTCAGCAGATCCTCGAAGGCGCAGCCCCAGAGGTTTCCTTCCCAATGCGACCCGATCCGGTCGAAAAGCGCCTCGGGATCGAGCCCGGCATCTTCCAGGACTGGGCCAAGATGAGCGGACAAGGTCTCGTCCATTGCTTCGGCCCAGGGTGAGCGGTCGGCATATTTGATGAGACCGGCAATATCGTAGGTGGCTTTGGTCTTGGACATTGAACGGGTTTTCCTCACGGGAAGGACATTTCGCAACAGGTTGGCTGAGTGGTCCATCGGATGGTGACGATCCCGGCCCCACGCTGTTGGCGACTACACATGGTCTTGGCAGTCTATTCCGGCCAGCAGCATGTGGGCAGCGCATCTCCCGATTGTACGCAGGATATCAGGCGACCAGCGCCAGGATTTGCTCGTCCCGTTGGGGTGCTCGGCTGGTCGTACGGAACGGCTGAACCGGATTGCCTGTTCTCACGATGAATTGGCTCCTGCCGCTTTGCCCACGCTTTCTTAGCGCGACTGCGTATGCGTGCTCGAACGACGCGAGCCGCTGGCGTCGTGGGGACAGCAATGGCTCAAGCTCCGCGTAGGGCATGTTGCATCTCCAGATAGGATGGCGAGCAGGGCGACGATCGGCTCGCGAGCGATCAGTTTGGCCAGGAAGACTGATCCTTGGGCAGGCGTCCGTCGGGATCGTGAACCCCCAGCCGATCGTCAGCTGTCAGATTGGAATTGAAGATCACGAGATTGGTCCCACCCGGATGCCGGATCGAGGGAAAGAGAATGCCCTTGTGGCCGGCGGAAATGACCTGATCCGCCAATATCCAGGAGGGCGGCGTCACCTTGTCGATCCGGAGCATCCGCCGCCAGGAGCAGTCCCACTCCGCCCATCCGTCCGCCCAATGAGCGGGGTCATAGCCGCCCGACAGATCAACGACGCCGTCGACCGAAAGGATATAGCTCGCCAACATCGCCGGCGGGACGAGCGATGAATCCTGCCGGTACTCTTCCAAAGCGGTTTGCGGGGCTCGGGCGAGATAAAGCGCTTCGACGCCGATGCGATTGAAACGACCGCCTTCGGCCGCCGCGCCCGCACCGCTCAAAGGCACGTAGGCCCATTTGGGGGTGAGGTAGCGGTAGAAGACGTCATCGGGACCAAGCGTGGCGATCTTCACCCGCTGGCGCCGTTCTCAAGATCGCGCAGATGCGCCATCACCGCGTCGGAATGGCCCTCAGCGACAAGTTCGGCGGCGGTCTTGTGATCGTAATCGGCGATCGGCTCGTTGCGATACCAGAAGATCGCCTTCGACACGTCACCGGTCAGCGTGGCGGCTGCGGAAATGACCCTCACCATCTCGCGAAGCTTGTCCTGCAGACGTTCCGAAGCCGGGTTGCGCAAGGTATTGCGGTGAACTCCGGCCAGATTGGCGAGACCCGCGACCTGTACCCCCAATGCGGCGGAAAACCGCTTGGGCGAGATATAGGGCGTGCGCGGCTCTTGCAGGCTTTCGACGAACCCCGATATGGCAGTGGTGCGCCGCTCCATCGATACAGCGTTCATGGTTACCTCCTTTGACCAAGAGTATTTGCACATAATATGCACATTTTCAAGGCTCGTCCACGCCCATCGGCGCAATGAATTCGTCGCGTAGACCGAAGATGTGGTCAGCGGATAGCCACGGCCGTGGGTGTTCCAGCTAGCCCGATGCGGACACAGTCGCTGCATTCGCGAAAGCAAGTTCCACCTGGCCACCACCAGCAACCATCGACACCTGCCGTCCGGCGGGAATGAGCCAACCGATCTCGTCGTGAACGATGTCGCGGATACGCTCGAGGATCGCCGCGTCTTCACCCAGGAGCAGGGCGTTGGCGATCTGCCGTGCCTGCATCTGGAAATTGCGTTGCTGGGTGGACCAGCTGTCGTCATCGACATCATCCCGCGCGCAAAAGCAGGTGTCTTCCAGCAGATCGGCCAGGTCGTTGGGTGCAATCGCGCAACCGGGCGACAGCAGGATCACGGTTTCTTCGAGGTCGGCCGACCAACCGTCATCGGGCGCAATCAGGACGTCGGCAGGCATGGAATGGCATACGGCGGCGTCGGTTCCGTCTCGCGACGGGTTGACCGTGACGTCGAGTGCAATTGCCGCCACGTATCCCGATTGGACTGTGTCGGGGAGCGTACGCCCTTCCTCGTAGCGGAATGTGCCCCTATCCGTCTCGAACCGGAACGACAGGTCCGATATGCGCGGCAGGGCGTCATACCAGCCATATCCCTCGAACTCGGAGACCTCGCGAACCAGCGTACCGCCCAGAGCCTCCCCCGATCGCAAGACACGGGCCGCGCATTGCTCGATTGGCGGCTCGGCGTCGGGGACCAGCACCATCGGTACGGCGGCGACGCGCTCGCCGTCCGGCATGCCCTCGCCATCGGCGGTGCGCGGAAACCAGGCCAACAGCCAAGCTTCGGCTTCGGGGAGGTCGACAGCAAGTTCCCGGGCGCGCAGCCATTGTGCACGGGCCAGACGATGCCGACCGGTTTGGGCGATCGTGCGGAAGATCGCCCGCTCGGCGGCCTCGCCCAAGTGCTCGAGCGCCGCGTTCTGGACCATTTCCTTGCGGGCCGGGAGAACGAGCTGCAGCGCCGGGGCATCGGCGATGTCCACCCGCACATGCCAGGTTTCGCTGGCGTCGACCTCGCTGATGCTCGGCATGGGGCAGGAGACCGTGAGGCCGTGAAAATTGATGCGCGGATAGCTGGAGGGAATGTGTCCGCGATCGTGGAAGATGCCGATGCGGCACCCGTGCCACCCCTCGACACGCACGGCTCCGGCGAGAAAATCGGTCCGCTTGAGTTGCTCACCCTTGAACAGCACCGGAAGCGGGTAATGCCGGGCTGCATTGGCCGCAGCATTGGCGAGATCGGCGATCCATGCCTCGGGCATGTCGATACGGATTTCCGTGCCGAAGTCGATCTCCCAGGGCTCGACAGCCAGGGCGGCGCCTGTCTCCCAGGCTTCGGGCGGAATGACGACCCGCCAACCATGGTCGGCGCCCCGCGCATGGGAGCGTATCTCGACGCGGCGCCCCGCTAGGCTGAACACGCCCATGCCCGCCGGGTCTTCACGGTGGGCGATGGCCGCGTCCCAGCCTGAGTCGCCCAGCGTCACCAGCTTGGCCGGATCATCGACACCGATGCCGTCGTCGCGGATAACGAGGATGGCGCGGCCGCCAACATTGATGGTATCGATCTCGACGCGGCTGGCGCCGGCTCGGCGCGAATTCTGGAGCGCCTCGACGAGGACATCCGACACGCCGTTGTTGAAGAATCTGGTGATCTTGCCCAGCAGCGATTGACCGACCGAGGTGTGGATTGTGGCAGGAAGGGACATGGCGCGCTCCGCAATACCGGTGCAACCAATTCCGCACCGTCCTATCCGCCCTACCCCCTCCCCCTCATGGCGAAGAGACGCGCAACCTGTGCCTTGCGTCGAGGAGTTCGGCGAAGCGCTGCCTGACGGCGCGGGCATCCCGGAAATGGTTCGCAAGGTCTTGGCGCTCCAGCAGTTGGGTCCGCGCCAGGGCAATCCGTCCTGCTTCCTCGATTGTCGGCAATCGCGGCGGCCAGCCTTTCACGAACCGTAGGGCCGGTGGCATCGCCGCTTCGATTTCGCGGCGCGCGACGGCGTCGCGCTTGGCGAGAGCTATGTCGCGCGCCAGTGACGGAGCCAGCAGATGCGGCGCCACGTCGGCCAGCCACCGTCCCGGCTGGAACGAGAAGGTGGAGGACGCCTCCATCGCGACCAGGTGGCGGTAAAGATCGAGATTGCCGGCGGCGCGGCTCGCGGCGGCGAGGTCGGCGCCCGAAGCGAGGACACAGAAGGCGCAGGACAGTCTGGTGGATCCATGGCAGCGATAGGCTTCGTGAAGCGGCAAGCCGTGCCGGTCGTGGCAGGCGAAGACCTGCGGCTCCGACCAGTCGACAAGCGGATACCAGCTCAGCATACGCGTGCCCGAGGCATTTCCGGGCCTGGCGAAGCGGGTGTCGAGACGCGAGATCGGCGTACCACGCCGCGCGGCGCTTTCGGCCCGGCGCAGGCCGATCACCGAGACAATCGTCTCGCCCCGGTAGCGGCGTGTCAGCTCGGGTCCAATGACCTGGGCCTTGAGTTCCGAGGTGCAGAACCGAAGGCTGGCCGAGGACCACGGGCCGATCAGGTGATAGAGTTCGAGATTTTCGTAGCGGCGGCATCCACGGGCGAAACGTTGTTCCCAGCGCGCGACCATATCGCCGGCGCCGCGGCGCACGACGACGAGCGGCAGACCGAGGCGACCCGCAACCGCTGCGACGGTCGCGGGGGTGGAACGCCATTCGGCGCGGCCGAGATCGGCATGGATGGCGATCCGGCGCGAACGGGGATGCCCGAACAGGTCGAGCAAGGCGTTCGCTGCCTGCGCGCTTGCGGTGGAATCCTTGCCGCCCGAAAGGCTGAAGGCAAACCAGGCGCCGCCCGCGATGGCATCGAGAACCGGAGCGTCGATCGCGACGTCGGGGTCCGCGCCGGGCACTCGCCGCGCGACAGAAAAGGGGATGTTCACCCGCGCTACTCCGCTGCGAGGTTGCGGATCATTCGGCAGCCAGAAGGATGGCGAGAGCTTGCCGGATCACGTCGTCGTGAGCGCCATTGACGATCACGGCCTGGCGGTTGGTGGCAGTGACCGCGCGCGCTACGAGATCGAGCGGACGCTTGCGCAAGGGGTATTGGAAGACCTGGCCGCGTTCGATCGTGACGAGATTGGTGCGCAGCAGCCCCTTCAACCGGCGATATTCGAGTTCGCGCGCCAGCAGGTCGCCGACTTCGGCCTCGAGGTCATGTTCGAGGGTCAGCCCCTGATAGGTGCGGACCGGGCGGTTGGCCTTGAGCCATGCATTGACCTCGGCCTCGCTCCACCGTCCGATCTGGCGGTAGAAATCGCAGCCGCCCTGCCCCTGATTGCGGGCATCGAAGGCACGCTCGCCATCGATCCAGATCTCGGCGGTATAGGCATTGGATTCTTCGGACAGTTTGGCGTTGTGGTTGATCCGGCGCAGTTCGATCTTCATCGCGTCCTCCATCGCTGCCCGGCAATTCCGGGCACACAGCGCCACCCCCTCTCCTTCCGGGTCGCAAATCGGGAGGACTTGGCCAAACTGTCGACTTCGATCATGCCGCGAGCTTGGTGGCCTCGCGATTGAACCGCTCGATCCAGTCGCGCATGATCGGGCGCTCTTCGACGGGAATGGCCGCGGCCACGCGTTGAAAATCGACCAGCTCGACCGGCGCGCCGACGATAATCGCGTCGATCTCTTCCGGATCGAGCAAGACCTGGTCGCGGATATAGGCGGTCATCGAGCCTGGGCGCGCGGCGGTCGATGAGCGCCATAGGCCCTCGACCGTGCGCAGGCGCGGTGCCGCGCGGGCCTCGACAAGCACGATGAGACGCAGACACCAGCGGGGGAGCGAGCGCAATTCGTCGACTTTCTGGGCAGCGCAGAGCCAGCAGGCCGACTTGATCGGCACGGGGAGACCTTCCTCGCGGATGCGCTGGGCGCAGCGGGCCCGGTCCCAGCCCCACTCGCGCAGGGGATAGCGATAGTCGAAGCGTTCGCTGACGTGGCCTTCGCGGTGAGCATAACGGCGGCTTTCGGCGGGCGAAGCGTCATAGCCGATAAGCTTCACCACCTTGTCGCCACGCCTCCAGCAATCCTGCGCGCGTTTCCAGCGCGCCACCCACTGGTCCTGCGGCTGGATCTTCCACTTCTGGCTGCAAGAGTGGCGGCCGAAGCTGATCGAAGGCAGCGTCGCGTTGGTCAGGCAGTTTTCGAGCAAGGTGAAATAAGGCGGCCAATGCTTGAAACGGCGCGGCGTGTAGCGCACCATATGATGCTCGATGCCGCGATCATCCATTGCTGGAACAGGGGCAGGAACGCGTAGGTTTCCTCGCGCTCGGTCCCGGTATCGGCGGTCAGCACAACCGAAAGCGGCAGGCCCCGCGCGACCCATTCGATGATCATGGCCGTGCTGTCGACACCCATGCCCCAGGCGGCAACGACCAGGGCCGACAGATGGCTGGCAGCGGTCAGCATGGGAGGCCTACCAGGGGAACTTCGGCAAGCCATCGACTTCGCCGGCATCGCAGTCAAACAGCAGGTAATCGCAGCCCTGCTCGCGCCCGACCCGCATCGCGGCGAGCACTTCGTCCGGGATCTGCTCCCGATCGGGCTCTTCGGCCTCGCGGGTCGGGATGAACCAGCCATAGTGCGTCGAAGCGACCGCCAGCGGCCGGCTCGACGGTTCAAGCGTAGCCCAACCATCGAGCAGGTCGGCGGTTTTCATCGAGACATGGACGGTGCTCAGCACGAGATGGCGGCCGATTTCCAAGGGAGGTTCCTTTCCGGGCGCATTGGAAGGGTGTCGGCCGCCACCTGACGAAGACGGCCGACGGGGGATGGGCCGATTCAGTTGACCCGTTCGAGCAGCTTGCGCGCCTTGCCCTCGAGTTCGAGCCGGCTGTCCTGATTGGTCTTGGTCCGGGCATGCGCGGTGATGCCCTGCACGAAATCGTAGAGGCTTTCGGGCGGATAGCCTTCCTCGACCAGCACCGCGGTGATGATCTTCGAGGTCTCGGCCTTGGAGAAGCCGCGCTTTCTCAGGAAGTCCTCGCGGTCATCATCCTTGCGGGCGACGATCCGCTCGCGCGCCTGCTTGATGCCATCGACGAAGCTGCGCGGCGAGGAGTCGGCGAAGTGTTCGAGCGCGGGCGCGGCCTCGTGCGCAAAACGGTTGGCGGCGAATTTCGAGTGACGGATGTTGATCTCCTCGAAATTCTCGACACCCCACAGGTTGCGATTCATGCATACCGCACGCAGGTAAAAGGTCGCGATTCCCAGCGACTTCGAACCGACTTCTGAGTTCCAGCAGTAGAAGCCTCGAAAGTAGAGATCGGGCTCGCCGTTGGGGAGCTTGCCGGCCTCGATCGGATGGGTGTCATCGACCAGGAACAGGAAGACGTCGCGGTCCGAAGCATAGAGCGTGGTGGTCTCCATGCTGACATCGACATGCGGGTTGTAAATCATGCTGCCCCAGTCGAGCACGCCCGGGACCTTCCAGCGCGTGTCGCCGACGCCGTTGCCGGCGATCCGCATGACGGCGCTCACCAGTTCGTGATCCCAGATACGACCGTTATCCCGACTCTTCAGGACCGTCTCACAGACGCAATGATGATGAGGCAGCTCCATGATCGATCGCCTTCCTGTTGGAGGTGCGATGTTTTGCCGGGGTGGGCTCGAGCCCACCCCGGCAAAACATCGGCGCCCGGAGACTTCCCATCCCCAAGCTCTTCTTCACCGATCTCTCCTCCCTCCCCTCCACCGTCGTAATCGATGGGCAGGTTCACGGGCTGACGCCTGACGAAATCTCAGCAGCCAGCAGGTGTGGACTGGTCGATGGAATGCCGTTTATCCTGCGCGATGACGGGAGCTATGATCATCAGCTCAACCGCTTCTTCCGCTCCTGTCCCACGATGGGCGTGCGGTCGCTCAACAGCCTTCGGGCCTACGCGCGCGATATCGTCGTCTGGATGCGGTTCCTGGGCGAACGCAGAAACGGCAAATCCCTCTGGCAGGCCGATCGTGATGACGTCACCGCCTTCCACCATGCCCGGCGGCTGTCGAAGCCGCCCTATCGAATCTCGGCCGCATCGTGGAATCGCGCCGTAGCCGCGCTCGACAAACTCTATCGCTGGGCGCGCGACGAGAATCTGGTCGCCGATCTGCCGTTCACCTATCGCCAGAGCTGGGTCCGTTCGGCGCCGGACGGACCACGTCAGGCCGTAGCCGCCAATTGCGCGCGCGAGCCTGGGGCACGCAAGGGTAACATGCGCTTCGTCGATCTGGAGCGCTATATGCTGTTCCGGGATGTCGGCCTGCGAGGCCGGCTGCCGGATGGACGTGAGGATCCATACTGGCGTGGACGCCACGGTGAGCGCAACGCTCTGTTCGCCGAGTTCCTGATCACGACGGGGCTAAGGCTGCAGGAAGCATCGAGCCTGCTGCTCGGCGAGCTTCCACACCATAAGCTCTCCGACCCGTCGATCCGATCGGTGCCGTATCGGCTTGCGGCGGCTACGGCGAAGGGAGGTCGCGGACGAGATATCCGCCTGCCCGTCAGGCTGCTGGCCCAACTGCACGACTATGCGCGCATCGAACGGGAAAATGCCGTCAGCAAGCGAGGAGGCCGCGCCCCACCTTCGAATGCGCGGCCAATCCTCGCGACGCCGACTGGGCGTAGATCCCTTCGTGTCAGCAACGGTGATCGTGAAGCTGTCGTCAGCGTCGATCGCTTGTCTCCGACCGAACGCGCCAGGCTCATCGATGCAGATACGTTCGCACCGTTAAGCCTGTGGCTCACCGAAACCGGGCGGCCGATGACGATGCCGGCATGGGAGGCGGTATTCATGCGCGCGAGCGCCCGCTGCCATGCACTGGGGGTTGAAATCGACGTGACCCCACACATGCTGCGCCACGCCTTTGCCGTCCATATGCTTGCCCTGCTTCTGCGCGAACAGGTCAAATACGCCGCCAGCGGTGACGCGGGGCAGACCGGCTCGGTCTATCGGCGCCTGATCGGCGATCCGCTGCTCAAGCTGCAGCGGCTGATGGGACACAGCCGGATCGAGAGCACCTACATCTATCTGGATCATCTCGACGAAAGTCAGGCGATTATCGATGTGGCGGTGGAGCAGTGGGGGCTTGATCTCGCGCCGGAAAAAGCAGCGTGACACGCGGGCACCATGCCCGCTTCCCGGAAGCTGCGCCGGAGTCCCCAACAGGTGCAACGGCGCTCGATCCGCGGCGGTTCGCTGTTCGCTGCGATGACGGCAGCGAGGTGCTGGTAGACATGCGCAACTGGAAGCGCACAGCCCTTACAGCCGAAATGGCGGTGTTGCTCGATGAATATATCCGCCGGATGGGACCAAGCCCCATCGCCCGTTCGGTTCAACGAAAGGTCAGGCAACTGGGTCTGTTCTGGACGTTCCTGGATATGAATGATCTGTCGGTGAGCGGGCTCGGCGACATCGATACGACGCTGATCAACGATTACGAACTCTGGTTGGAGCGCAATGGCGGAGGGCGCTTCCACCAGCGTCACCTTCTCGCAACGCTGATTGGGCTTCTGCGCCTTGCACCGGAAATGCGCGGCGGCATCCTCTCGCAGGAGACGGTCGCACGCCTGACCTTCATCGGCCACGGCGAAGGCGGGGTCAGCCAGCCACGAGATGCCTATAGCAGCGGCATTGCAAACCGGCTGAGAAATGCCGCCCGCGTACAGATCGAAGACGCGCGACGCCGGATAGCACTGGGCGACGCGCGACCGCCGATTCCGAAGCGCATGGAGATCGGGACTCGCGTCCACGAGCATTATGCCGCCGTGGTCGACGCGATCGTTCGCTTGGGTCAGGTCGGCACACGCCGCAAGGACGTAAGACGCTTCGTCCAACTCGCCGGGCACCGTGGGATCGATAATACGATGGAAGCCCTGCATGCCGGCTTCTACCTGACCCGGCTCGACTTCATCGCGTTCCTCGTGCTCCTGTCTCTTGAGACCGGCATGGAAATGGAATGCCTGCTGCGTCTCAAGGCGGACTGCCTGCGTAATCCCACCAAGGGCTATGTCGAGATCGAGTATTACAAGCGTCGCGCGCGCGGATCGGAATGGAAACGCTTGCGTGTACGCGATGGTGGTAGTGGCACGCCAGGCGGCCTGATCAAGCTCGCCCTCGCGCTGACCGAGCGGGCGCGAGGGCATCTCGGAACAGATCGGTTGTGGGCGATCTGGACCATCACAGGGCTCCGCGTGGCTGGCGACGATAGCCGCAAAGGCATAGAGGTCTTTGTCCGTCACCACCAATTGCTCGATGATGACGGCGCGCCGCTACACCTGTCGCTGTCGCGCCTTCGCAAGACCAACAAGGCCGAATGGTATCGCAAGACCGGTGGGCAGCTCGAGCACTTCGCTGTTGGGCACTCGATACCGGTCGCGGCGCGGCATTATGCCGAAATCCCGGCACTTCGACCGATCCACGAGCGAACCGTCGCCGAGGCCATCGGAGACGCGCTGGAAATGGCGCTACGGCCAACTATCCTGTTGCCCGACGCCGATGGAGATCAGCATACTGCGGGCGAGCAAGGTGGGAAACCTGCGTACTGTAGATCTTCATCCGGTGAGGACCTGTGGCTTGCCCGCTGTAGCGGCTTCTTCAAAAGCCCGTTCGGTTCAGCGGGCGAAGCCTGCCCGACGCCCTTCTGGGGGTGCCTTGAATGCGAAAACGCGGTGATCACGGCGCGCAAGCTGCCGGCGCTTGTTGCCTTCCAAACTTTCATGGTTGCGCAGCGCGAGGTGCTCGACGCCGAAGAGTGGGCGAGCAAGTTCGGCCGGGCCTGGTGGCGGATTGCGGGCCAGATCCTGCCAGCCTTCCCCATGGCGCTGGTCGAGGCAGCCCGCACCGAAGCCGAATTATCGGGCACGGAACTGTTCTATCTTCCCGTGGAAGCACGACTATGAGCGAGAGCCAGCCAGCCCTTGCGCCGGGACTTTCCGCGATACGCGCCCATGATGACGTTGTGCTGGCTTCGATGGCGCTCAAGGATGGCACCGACCGTGCCAAACTGTCCCGATTCCACGACGATATCTGGGATATCGACCCCGCAATCATTCACGTCACAGCGCGTAATGCCTTCCGCACGATCGACTTCAGCGGGATTGCCTGCCCCATCGAACGTCTGACAGCCAAGGAATATATCTATGCATGGCTGAACGAACTACTCCCGGATCGCGCGGGGCGTTTACGCCCGCTATCGACCCGCACCGCGCTGGCGACGCTCTGCAGGTTCATGGCGTTCGTCCGGGAGCGAGTCGGACGGTTCGACGTTCGGATCATCGACCAGGCATTGCTCGATGGATATCTCGCCGAACTGAGGGCGCGAAACGTGCAGCCGAGCCGGGTGGCGGCATGCCTGCGGCCGATCGTGCAGCTTCGCCGCCTGGCACCCTTCCTGTCCCACGGTGGGCTGCGCTTCGTGCCTTGGCACGGACGCGCGATCTACACCGTCGCGGGCTGCAAGGGTCGGCCCTCCGAGAATCTCACGCCGCGCATACCTGAGCCGGTAATCGGCGCACTTATCCGTTGGTCGCTCAAATATATCGACATCTTCGCGGCCGACATCTTCGCAGCGCGCGCTGAACTGGATGCACTTGAAACGGCCTATGCCGAGCGCCCCGCCAGTACAAAGCATAGCCGTCTGGCGGACCGGATGGCGGAGTGGACCGCTGCCCGTCGGTTGGCGGGCCGTGGTGTTCCTGTCTGGAACCGCCCACAGCGGAATGGGGGGATGAGCCAGGCCATCGCGGAATCCGACCGTTACGACGGTCACGTCGTGAACATGCGGCTGATCGCCATGCAGGCAGGGATCCATCCGACCACGCTCAGTCAGCCCAACATGAGGGCGCTCGTGCTCTCGGCAATCGAGGAACTCGGCATCGAGCATGGCGGTATGGACACGCTAATCACCCTCGATCCCGATAGCGGACGTCCTTGGCGTGAACGGTTCGATGCGTTCGATCTTGTCCGAGAAGAGCGGCACCTGCAAACGGCAGCCTACATTCTGTGTTCCTATCTGACCGGCATGCGCGATGGCGAAATCCAGGCCATGCGCCCGAATTGCATCAAGCGAGGCAAAAGTGCCGATGGGCGGATCGAGCGGATCGCGGTGCAGAGCATGATCTACAAGGGACGCGGGACACACGGTGAGATCGAAGAATGGGTGACGATTGCACCCGTCGCACGCGCCGTTGAGGTGGCCGAGCGCCTTGCGCGCCGCCATCGCGCACCGCATCAGCATGACGGTTTATGGATCGTGCTCGAACGGGGCACAGCCGTTGAGCGCACGCTTCCCCACATCGTGCAGCAGATCAACCGCTATCGTGAGCACCTCGACGCGCAATATGGCTCTGTCGACATGCCTGCCGTGCCGCTCGTTGATGGCCGAAACTGGGTCTTCAACACCCGCCAGTTCCGTCGCACGCTTGCCTGGTATATCGCCAATCGGCCGTTCGGCGTGGTTGCCGGGAAAATCCAGTACAAGCACGCCTCGGTCGCCATGTTCGACGGCTACGCCGGAGCGTCAGCATCCGGGTTCCGGCAGGAGGTCGAGCAGGAACGCGCCCTTGGTCAACTCGATGATATCGTCGTCCATTATGAGGGCTACCGCAATGGCGAGAGACTGGCGGGACCTGCAGGCGCTCGGATCACTGCGGAAATGATGCGGGTAGCAACTGCCGCCGAGCTGCCCGGCATTGTTGCAGACGAAAAACGGGTGAAAGCGATGCTCGCTCATCTGGCGCGAACGCTGCATGTGGGCGTGCTCAACGACTGCTTCTTCGATCGCGCGACCGCGCTATGCCTGCGGAGCGCCAACGAAGGTGCGGCGCCGCGGCTCTCAAACTGCGCGCCGGATCGCTGTCCGAACTCGTGTATCACGAGCCGCCATGTTCCGGCATGGCAATCCGCCATCGATGATGCCGAGGCGGTGTTGAAGAGCAAGCGCCTGTCAGCCGCCCAACGCACGGCGATACGTGCGGATCGGGACCGCATGAAGAAGGTGATCGCGCTATGGGCGGATCCAGCGGCATGAAGCCGGTCAGCACCGAGACCGAACGCAGATTACGGGGCGCCCTGGCGCGCCTCGTGGCGAGCGGCGACCGGCTGTCGGTCGCGAACCTGGCGCGGCAGGCGGGTGTGAGCCGCGCTACCGCGAACAGGGCGGTTGCGGTCCGGGCAGAGCTGCGCGAGGCCGCAGCCGGGCGCCAAGGTGCCGCACCGGCAGCAATCGACAGCGGCGAGCAGTCGCAGACCATAGGCGAGAATATCCTCGCCCAACACGTGCAGGTACGTGCGCTGCTACGCGGCGAGGAACGCAGGCGAAATGCCGACGCCGGCAACGTCGTCCCCATCCTGCGGCGATGATACAATCTGCTCCGGCGGGGGCGTTGGCTGCTGAGCGTGCATCCAGTCCGCAGCCTGCTGCGCCTTGCTGGCAGCCGTGAAGATCGCGCGTGAGTCATTCTTCAACACCTCGAGCCAGGAGGCAATGTACGCTGCATGATCGGGACGTGGGTGATGCGCGATGCCGAGGTCCGCGAGCACGAGGCCGCTCAGAATCTCAACGCAGCACTCCTCGGCCGCATAAGCGGCGGAACCGAAGCGGCCGGAGAGGTCGCGATCGAGCCGATGCTTGGCTCCTGAGGCGTGGCCGTTCTCGTGAAGCCAGACACCGTAAAAAGAGGCAGCGTCGCGGAAACACTCGAACGGGGGCATGCACACCGTATCCGTCGAGGGGCGATAATAGGCCTCCGAACCGCCAAAGACAGTCGCGATACCCAGGCTGGAAATGAACGCTTCCGCTGCGGCATGGCGCGCCGTGTCCGGGAGCATCGTGATGGGCGGCACCTCATAGCCATCAACCTGCGCCACGTTGAAGACGGAAAATGCGCGCGCGAACATCTTGCGATGGCCATTCTCGTCCTCATCGCTGTCATCGTCGGCAGCGGAAGACACCTGCTTCCAGAACACCACGGTGGTGGCGTGCTCGCCCTTGCGGACTTGCGCGCCGGCCTCGATCCATTGGCGATAGGTGCCCCACAGCCCATCGCTGTAGCCGCCCGCCATCGCCGCCACCCAGAGCGCCACGGTGTTTATGCCGCGATAGCGCTTGGCCGAACTGACGTTGGTCGGGCGCGCAACGCTGGTGCCATGATGATGCCAAGGTGCGCGCCAGTCACCGGCCCCGTTCTCGATAGCTGCGATAATCTCGGCGGTGACGCGCGTGTAGACGTCAGCGCGCTCGCCAGCCTGCTTGCGATATGCCATGTTCATCTCCTGGGAAATGGCCGCGAGCGCACGTCGGCATCGCCCGCATCGGGGCGCGCACGGGGCTCAGCGGTGCGATGGAAAGATTAGTGAGCCGTCGGTGAGACAGGTTGACTGTTCAGATAACGGCCATATTCTGGCCCAGTAATCGCGCGCAGTTCGGTGCGGCCATCGTCGGTCTGGAGCAGTTTGACCTGTTCGCCTCGATGGGAGAGCAGGCCGTGCTGCATGTTGATGCCGGCGAGCGCGGCGGGCAGCGTGCGCAGGTAGGACGCAGGCGCGCCGACCAGGCTGGCGAGCTGGCCGAACGACCAGTTGGTGGGCGCGATTGGCCGGGCGTCGCCGGGCGCGATCAGCGAGAGCCGCTCGGGATCGTCGCTGCGCGCCTCGACCCGCACCGCCCGGCTCTCGACGACGCGCGTGGTGGCGCGGTCGGCGCGGCGGCGAACGCTGTCGTGGAGATCGGTGAGCGAGAGGAAGCGTTCATCGTCGGGCCGCGAGAACCATTCGGACGAAACGCGGCTGACATTGCGGCCACGCGAGATGTCGACGCGGTAGCCGCTGCTGACTGGACGGTCGTGGGACGGACCGGCAGGTGCGGGATGATCGAGGACATCGTGGTCGATTACGCGGGCAAGACTGGCCATGAAGCTGCTCCTGGAAATGGAAGGTGGAATGAGCAGGTGCATCGCCGCATCCGCGCTCATCCTCTCCCACCCCCTTCCTCCCGATGCCCCGGGAGCTCAGGCTGCGGCAGGCCGCCATTCGTAAAGAATATGGGCATCCGGCTCGTGTTCGTTGCCGACGGCGATCCGCACCAGGCGCCCGTCGCAGGCAAAGTTGCTGGCGCGGGGAAAGTCGCAATAGCTGCGCCCCTCGAACACGAAATCCTTCGAGCGGATCTGGATGACCTTGCGGGCCGTGCCCAATGCCCGGTGCTGGTAGGGCGCGTGCAGCAGGGTCAGGTTGTCGCCGGGCTTAAGGCGCTTCTTGAAGCTCGCCAGCGACACAAGGTTGTCGACGGGATTGGCCTGCCCGCGCCGGGCCGCGAGCGCTGCCCAATAGGCGGGGGCGATGCGCACTTCGTTGTAGAACGAGACCGCCATGAAGTCCTGGTAGAAGTTGGAGCGGCAGTAGCCGTACCGCTCGATCTGGTCGCGCACCCGGGTGATGAACTCATCCTGCGCCTCCCGGGTGGTCAGATCCTCGGTTGCGTCGAGCACCTCGGCAATCATCTTGCGGCCGCCGGAAAAGCGCTGGCTATGGATGGCGAAGCGCACTTCGGGGAAATGGCTGGCCAGATGCCGTTCGATCCGGCGGCACAGGACCGGCAGGTCGTCGGCCGGGCAATGGAGATCCCCCTCGTAGTGGAAATTGCCGCGTTCGTCGTGGTCGGTCTGGCTGTAGAGGCGCAGCGAAGGCACCGCCGGTGCGGATGATAAAGTCATGATACTGTCCTTTGGTTTGCGGGGAAGTTCAGGCGCAGCGCGCGGCGACCCAGTCCCAATAGCCAAGCCGGGTGTCGCCATTGGCGACTTCGGCCTGCCAGTCGGCGAGCGGGTAATCGGGGCTTTCGGCCCAATGATCGTCCGGCGGGAGAACGATTCCCGTCACAGGATGCCTCCCTCGAGCGCAAGTGAAAGCGCCTGGCGGGTCGTCTCGATTTCGATGCGATCGGCGAAGACCGCGCACCATCCGCCGCCGAATCCGTCCCGCCTGGCACGCGAACACGAAAAGCCAAATTCGAACCCGATCGGCGCCTGCCGCACTGTCTCCTGGCAGCAGCGGTGGATCAGGGCGGCCAGCGCAGCGGGCTGGAAGTCGATCATGCTCCACATGGAGACGGTGCTGACGCCGGGCTGGTCGAGCGTGTTGCCGCCCTCGAACTCGACTCCGAAACTGGGAAACTCGGGATCGTCGAACAAGGTGACAAAGCCGCTCCAGGGATCGTCTGGCGATGTGGGCGGGAACGCCGCGAGGAATTCGGGCGTCGGCTGGCTCGGCGTGTCCCCGTTCTCGAGGTCATGGCTCGCCTGGAAGGCCTCTTCGATCAGCGCCATTTCGGCATGGCTGCAGGTGAAGGCGAAGCTGCCCTGGGTGTAGTAGTCAGCCATGGAGCGCCTCCTCTACGGGCGCTGCCTCATCGCCATCCTCGATAATCGTGAACGGCGGCGGCACGAACTCGGCAAGGCGGAACCAGCCCTCGATCGCTTCCAGCGAGCCGAGATCGCGGATCATGCTCCGGGCAAGAACGATCTCCTCGCTCTCGGTCATGTCGAACTGCACCGCGGCGCCGGTGCCGGTGAAGATCACCCGTTCGGGTCCGAACGCGCCGCCGCAACTGCCGGAGTTCCGGACATAGGCGAGGCCGTGCTCTTCGCAGAATTCCTCGGTCCAGTCGAATGTGCCACCGGCCAGTTCGTAGGCGCAGGCTTCGACGGTCGCACCGCCGGAAACGTCGGATTCCTGAAGCGGTTCGCCCTCCCAGTCGGCGCGGCCACCGTCGGAGGCGATCGCCTCGATGAGGTCGGGAATCAAGGATCGCGAAATATTGCCGCCGATTTCGATCGACGCGCTGGCTCTGTCAGCCATGATGGTTCTCCCGCTTGAAGATGGAAAGTGGTGAAGATGGGAAGGATCACGCGCTCAGCGCTCGTCGGACGCAGCACCGATCAGGTGGCGCAGTTTGCCCCAGGCAAGTTCCTCGCCCGTGCGCAGCCCGCGATGGAGGCCCTGGGCGTAAAGCCGGTAGGCGGCAGCCGTCACTTCCGGCGTGGCGCTCGCCGGAAACAGCGTGACGAACTGGCCCTCATCGTCGAGCAGTTCGAACACGTCGGCGCCGGAAGAGAGCGTGGTGATCGCGATGCGCGCCGGGCTGTTCAGCGCTTCGAGGTCCGCGTTGTAGCTCTCGACAAACAGCGGGTCGAGAATGGGATCGTCCTGGGTCATGGGGGTTCCTTCGAAAGTGCCACCGACCATCCGGCAGCGCCTTTCCCCTTCCCCACTTCCCTTCCGGGCCGTCCGATCATATCCGGCTGGAGGCGATCGGACGATAGCCGGTTCGTTTAGGCCCGCGCCGAGAGCGACGCCGCGATGGCCGCGAGAACCTGCTCGGCCCGGTCCACCGGCACGAAGACCCTGGTCACATAGGCGATCACCTCGGTGAAGCATCCGCGCGCCTTCAGCCATTCGCGGTCCTGCGGCTGGGCGCTGCGCAGTTCGAGCCGGCGGCTGTTGTTGACGAAGACCGAGACCAGGCGCGCGCCGTCGAGGCCCGGCACGGCCACGCCTCCGTCGCTGCGCGCCGCCGCGATCAGTTCGGCAGGCGTCAGGCGAACCGAAGCAGCAAGGCCGAACTCACCCTCGAGCTTCTCGACTGCCGCCGGCATGACGATACGGCCGAGCAATGCATCGCCGCTGCCATCGGCGATGCGCCAGACCCGGACATCGTCGGCGGGGAGCTTGTGCCAGACTGGCAGGAGCAGGCCGGTCGCCAGGCTGATCGTCTCGACATCAAGCGCGGCCGAAGCCGCCGCAACCTCGGCCTCCCAGAGTTCCCGGAATTGCTCGTGCCCGATCGGTTGCCAATGGCTGGTCCAGAGCGCGCCCAGCGATATCCGGTCGTGTCCGGTCGGGCGGACCAGCTGGCACATCGGCACCGGCCTGCCTTCGTCATCGGTCACCGACCAGGACGGCACCCTCAGCGCGACACGGCCAGAACGCCCGTTGCGCAAGAAGGCGATGTCCTCGGTCCCCTGCCAGATGTGCATGAGATGGCCCCAGCTCGTGGTGCGGGGTTTCATGTGGAGTTCGAGCCGCAGCAGGCGGGTCTCCGCACCGGTCAGCGGATCGGTGCGCAGAACCTGATCGGACAGCGGAACAATCCGCTCGGCTCGGATCGTCTCGACGCCGAGATCGAGCGTGCCCGCCTCTCGCGCGGCATCGACGCGGGCCTGGATGAGACCGATATATTCCTCGAAGATCGCGTTCTGCGTGGCGATGCGGAGCGCCAGGATGCGGTTGAGCCAGCGCTGGATCGGCGGCAGCCGTTCGAGCAGGCCGCCGCCCTGCTCTTCGGCCAGCTTGAGGCCGGTCATCGCCTCGAAATCGGCAAGGCTGGTGCTCGCCAGTTTTCCGGCATGGAGCAGGTGATACCACTGCGTCAGCGCCTCGCGGGCGTAATCGCTTTCGAGATTGTCGGCCGGATCGAACAGGTTCTGCCCGCCGGTCTGGCGCTGGCCGCGGGTGAGCGCGCCGAGGCTATCGAGGCGCCGCGCGATCGTGCTGATGAAACGCCGCTCTCCCTTGCAGTCGGTGGTGACCGGGCGGAACACCGGCGGGCTCGCCTGGTTGGTGCGGTGGGTGCGCCCCAGCCCCTGGATCGCGGTCGCGGCCTTCCAGCCCGGTTCGAGCAGGAAGTGGATGCGGCGTTTGCTCGCGCTGCCGCAGCCGAGATCGGCATGATAGGACCGCCCGGTCCCGCCCGCATCGGAAAAGGCGAGGATCGGCTTCCTGCCCGCCATGAAATCGTCGCTGTCGGCCTTGCGGGCACCAGCCCCGCGCGGTTCGAGCTTCTGATTGCCGCGCGGGTCGAGCACGATGCGCCGAGTACGGCCCGTCACCTCGGCGACCTGCTCGCTCCCGAAATGGGCGAGCAGCGCATCGAGCGCGGCCGGGATCGGCGGCATACCGCAAAGCTGCTCGATCAGCGTGTCTCGCGACGCCAGCGCCTCCTGGCAGTGAACCGGCGCGCCATCGTCACCCACCATCATTTCCGAGCGCATCGTCCCGTCGCTCGCCCGGAAGGCCCGCAGCTGCCGGGTCGGGAAGGCATTCTTGAGATAATCGATGAGGCCGTCGAGTGGCGAGACATCGATAAAGAGATGCGCGCGTTCCTGCGCCGAAAGCGCGGTAAGCCGCCGGTCGAGGATGGCCGCCGCCGTGGTGACCAGCTGGACGACGGCGACATGGCCTGCCACCAGTTCCTCCTCGATCGAGCGGATCACGCTTGGGATCTTCATCGAGACCAGGACCTGGCTGAAGAAGCGCTGCTTGGCGCTCTCGAACTTGGACAGCGCCGAGCCCTTGGCTTGCGCATTCAGCGTATCGCCCGACATGCGGTCGACGATGTTCGCCGCCTTCATCGCCTCGTCGAGATTGCGATGGATGATCGCCCAGGCATCGGCATAGGCATCGTAGATCGCGATTTGATCCACCGTCAGCCGGTGTTCGAGCGCTTCGTATTCGACGCCAGCAAAGCTCAGTGCCCGAGCGGTATAGAGCCCCATGGCTTTCAGATCGCGGGCGACGATCTCCATCGCGGCGATCCCGCCATCGTCCATCGCCGCCATGAATGCCGCGCGGTCGCGGAAGGCGGTGCCCGGTCCCCAGAGGCCAAGCCGGGCGGCGTAGCAGAGATTGGCGGGGTCGGTGGCGCCGGTCGCCGAGACATAGAGCACCCGGGCGCGCGGCAGCGCGTGCTGGAGCCGAACGCCCGCGAGCCCCTGCTCGGAGCCCTTGGCCGTGCCGAATTCGGTATCGGTGCCTGCGGCATTGGCCAGCGCATGGGCCTCGTCGAACACCAGCATCCCGTCGAAATGCTCACCCAGCCAGGCGCGGATCTGCTGGAGGCGTGAGGCCTCGTCATGGCGCGAGGAGCGCAGCGTCGCATAAGTCAGGAACAGGATTCCGCTCGCCATGCCGATCGGCTGGCCCAACGGGAAGGCATCGAGCGGCTGGATGTCGATGGGCAACCCGCCGAGTGCAGACCAGTCGCGGCGCGCATCTTCGATCAACCCGGAACTGACCGAGATCCACACCGCCTTGCGCCGCCCCCGGTTCCACTGGTCGAGAATGCAGGCGGCGACCTCGCGGCCCTTGCCGACCCCGGTGCCGTCACCGATGAAATAGCCGGTGCGATAGACATGACCCTCCGGCGTTTCCGAGAGCTGGTCGCCCGCGTCATTGGGAAGGAAGGTCCCTGGCAGATCGCGCTGGAAAGCCTCGCCTGCGTGGATCAGGGTTTCGAGCTGGGCATCGGACAGTGCCGCGATCGCGCGGTCCTGGAGCATCGGGCGGTAGCCGGGTGCGGGCGGCAGCACCGAAGCCATGGCGACGGATTCGACGAGCTGGTCGGGATGCGGCCTAGCGGCTGGAATGTCGATGCGGGCGAGCCGCCAGGGGACATAGATGCCGACCGGATCGCCTGCGGCCAGCGGTGTGTCCCTAACCGTATAGTCGAGCAGGCGCGGGACATCGTCGATGCGCGGTTCGCGCTTTGGCGTGGCAAGCTTCGATCCTGCGAGGTTCGTGAAGAGCGCTGACGGCGATGGTCTGGCGGCCGGGCGCAGTCGCGGTTGTGCCAGCGCGGGTGCAGGTGGCGGCGACTGCGACGGGTCGAGCCTGGGCGGCAGGCCCAGCACGATCGGGAGCGCCGCTGCGAGATCGGGCACGGTATGGCGTGCGGGTATTCCCGCCCAGCCCTTGTCGTAGACCAGCAGCCGCACCGAGATGCTGGTGCCGTGCTTGGCGTAAGGATTGCCGAGGATCGTGATTTCCGCGCGCGGTGGCACGACCTCGGCCACCGCCGCATAGCCCGGTGCACCACTACCATCGGACGCGAAGCTCGGCGGCATGATCGCGACGCAGCGCCCGCCATGGGCAAGGCGCAGCAGGGCTGAGCGGAGATGCCTGGCGCCGGCATGGCGGTCGCGGCCCCGCCCCTCGCTGCGGCTGAAGGGCGGGTTGATCAGGACAACGCTCGGCGCGAGTCCAGACGGCAGCTTGTCGTGGATGAATTCCGCATCGTGGCTGGTGACGTCCTGACCGAGCGCCAGACCGAGCAATGCCGCCCGCTGTTCGTCGCGCTCGTTGAGCAGCAAGCCGGTGGCGGCCCTCGCCGCGTGCGCGGCGAGCATCCCGGTGCCTGCCGAAGGTTCGAGCACCAGATCATCGGACCTGAACTGCGCCGCCCGGGCCGCGAGCCAGGCCAGCGCCAGCGGCGTGCTGAACTGCTGGAGATCGACCTGGTGTTCTGACCGGTAGGTCTGGGTCGGCAGGCTGTTCTGGAAGGCGAGCAGCGCGGCAAACATCGCCTCGGGATCGCCGCCATGCATGACCCGCCAATCACCGCGTTGAAGCAGCAGCACCTGTGCGGCTTCCAGCGCGTCATAGGCGTCGCGCATCGACCAGGCGCCATCGGCATCGGTCGCACTAAACGCATCGATCGTCAGGCGGGTAAGGTACTGGCGGGTAACAACGCCGGATCGAGCGAGCGTGTCGGCGACCATTCTCGCGACCGAAAACAGGCCTTCGGCCTTGGTGGCGTAAGCGCCGAATTCCGGTTCGGCGAGCTTGAGAAGCGGCAAGTTCATCGGGCATGGTCCTCCGGAAAGTCGGGCGGCCATCCGCCCCGTCGCCAATCGTCCTCCCCCTTCCTCCCGGAAGCCGGGCATATGGAAACGGGGCCGCGGCATGACACCGCGGCCCCGTCAGGACGGCAGGCTTGTGCGATCAGGCAGCGGCGGCGAGCGAGTCCATGCCGTCGTCAGCGCCAGCGTCCGCGCCGTGTTCCGCAAGATCGCCGAACTCGGAATCCTCGGCTAGGCCGGTCGCGTCGGTGGGCTCGTCACTTGCCACTTCATCCGCGTCGATCACGCCGTCAGCCTCGCCGTCGATCAGTTCGAAGCGCATGGCATCGGGCAGCCAGGTCAGCGCCCGTTCCTTGATCTCGGCCTCGACAAGGATGTCACCCGCGAAGAGCTTCTCGGCCGAAGCGGCAAGATCATGCTTCTTCGACGCCGCGTAGCGCTGGCGCAGTTCGGCGGTTCCCACCGTTTCGAACAGGCCGAGGATCGCGGGCTTGGTGATCCGGTCGAAGTAGTTCTTCGCGGTCGGCCGCCACCAGGCCGCGACGTCGATGGCGAGCTTGCTGCCGAGATGGTCGATGAACACGCTGCCGGTCCTGCCCGCCGGAACCGCGTCGAAGGTCCGGGCTACCGCCCAGCCCAGCCAGCCAGCGCGGGCCTCGTCGGGAAGCGAGCAGAAGGCATCGTAGCGATCACGGACATCCTCGTGATCGATCCAGCTGCGATCGAGCGCGCTGTCGAGCTTGGCCCATTCCTCGGCCGCCAGCGTGCCGCTCTCGAAGCCGGAAACACGCGGGCTTGGTGCCCTGGCGCGCAATTCGCTGGCGAGATCGCTGCTCCCAAAATGCCGGGTCGCGGCATCAGCCATGATGAAGGTGCCGACGTCGAAGGCAAAGCGGGGATCACTCGCGACATGGACGGCAAGCAACTCGGTTTTCATCATCGCCAGTTCGTCGGCGAGGCGCTGGCTGACGACGGGCTTGGCCGAACTTTCGGCCTCATCGCCATGATCCGCGTCCTCATCGTCGCTGGTGTCATCGTCCCCGTCGGCCGGTGTTTCGACCGGCGCGACATAGAGCTGTTCGTGAATGCGGGGCTGACCGTCGCGGCCGATCACCACATAAGCGAGCGCCGAGGCCTTCTGCTCCTCGGTCAGGACCGGCGTGCGCGACTGGATCGCCTCGTATTCGGCTTCGAGTTCCTGGGTCCGCGCTTCGTCGTCCTCGGTATAGCCCTCGCCGTTCTCGTCGGCCGCGGCTTCCTCGATCGCTTCGAGCTCGCTCTGGATCTGCTCGCAGCGGGCTTCCTCGTCGGCGGTGAGCGGCGGAAGTTCGCCCTGGACCTGGCGAAGGCTGTAGGTTTCCATGTAGGGGATATGGGACGCGGGCACGGCGCGGATTTCCGCGAAGCCCTCGCGCTGGCGGATCGCTTCGGCGGCTGCGGTGAGCTTTTCCTCGGCGAGATGATCGAGGATATCGCCATCGATCCACATTTCGGTGGCGTCGTCGGAAAACAGGTCGGCATCGATCCTGCCACCCGCCGCGACATAGTCGTCGCGTCCGACCAGCATCGCCTTGGGGTCACTGCCGTGATAGCCGCCCGAGGCGAGTTGGCGCCGAATTTCGCCGACATTGGCCCGGTAGTAGCCCTGGCCAAGCTGCTCGAAGACCGAGGCCTGGCGCGCGGTGTCCGACGTGCTGGCATAGGCCATGGCGATGTCGAGCGTGATCGCGCCTTCACGCAGCGCTTCGAATACCGGTTCGGCGAGGCCCGCGAGGCGCAGGCGGCCGAGCACGAAACGTTCGGTGAGCCCGAAACGCTTGGCGATGTCGGCGGGGGTCTTCTTCTCGGTCTCGATGATGTCCTGGAACGCCCGGCAGGCATCGGCGGGGTTCATCGCCAGCTTGAAGAAGTTTTCCGACAGGCTGATCTCGACCGCGTCGTTGGCATCGGCGAGGACCTTCACCGGCAGCTCGTAATCGGTAGGAAGATCGCCCTTTTCGATCGCGCGGTGGACGGCATCGAGGCGGCGGCCGCCGGCGGTGATGCGGTACTGGCCCTTCTTGCGCGCGACCGGTAGGCCGATCAGGTTTTGGAGCACGCCGTGCGCGACGATGCTCGCCTCGAGCTGGGCGTCGGCCTCCGGATCGCTGGTCTTGCGCACATTGCTGGGCGACTTGGCGAGCTTGGCCGCCGATACGAGAATGATGGGCTGGGACATGGATGGTCTCCTGGCGGACGAGGCCCGACCATTCAGGCCGCTTGCCGCAACCAGTCCTCCACCCCCTTCCCTTTTGCCCGCAGCACGTCATTCCAGTCGTTGAAGCCCTGGGGCGGGAAGAGCGTTTCAATCGTCCGGCCCGGCATGGCGTAGGCCTCAGCGGCTTTGGCCGCGCCGATCTGTCCGCCGCGGTCGTTGTCGGGAAGCAGGATCAGGCGGGTGACGGTGTCGGGGACGTCGATATGGGCCAAGCGCTCGTTTCCGAGCGTTGCCCAAACCGGGATGTCGAGCAGGAGGATCGCCGACAGGGCGGTTTCGATGCCTTCGGCAAGCCCGAGGGTGTCGTTTGCGGGTGCCAAGATAACAGCGCCTTGGCCTGGGCGACCGAGCATGCGCCGCGGGTTACCTAGATCGCGGGCGCGGAGCGGCTGGTCAGGATCGAGGAAAGTCCTCTGGAGTGCAACCAACCGGCTCCGCTCGTGAATTGCAGCAAGCATCGCTGGGCGGAACACGGCGCGTTTTCCTCGGCCGAGCGGTGTTCGCCGGTGAAAGCGCAAGGCAGGCGGCGACAGGATGATCGCGCGTCGCCGCAGGTATTGTTCGGCTGGCGTTTCGGCCAGAGGGCGCGCGCTATCCCACAGATCCAGCGCCCGTTGCCGCAACCATGCCGGGCTGAGCGACGTGGGCGATGATGATACCGCCGCCTCACCGCCCATTGAAATGTTGCGGTCGAGCCGCCGAATTGCCCGGATCACGTCGAGCGTGTCGCAACCGGCGAAGCATTTGAACAGCAGCGCTTTCTCGCCGACACGGATCGACAGGCTGGGTGTGCGGTCATCATGGGCCGGGCAACGACACATTGCGCCTTTCGACGACCAGGTGCCACCGAGGCGTTTGACGAGATTGGCTGCGTGAGTTTCGAGGTCGAAATGGGCGGCAGGATTGTAGAGATCGGGCATAGCACCTCCGTCTCACCTCACGGCACACCTCCACTCCTGGATGCAGGAATTTCTAACCATAGACGGCGGCATAGCCGACCTTCTCGAATCCTGATCGACCCGCTGGAATTTGCCCTTGGTTCCTAGGGCAAAAAACGGCGGAGATAGCGGATTAGACGGACAAGAGGTTGTCCACGAACCGCAAAGTGAACGTCATTCGACTGCATACTGTCCCGACCGTATCTCAGTTCAGCCAAGCTTCTTCGCAGCTTCCTTCTTCATCGCATAGTCCGCCATTGCCGTGAGCCGGCGTTCCTCGCTCTCGACCTGGAACGCACGTGCGCGTTCAAGGGCATCAGCAGGTAGCGGTTTCGCGTAAATATCCTTGAGCGCCTCTTCGGTGGCACTGCCCGCTCCCGCGAAGGAGAAGTCATCCTGATAGGCGCGGCCATAGACATAATCGAGAAGTGCCTGGCATTTCTCCGGCAGCGCATCGCCACGAAGTGTGCGGGCAAACAGCCAAAGAATGGCATCGATTATCTGGATGCCGGCGCTCTCCTGAGCGGAAGAAATCTCCAGTTTGCTACCGAACACCTTCCGCAGGACAAGCCTCTCGCCGAAGGGTAGGTTGACCGCGCCTGGAAGGGCATTGGCATACATGTCGTGCCAGAATTGGAGAGCCGGTGCGAATTCGTGCTGACGATCGTGTTTGATCACCTCCACTGACCGCCTCCAAATTCCCGATTGTCGCTCGATCCCGGCAAGCAGGTTCCCGAACCCCACCATATTGGGCATGTGGCCCTTGCGGCCGATCTTGGTCTGGTGAACGAAATCCAGCCCCTCCGGGTTGGCGACAACCCAGTCGAGTGCATCGTTTACGATATCCTGGGATCGTTGGTCGACGATATGCCGCACATGCTCCTTCAGAGCCGAGCAGAAGCCTGCCATGCCGTCCCTGGCCTTGGCTTCGTTCTTTTCCAGCAGGGCGTTCCAGAACTGCTGGGCAAGTTCGTCGTCGAGGATGGCAGCCAGTTTGAAAACCATCATAATACGCAGTGGCCGGATGTTGTACACCTGCCAGGGTACAGCCTTGTTCTCAAAACAATCGAAGATTGTGTCGAATATCTTCGAGGCCATCACGTACTTCTTTTCGACACGAGCGAGAAAGAACGCGGGCCCAGCCTTGCGCACGACCTTCAAAATCGCGGGAGCAAGCTCCTCAAGCTTCGCAACGCCAAGCTGATTGGCATGGATTTCCTTCTCGCTTATAGAGGAGGCGATCATGGCAACCTCGGCACCGAAGCGTTTGTCAAAGTCTGAACGCGTCAGCAACGCCGCCGTTACGAACAACGGCTGATTATCGTCTAGGAGGCGTCCGCCAGTGTTGCCCGTCTCGTCGATGTAAGCGTGCAAATTCCACTTCCCGTCTTCTATCTAACCTAGCGATCAGGCAAACCTACTAATCACCGCGCCATGGATGAACGAGCAAATGCAGCCAAAATTTCAGACGGTCGACTCAGTGATAGAAAAACCGAGCTGAACTCGTGGCCTCGGCAGGTCAACAGGTGACAAACGGCGTCTGTAAAACCAGAACCTGCACTCCCCCTCTACACAAAATATCGAAATGAAGTTTCATCAGGATCCTGCTCTCCATATTCATTGAGAATTCCGCCAACCCGTCGGGCGAAAGAGAGGGTAACGGGCCATTTTCCGCGGATATCCGCCGTGTTCCAGTTCATACGCGTCAAGTTGAAGATATCGGTTGCCGCAGCCAATGAATCCTCGGGGCCGATCGAGCGCACTTCGAATGGCTGAGGTATGTGCGGACCGGGATAGGTCTCGATCTCTGGAATATAGCCAGATGTGTAGAGGAAGGTCCGCGCTCCGTTCACCGTGCAGATTGTGCCAACTTTTGGAGGGTACATACCAAAACGTACGAGGCGGAATGCGCTCGGCACCATCGTCACGAGGCTGACGATAGGAATGTCCCCGAGCGCGGCGCGAAAGCCCCGGATCTCCGCCTGGTCGAACTGGCTGGTCTTATGGATCACCAATCGCAGCGGAGAGCGACCCGTACGTGCCCCATATTCCGCGATGATGCGTACGCCGAGATCATAAGCTTGATCCTCGGAAAGATGCACGTTCAGGCGTTGATCCGCCTCGGCCGGCACTCCGGTGCCCCGAATTGCGAAACCTTCGCCTTCGCTCGAGAAAGCTTGGGCTAGGCTCGATTGCACAATGTGGCGCTGCTTCGTCCGATAGTGGTGAAAGCTTATCCCAACGAAACAAGTCTCCGGCCCGGGCGGACTCAACCGCCAAGGAACGCCGCCTGCCTTGTAGTATAAGCCAACCGAGAAGTTCCAGGCGCGGGTGGCGGGATCCTCGCTCTTAGGACCATCCTCTAGCAACCGTGGTGTGACGATCTGGATCGGCAGCCGCGCCGCCAAGGCCCTGGCCTTGAGCGCATGTCTCAGATCGCGTTTGAGGAAATCATCTTCACTTTCCTCGACTTCATCGAGCAGGTCGAAGAAATCGGTTTGTCGACTCGCACGCGCTTTCCTGATCGCCTTTGCCCGCTCTCGCTCGGCCTCTGTATTCTGGCGCTCGACCGTTCTGCACTTGTCGAGAACGCTCTGCGGGAGGCACACCAACACGACATCGGGACGGTTCACGTCTCGCCCAGCGAGACGTTGAAGACTGGCATCGTAGAGATCGACGATCGTCTGAAAGCGTATGAACGCGTCTGAGCCCGCGAGCGCAAGCTCGATCGAATTGTCACCTGCCTCGGCCAATGCAATGGAAAGATGCGTTGAATAGACCAGCTTCTTGCGGAAAACCTCCGAAAAACCCGGAAACGGTCGTCGCAACGATGTGGCCGGGCCGAACGTCGGTATTCCGGCCGCGCAACGGGTCAACCATTTCTGCGCGCTATCGATCATATCCGCAGGACCGATCACACCGACATGGATCGCATCCTTCCGGGCCGCTCCAAACCGAAGATCAAAGGGTCCGGCACTGTCGAGACCCGATTTGGGGTCGGACGTGGATGCGGCCCCACCGAATTGCAGCGGAGGCGAGCGCAGCTCGAAAAGTGACAAGTCAGTCATCGTCGCTCACCCGCCCGAATGCGCTCGCCGGTTCGGGTTCCCGCAAGTCGTCAAGCTCGACCATGTCGGCCAACTCCGAGAGCTCTCTGTCGAGCTCTTCGAGTTCGTCCGGGTCGCCTTGGACGATCGCAAGTTCATCGAAAGCGTTGGAGTTCAGTGAGGCCCCAGGAAGCTGGTTGCTCATGACAATATTGGGTGCGAACCGGGATAGGCCACCGCTCACATCTGGCTGGAGAGAGAACAGCCCCTCTGACTGTTCCGCCAACATCGCCTGCCAAAAGGCGAGGTCATTATGGACACTCGAATTGAAGTCCTTTGCCGCCCGCCGCGTCGACAGGCTGTTGATGAGCTCGTTGCCGATCAGCCGTCCAAAGCCATTTCGCGTGAACGCGTAACCGGGCGAGAGGATGATGCACCACTCGGAGCCATAGGGCGCAACCGAGATCGAAAGCGCCTTGTGCTCGTAATAGGATATCTCGCCCGTATCCCGCTTCGTCCGGGCCTTGACCACCGTTCTCGTGGCTCGCTTATATCGGGCTTTGTAGGTAATCCGACGTTCCTGCTCCTCATCGAAACGCGGGAAATGGGCGCGCTTTCGCTTGAAATCGATCTGCATCCCGAGCGCGCGGCAATGTCCGAGTACGGCATCGACGAGGAGTTTGATCAGGATATTCTCGCCGTTCGGAAGATCCATGAGTTCTTCAGGCGTGACCGTCTCGACATCTCCAGGATCGAACGGCGTCACTAGCGCATCGGTAATCTCGTCGAGGTCGTAGAGTGTGTAGAAGCGGCCGTCTTGGACGTGTCCAGGAGGTACGGGGAGGTCGCCCGCGGAACGATATAGCCCCCCGGTATAAGTCGCAGTCGTCCCAGCATGCCAGATCCTATCGGGCATTGTATGGATGGGCAAAAGGTTCGTGGTGAAACGTGTGACCTGTGATTCATCCGCGATAGCGGTATTCGTGATGTCGTCCACAGCCTCGGGACGGGCCTTTATCTCGACGTTGAACGCCCTGTTCTCGTCCCCCGGTCCGAAATCCACGTCGCCATTGTTGTTGATGGTCTCTTTCCACATATCCGACAGACCCGATCCGGTATGGTCCATCTGGCCGCCGCCGTAGAAGAGATCGGAGATGACCGGATTTCGGTAGCCTTTGATGCTGCGCCGACCACTCTTGATCATGGCCTGAAGTTCTTGATCGTAAATCTGCGCAGCGACCGTATCGACAAGACCTCCAGGGCTCCTGGTGACGATCCGCTCGGGCGTAACCACGATCTCGACCGGATCGGGGCAGGCATAGTCACGATGCACAAGCGCGTTCACGATCATCTCTTTGAGGGCCAATGGACTGTACGAACGGACCTGCCGCGACACCTCCTGCTTCAAGCGAAACTGACGGTTGACTCGTGATAGCAACTCGGTGAGCTGGTCGAGCTGTGACCACAGATTTCCGCGGATATCCACCTCGACGAGAGAGCCTTCCGCATTGGGTTCGTGCAGAAGATCGACATCGTCGCCAAGGCACTGACGCAGCCAAGTCTCGGGCCCGAGCGCACGGAAGCGCACAAATGCACTGGGTATCAATACGGTCGGATCATTAGAGAACAACAACCAACCCGCCACCGTCGGAACGGTCGCATCGTCGTTAGCCATGAGCAGGTTGAAGGTGGTGCCCATTCGAAGCGTCCAGTCTTCCTCATAGGAATCCGGTGCCCAGTTGTTGAGTACGGCGGCATATTCACGGAGACGTGTGAAAAGCAAAACGCGATCGATGTTATCGAGAAGGCCCCCAGCAATCGGGGTCATGTCGAGCGGCAACTCGGGCGGCCGATAGCCGTGGTTACGCCGGGTCGGTTGCGCTCCTTCGGCCACCAGCCGATTGTATAATTCGATCTCGAAAAGATCGTCGAAGCCCGAAATCGGTACTTTAGTGAAGTTACCGCCGATGGCCGACGCGAGTTCCGCAACCATTGGAGGCATCGGCGCGTCGATCTCTCGGTCCAGCACACACCAGTAGATGCCGTGATAGAATTTGCTGGTGTAGTCTATGTTGTCGAGGAAAAGACCACGCATCACCGAGGGTTCGGCGCCACGATAGCCGACGACAATGATGGGATGGTCGCGGAGCAGCGGTCGCACACGTTCGACGATCTCGCTGTCCATATTTTGGACGTCGATCGCCAGATTCTTGTCGGTCAAATGCTCTACCGAGCCGTGCAGGTAAACGAGCTGAGGATTTTCCGGCGCTGATGAGAAGCGGACTAGGTCCGATGGTGTCTTGATCGCCACCAGATGGTGAGGCCGCGTCACCAGAACTCGGGCGTTTTGAATGCATTCGTCAAAGTTTGTCGTGAGGACGGTCGCTATCCAGCCTTGGTGCAGGATGTTGGCAAGACCTCTGTAGCCCCGATTAGGATGCACGGGTGGATGGATCATGTCCTCGAAAAAGACGCGCCGGTCGTTTGCAACGTTCAACAGGTTCTTGACCGCATCGGGATACAGCTCCGCAAGGAGAACATCCGTTGAAAACCACGGCTGCGCGGTCAACCAAGGCCAATAATCCGCGCGGCGGACGCTCGGATCATTTGGTAGGCGATCGTTGTCCAAGCACCACCGCCATTTAGCGATTCTCTCGACAGCTTCCCCGGCAGCCGGGATCCCTGACGAGATGGACGCGCCTGCTCCCAATAGAAGAACAGGCTCAGGTTGCCCGCGCAGCAGCGATCGTAGCCGACCCGGCACGGCTCGTTGGACTTCGGTCGGGATGAATTCGGAAACCGGACCACTGCCTGCCAAGCGACTGACCCCATGCCTATGGATAATGACGAACAAATGTCGAACGCAATCTGCGCGATTTGGTTCGTGAAGGAAAGCCCCGGGGCGTTACTATCCAGACTTTTGAAGCCCGCTGGCACGGATGGGGCCGTGTGGCATTTGTAATGAACCGCCAATCGCCTCGCGAAATTGGTTATTTTCAAGATTCGGTCTCGGGATACTGATCGACGAGAACGAGGTCCCTAGCTGCGTCGCATATTGACGACTCTTGAGGTTGTTATTCGCAACTCGTGAACACATAAATTGCCATTCTGGAGTGTCCGACCGCCACGCAATTCGGGCTGTGCGCCGGTCACTTCAATGTAGTGCTTGACCATCGCCCCTCGTGCTCCCCGCGCGCAATGCCCTGCAGATATCAGCATTATGTTTGCCGACGCCGTTGAAACCGCACTTACCATACAGGAGCCGTGGGAGCATCGCGGTAATCAGGGGGATTGAGCGGGAATGCGATTGGCGGTTTTCTGCCATTTCTTTCCCCTGGAGCCCCCTGCAATCCCTTGTTCCTCAGGTTCGAGTCCCGTAGGGGTCACCAGCCGTAAGAGATGCCATACAGGCCATTCGAATGGCTTTCATGGCCCCTTCGTCTAGCGGTCTAGGACGCGGCCCTTTCACGGCTGAAACACGGGTTCGAGTCCCGTAGGGGTCACCATCTCTTCTGGCGTGCCCGGCGCCGTGACGGCCTTCCCCCCCGCAAAAAAACCTCCATCTCGGCCAATGCAGCCCGCGATTTCGTTCGCGCGATTGATCTCACATGCGACATCCCTCTAAGGATGGCCGATGTCTGATCTGGCAGACGCAGCCCAAGCTGCGACTCAATTCCGCAGCCTGACGCCGCGACAGCGCGAACGACGCGCGCGTATCCTCGATGCGGCCTATGCCCTGCTCGCTCGCCACGGCTATGACGCGATGTCGACGAAGATGATCGCCAGCCACGCGGGGGTTGCCGAACGCACCCTGTTCAACATCTACAAGACCAAGGACGCCCTGATCGCCGCCGCCGCGCGCGAACGCAGCGAGGGTTTCATCGAGGAGGCCTGGAGCAAGGCGAGCGATCAGGGCATCGGCTTTTTCCTTTCCTTGTGTGAAACGCTCTCGCGCCGGACGCTCGAAGCGCCCGAAGTGGCACGGGCATTGGCCCCGGTGCTCGTCCAGCAGGCCGATCTCGTCGCCCTGCACGAAGTCTATCGCCGCTATGTCGGAAGAGCGCTGGAGGACCTCGTCGATCAGGATGCCCTGAACCCGGCGGTCATCGATGTTGTCAACGCACTCGTCATGATGCGCATGGTGAGCGCGGTCACGCTTTGGGCTGCGCAGGCCATCACTGACGAAACACTCGAAGTCCACATGCGCCTCGGCGTCTGCGAGGTCCTGCTTCCCCATGTCCGTGGCCCGTTGCACGACAGGTCGCTGGAGGAAGCCAGACGATGCGTTGACGTTCTGGCGCAAAGGCCCGGCAGAACCGCACCCTAGCATTAATTGCAGTACGCTGCATTTTTATGCAGTGGCACTTTCCTGCGGTCCGCAAAGGACACCGAGGGGCGAACCAATCGAATAACAGGCCCCTTCCGGTAACCCACGGGAATGGAGCCTGTATGCCTGCATCGGCCAGATACTTCGTGCGCGCGGCACTTCCAGCCAGCGCGTTCACCACCGCATCCACCATCTCGCCGGCCCTGCATGGTTCAAGAGCGCCTGACAGGAGCTTTCCCGCGTGACCGATACCCAATCCAGGACAATGATCGTGACCGGCGCCGCCTCTGCCGCTGGCCTCGGCTTCGCGACGGCGCGCCTATTGGCTCGCGAGGGCCACATCGTCTATCTCGGCGATCTCGACGGAGACGCTGCGGCAGCGCGCAGCGAGCAACTGCGCGGCCAGGGCCTGAAGGCCACCGGACTGGCGCACGACGTGACGGACGAGAAGGCCTGGGCCGCCCTGATCGAGAGGGTCACGGCCGAAACCGGTCGCATCGACGGGCTGGTCAACAATGCCGGCATCGCCGTGCTGCGCTGGACAGCTGAACTGGACCCGGCGAGCTGGGATCGCCAGATCGACGTCAATCTCAAGAGCGTCTACCTCGGCTGCCGCGCCGTTCTGCCGGTCATGGAGGCGCAACACTCGGGCGCGATCGTCAACCTCTCCTCGGTGGCCGGACTTGTCGGCATTCCGGGGGCTTCGGCCTATGCCGCGAGGAAGGGCGGCGTGCGGCTCTATTCCAAGTCGATCGCGATGGAATTCGCCGACAAGGGCATCCGCGTGAACTCCGTTCACCCCGGCGTGATCTGGACCGACATGCAGAAGGTCGCGATCGAGGACAATCCCGAGCAGTACGACGCGATCAACGCCACGATCCCGATGAAGCGAATGGGCGAACCCGACGATATCGGCCACATGATCGCCTTCCTTCTTTCCGAGCGCGCCAAGTACATCACCGGCGGCGAGTTCGTCGTCGATGGCGGCCTGACCGCTCAATGATCCGGCGACGATACAGCGCGCAAACGTACCTCGCCTGGACCATGCAGATCGGGCGGCGTTCAGTCCATCATCGCGAACAGTGCCCAGGACAACGCCGTAGCGGCGATGAACAGCGGCCAGGACCAGTAGAAGCTGTGCCCCTCGATATAGGTGTGCTGGATCGACAGCATGCCGCCCTGCGACCCGTTCGAGCCGATGATCAAAGACACGACCCAGGTCAGCAGAAAGCCGGGAATAAGGCCCTTGAGGAATGTCATGGTGACTACCTGATTGATGTTCGACTGCAGCGGCAGTCTGACAGCGAATGGTTAAGATCACGCTTCGCCGCCGTTTTCCCTCAGTGGAAGTCCCGTGACTTCGGGATCACGCGTACATCGCGGGGATGCCCCCGGGGATAGCCGCAGTCGCGGTTCCCGGGCCCAGGCGGCTGCCACGGTTCTGCCGGCTCGAACGGCGCATCCTGCTCCTTCACCCCCAGTTGCTGCGCGCGGCCGGGCAGCGGATTGTTCACGTGATCGGCGCGGGCGATGGTGGCGGGCAGCAGGTCTTCGGAAAGGCGGTGGAGGTCGTGCGTCGCATCGGCAAGGTGCGCGGCGATCACGTGGATCACCTCGTCGTCGTATTCGACGCGCCCGCGCACTTCCATCAGCCGCGAGCCCATGATGACCTTGCGCTGGCGCTCCATGAGATCCGGCCAGACGACGACATTGGCGACGCCGGTCTCGTCCTCCAGCGTGATGAAGCACACCCCCTTGGCGCTGCCCGGCCGCTGGCGGATGAGCACGACGCCCGCGACCTGCACCATCGCGCGATACTTGCGCGCCCGCAGGTCCGCCGCCCGCACGAAGCCGCGTTCGGCCAGCGAGGCGCGCAGGAATGCCACGGGATGGGCCCTGAGTGACAGGCGCTGGGTCTGGTAGTCGGCCACCACTTCCTCGCTCAGCGGCATCTGCGGCAAGCGCGTGGCGGCTTTCTCGGCCCCCTCGTCGCGCGCGGCGGCGGCGGCGAAAAGCGGCAGGTCGGGCGCGGCGATCAGGCTGCGCGCATCCCACAGGGCCTGACGCCGCGACAGCGCCAGCGAGCCGAAGGCATCGGCCGAGGCAAGCCGTTCGACCAGCGCCGGGGATAGCCCCGCCCGCTCCCGCAAGGCCCCGACATCGGCGAAAGCCCCCTGCTCCTCCCGTGCCGCGACAAGGCGGGCAGCGGCGTGTTCGGGAAAGCCGTCGATCTGGCGCAAACCAAGGCGAAGCGCGATGTGCCGGTCCAACCGGCCCCGATCGTCGGCCCACCCCGCTGCGGCCAAATTCGCCTGCTGCTCACCAGGCCTCGCCCCCCTCTCCCCAGCGGGGTGGGCATCGCCCCCCACCACTTCCAGCGTGCAGTCCCAGTCCGAATGATTGACGTCGGCGGGCAGCACCCTGACGCCGTGCTCGCGCGCATCCCGCACGATCTGTGCCGGGGCATAGAAGCCCATCGGCTGCGAATTGAGCAAGGCGCAGGCGAAGGCCCCCGGGAAGTGGCACTTGAGCCAGCTCGACACGTAGACGAGGTGGGCGAAGCTCGCCGCGTGACTTTCGGGGAAGCCATATTCGCCGAAGCCCTTGATCTGGTTGAAGCAACGCTCGGAGAAATCGGGATCGTAGCCGCGCGCGATCATTCGGCCGACCATCATGTCCTGCAGTTCCGAAACCATCCCGCGCGAACGGAACGTCGCCATCGCCTTCCTCAGCCGGTTCGCCTCGGCGCTGGTAAACTGCGCGGCATCGAGCGCGATCTTCATCGCCTGCTCCTGGAAGATCGGCACGCCCAGCGTACGCGCGAGGATCGAGGACAACTCGTCGGGCGGACCGTGCTCGGGCCCCGGCGCCGGGATCGCCACGGCCTCCTCGCCGCGGCGGCGCTTGAGGTAGGGGTGGACCATGTCGCCCTGGATCGGTCCGGGCCGCACGATCGCTACCTGGATGACCAGATCGTAGAACTCGCGCGGCTTGAGGCGCGGCAGCATGTTCATCTGCGCCCGGCTTTCGACCTGGAACACGCCGAGCGAATCCCCGCGGCGCAGCATCGCGTAAGTCTCCGGATCCTCGCGCGGGACAGTGGCCAGGGTCAGCGGTCTTTCATGATGCTTTTCAAGAAGATCGAGGCACTTCCTGATACAGGTCAGCATCCCCAGAGCCAGGACGTCTACCTTGAGGATGCCCAATGCCTCGATGTCGTCCTTGTCCCATTCGATGAAACTGCGCTCGGGCATGGCGCCATTGCCGATCGGCACGGTTTCGGTCAGCGGTCCCTGCGTGAGGATGAAACCGCCGACGTGCTGCGAGAGATGCCGGGGCATGCCGATCATCTGCTCGGTCAACTTCAGAACGCGTCTGAGGTGCGGATCGGTCAGGTCCATACCCGTCTCGCGGACATGCTTCTCGCCGATCTCCTTGCCGTAGCCGCCCCACACGGTACGGGCGAGCGCGCTGGTCACGTCCTCGGACAGGCCCATGGCCTTGCCCACCTCGCGGATCGCCATGCGCGGGCGGTAGTGGATCACCGTCGCGCACAGCCCTGCCCGGTGGCGGCCATAGCGGCGGTAGATGTACTGGATCACTTCCTCGCGCCGCTCGTGCTCGAAATCGACGTCGATATCGGGCGGCTCCTTGCGCTCCTCGGAAATGAAGCGGTCGAACAGGAGGGCATGCCTGGCCGGATCGACAGCGGTGATCTCCAGGCAATAGCACACTGCCGAATTGGCCGCCGAACCGCGCCCCTGGCACAAGATCGGCGGATTCTGATTTCTTGCGAAATCAACGATATCCTTGATGGTCAGGAAGTACCTTGCGAGATTGAGCTTGCCGATCAGTGCCAGTTCGCGCGCCAGGGTCTCGCGCACGCCTTCGGGCACGCCCGAGGGATAGCGCCGCGCCGCGCCCTCCCATGTCAGCCTGTCGAGATGCGCCTGCGGATCGAGGCCGCCGGGGCAGATCTCCTCGGGATATTCGTACTGCAGTTCCTCGAGGCTGAAAGTGCAGGCATCGGCCAGTTCGCGCGCCGCCGTGACGGCATGCGGCCAGCGATCGAACAGGCGCACTATCTCTTCGGGCGATTTCAGGTGGCGTTCGGCATTGGCTTCGAGCGCCCATCCCGCCCGGGCCACGGTCGTCCTGTGGCGAATGGCGGTCATGACGTCCTGCAACGGCCGCCGCTCGGGCACGTGATAGAGCACGTCGTTGGTGGCAAGGATAGACAGGCCATGGGCCTGCGCCATGACGTCAAGCGCCTCGATCCGGGCAATGTCGTCCCCTTTGTGAAAGCGGCAGGCCGCCAGGTGCCGCAGGCCCGGCAGGCGCGCGACCAGATGCGGCAGGAGGACGCAAAGCGGGCCGGTCATCTGCCGCCCGCCATCCCGGTCCGGGCCGAAACCGCACTTCTCCCGATCCTCCTCTTCCTCCTCTGCGGGACGGGGAAAAGCGACCACATTGCTTTCCACCGCGATCGTGAGCTGCATGTCCAGATCGCGCGGCGGCACCAGCACGAGATGCACGCCCTGCGCATGGGCGGCGAGCATCTCCAGCGAGATCTCGCACACGCCCTTCTCCTGCCACTGGCCCGAGAGCGTGCCCATGCGCCCTGCGGAAATCAGCTGGCAGAGACGTCCATAACCGGCGCGGTCGGCGGGGTAGGCAAGGAACACCAGCCCTTCGACCGTCTCGATACGGCAACCGATGACGGGCCGCAGCCTGAGCGTATGCGCCTCGGTGTGCAGGCGCACGACGCCCGCCATCGAATTAATGTCGGCAATCCCGAGCGCATCGTAGCCCAGCCTGTAGGCCTCGCTGACCAGATCCGCCGCATCAGAAGCCCCGCGCAGGAACGAAAAGCAGCTTGCCACCCCCAGCTCGACGAAAGGCGCACGCCGGGGCGGCACGACGCTGCCCGGGTCGATCTCGATGCGATGGCGCTCTGGCGTCAGCGGGGCTTCGGGCATGGCGGCGGTCCTAGGCGCAGATGCCCTGGAGGAACCATGCCGGCGTGCCGCCGCGCCCGTCGCCGACCACGCCGCTGCGGTAGATCCAGTAGCGTCGTCCCTGTCCGTCCTCGATGCGGTAATAGTCGCGCAGGCGTGCCGTCCCGCGTTCACGCCACCATTCGGGCGCAATGCGTTCAGGACCTTCGGCGCGAGCGATCTCGTGGACCTGCCCCCGCCAGCGGAACCGCTTGGGCAAGCCGTCCGGGGTCTCGTAAATCACCGCGATCTGTTCGGGCCGATCCAGCATTTTCAATGGCCTGAAGTGGAAATCGAAAGCTCCCTGCGAAGAGGTTTCGCGCTCCAGCGGCCCCTGCCAGCGCTGTGCCCGTTCGGGCAAGTGACTGGCGCGCGGCACCGGGCGGCGCACGGCCTCCTCGCCGAGCCGCACCGAGAGCCGGTCGATACAGGCGGCAAGGCTGGTGCCATGGGCTTTTGCCGCCGCCTCGAAATCCTGCTGGGACAAGGCCAGCGGCTCGCACCAGGGCGCGCGCATGCGGACCAGTTCGATGCCGAAGCCTGCGTCGAGCCCTTCCAGCTTGCGCCCGTAGAGACCGGCGAGATGCTCGGCGTCGCGGCTTGGCGCGGCCAGTTCGAGACGGCGCACCAGGACTTCGCCATCGACTTTCCACAGCCCCAGCTCAAGCCGGCGCGCGCCCAGCGCTTCCCCCTCAAGCTGGCGGGCCATGTCCTGCGCCAGGTCGGCAACGACACGGTCGAGCAGGTCGCGGTGGCGGATCGGCTCCATCAACCGTCGCTGCACCAGCGGCGCATGGACGACGGTGACCGGCAGCAGCGGTTCGGGCACACGGCCCAGCAACTGATCCATGCGCAGCAGCGGATTGGCGGCAGCCGAGCGGCGATTGCGGAACCGGCGCGAAAGTGCATCGCGCGCCACCCCGCCCAGGTCGCCAAGGCGCTTGAGGCCAAGACGGCGCAGCACCGTGAGCACGTCGTCGTCAAGCCGCAGCGCCGCGACCGGCAAGCCGGACAGGCGCGCGGCGGGATCGTCGTCGGGATGCAGGATCGCCCCGTCCGGACCATGATGCGCCAGCGCCCAGGCCGCCCCGGCGGTCGGCGCGAGAGCCAGGCGCACCGACAGCCGGCGCCGGGCGAAAGCGGCCCGGGCATCGGCCAGCAGCGCCGCCTCGCCGCCGAACAGGTGGGCGACGCCGGTAACGTCGACGAGGAGCCCGTCGGGCGGATCGAGCGCGCTCCACGGCCCCCAGCGCATGGCCCAGGCGGCCAGGTTTTCAAGAAAGGCGAGATCGCCCGCCGGGTCCGAAGGCGCGACGGCGAGTTGCGGGCAGAGCGTGCGGGCATCGGCCAGCATCGCGCCCGGCTGGGCCCCGCCGTTCAATCCCGCATCGTTGACCGCGGCAAGGCGCGGCCCATGCGCGGTCTCCGCGATCAACGCCAGCGGCTGTGCATCGGCGCCCTCGCCCGCCGCCAGCCCCTCGGCCAGCCGCCAGCGGTCGAGCGCAAGCTGCCTTAGCCAGATGGCGAGGATCCGGCGGGGCGGGGCGGCATTACCCGCGAGCTTGGACCGGCTGGGCATGGTGGGACGAAAAGCGGGATGGAGCGATGGCCGCGATGCCCCCTGCCCGTTCGGCCACCAACCGGCCGTCATCCCGCAGCACCCAGGTTCCCGGGGGATGGCGACGGGCGCGGAACAGTTCGGCCTGCCAGCTCGGCACGCCGGGCGCCTGCGGGTTCCAGCGCGGTGACGGCGAGGCGCAGGACTGCGCGCGCCAGCGCATGCGGGCGGAGGACAGGTCGGCCCTTGCATCGAGACGGACCAGCCAGAGCGGCACGCCATGACGCTCGGCAGCAAGGCTGAGACGGCGCGAGGCGGTGAAGTCGAGCGCGCGGGGATTGCCGGTCACTTCACCGAGAACGAAAGCGAAGTCGCGGCAGCGCAGCCCTTCCTCCAGCGCGAAGAGCGCATCTTCTGCGCTGCGGGCGGCGACATGGACGAGACGATGGCGCAAGGCGCGCGGCAGGCCGGGAAGATAGGGCCGGCCACTGCGCCGGAGCGCCTCGCGGTCCTGCACCCAGAGCCACATGCGATCCTCCTGCGCCTGGGCAGACGCCCCATCGGCGGACCGGGCGGCCATGCGGTCGAGCGCAAGGGCCAGGGCCAGGGCGGCACCGGCGCCTTCATTGCCCGCGGCGAACAGCTCGCCATGGGGGACTTCCCCGGAGACCAGGCCGGGACGCCATGCATCGACCTGCCTTGCAGTGAGGCTGGCGGCAGTGGGAATGGAACTGATTTCGACCATCGAATCGCACCGGGAGCAAATAATGTTCTTATTATGTTCTCATTTGCCGGAGCTGGCAATGGTGCGGGTGTGGACAGCACTGGGGACAAGCCGGGGGATGACCGGGGTAAAACCGGGGCAAAAGCCCGGCACAACCCGGGATAACTTCCCGGCACAGCGAGCGGCAAGCGCGAGGACGGAACGCATTCGCCTCCTCGCGCGAAAAGAAAAGGGGAGCCAAAGCCCCCCTTTCCCTCAATCCGCGATCAGACGCATTACACCGGCGGAACCGGCTGCGGCGGCGCGTCGGGATCTTCCTCGTGCACCTCGATCCTGCCGAGGCCCACGTGGCTCTTGCGATAGCCGTAGGAGAAATAGACCACGAGACCGATGCCGCCCCAGACCGGCAGCACCATCTTCGCCTCGAACGGCAGGTTGAAGAACAGGCCAAGGCAGCCCAGCACCGCGATCGGCGCGACCACCCACACCAGCGGGGTGCGGAACGGACGATGCCGGTCAGGCTGGGTCTTGCGCAGGATCATCACCGCCAGAGCGACCATGAAGAACGCGAAGAGCGTGCCCGAGTTCGAAATGTCGGCCAGCTGACCGACCGGCAGAAAGGCCGCGAAAAAGGCCACCGCAACACCGGTGATCATCGTCACGATATGCGGGGTCTTCCAGCGCGGATGGATCGACGCGAGCTTCTCGGGCAGCAGGCCGTCCCGGGCCATGACGAAGAAGATGCGGGTCTGGCCGAAGAGCATGATCAGGATGACCGAGGGCAGCGCCAGGAAGGCGGCCACGCCGATAAGGTCACCGATGCGCTCCCAGCCGATCGAGCGCAGGACATGCGCCAGCGCCTCGCGCGAGCAGACCAGCGGCTCGATCGTGCTGGCGGCAATCGCCTGGCACTGCGAGGCCAGCTCGGGCGTGCCGGGTGCAAGGATCTCGCCATTGGGACCGTTGACCGGCTGCGCGCCCAGCGCACCGATCGCACCGGCGGCCACCAGCAGGTAGAACACCGTACAGATGCCCAGGCTGCCGATCAGGCCGATCGGCACGTTGCGCTGCGGGTTCTTGGTTTCCTCGGCCGCGGTCGAGACCGCATCGAAACCGACGTAGGCGAAGAAGATCGAGGCAGCTGCACCGACCGCGCCCAGACCTGCGCCGTGGCCGTTGCCGAACCAGCCGTTGGGCATGAACGGTTCGAAATTGGCGCCCTTCATCACCGGGATCGTCAGGACGATGAAAACCGTCAGCGCCGTCACCTTGATGCCGACGAGGATCGCATTGACCCGCGCGCTTTCGGTCGTGCCGATCATCAACAGCAGCGTCACCAGCAGCGCAATGACAAGCGCCGGCAGGTTGACGATGCCGCCGGCATAGGGACCGACGATCAGCGCATTGGGCAGCTCGATTCCCCAACTGTGCAGCAGGCCCACGAAATAGCCCGACCAGCCGACCGAGACAGCGCTGGCGGCGACGGCATATTCGAGAATGAGCGCCCAGCCCACCATCCAGGCCAGCAGTTCGCCCATCACCGCATAAGTATACGTATAAGCCGAGCCCGAAACCGGCACCATAGAGGCGATCTCGGAATAGCAGAGCGCCGCCACGCCGCACACGACGGCAGCGATGACGAAAGCCCACATCATCCCGGGCCCCGCTTTCTGCGCGGCCTCCGACGTAAGCACGAAGATACCGGTGCCGATGATGGCGCCGACACCCAGAAGTGTAAGCTGGATGGCACCCAGCGAACGATGTAATGATTTTTTCTCAGCCGTCGCCAGAATGGCGTCTAACGGCTTTACGCGACCGAACATTGCGGTGAACCCCCGGAATTTCCATGGATGGCGCGAAGCTAGCGACATGCTATCGCTTGGCAAGAGCGAAGCGTCTTGGACCTGTTGATTTGTCACGTTACAGTCAAGTCACGGGTCCACACTGACCGGTCCTTCGCTCATGCAAGTCTCTTTGCCAGACTCGCGTCCGGAGGCTAGAAGCCCTTGCATGTCCACGACCTTCCAGATCGACACCGCGACCAGTCGCGCCACGCCAACCCCCGCGCCGATGAAACGGCTGACGATCCCGGTGATCCGCCGCCGCAAGAAAGACGGCGTGACCGAAGAGCCGATCGTGATGTTGACCGCCTATACCGCACGCCAGGCGCAATTGCTTGACGCTCACTGCGACCTGTTGTTGGTCGGCGACAGCCTCGGTCAGGTCATTTACGGATTGCCCTCCAGCGTGCCGGTGACACTCGACATGATGGCCGCCCACGGTGCCGCGGTCGTGCGCGGCAGCTATCATGCCGCCGTTATCGTCGACATGCCTTTCGGCACTTACGAACAGTCGCCCCAGCAGGCCTTCGAGAGCGCATCGCGCCTGCTCAAGGAAACCGGCTGTGCGGGCGTGAAGCTCGAAGGCGGCGAAGCCATGGCCGAGACGGTCGAATTCCTCTCCAATCGCGGCATCCCGGTGATGGGCCACATCGGGCTGACCCCGCAGGCGGTGAACGTGCTGGGCGGCTACAACGCCCGCGGACGCAGCGACGCGGAAGCTGCGAAGATCGTGAACGACGCCAAGGCGCTCGACGATGCGGGCGCGTTCGCCATCGTCATCGAAGGCGTGGTCGAACCCATTGCCATCGAGGCTACCAAGGCGATCAGCTGTCCCAGCATCGGCATCGGCGGTTCGGCCGAGTGCGACGGGCAGGTCCTCGTCACCGAGGACATGTGCGGCATGTTCGAACGCGTCCCCCGCTTCGTGAAGCGTTATGCCGACATCGCGGGCCTGATCTCGGGCGCTGCCGAGCAATACGCGCAGGAAGTGCGCGCCCGCACGTTCCCCGGAATCGAGCAGACCTACCAGCCCAAGAAGCCCGCCTGACGCGGATTCCTTACCGGCCAGCTCTCCCCTAACTCTCGTCCGGCGTCGACAGCTTGCGCCGCGCGGCGGCTATGAGCGGCGTGTTGCCGAGCATTGCCTGCGCCTTGTCAAGCAGGGCCGTTGCCGTCCCTGCATTGCGCCCGCTCAACGCATAGCTGTAGGCAAGTGCCTGCGTAGCGACGGGGCTGGAGCGCTGCAGGCGATAGGCCGTGCGGGCATCGGCCTGGGCAGCCTCGACATCCCCGGTGTCCGCCTCGATCAAAGCAAGATCGCACAACAGCTGGACGTCGCGCGCGTCGCCATTGTCTCGCAGCCACCTGAGGATGGCGAGCGCCCTTCCGGTATCGCCCTGCGACACGGCCAATCGCGCGGCGGCGCGCAGGGCTTCGCGGTTGGTTGGACTTTCCCGCAGGTAACCTTCCACAAGCTGCTGCGCGCCGCGCATGTCGTGCGCCATCACATAGGCCTCGAAGCGCCGGGCGAAGAGATTGGGGAACATGCGAATCTGCGCCGCTGCAGTATAGCGCGCCTGTGCTGCCTGCGGCCTGCCAAGCGCAAGCTGGACGTCGCCGGCAAGCGAGAGGTTGTCGAAAAAGCCCGGATCGCGGCGCTGCGCCGCTTCGGCCTGCGCTTCGGCCGCCGGCGCTTCCCCGCGGGCCAGCATCGCGCCAATGCCATTGCCCCCTGGAAGCACACGTAGCGCCGCTGTCTGCGGCCTTGCCGCAAGGTCCAGCAGTTCTCCGGCGCGCTGGCGATCCCCCAGAATCTCGTAAGCGCGCGCGACCACGGTCAGAAGGTAAGGCGAGGCATCGGCGCGGCCGATCTGGTCACGAAAGCGCAAGGTCACGTAGCGGTATTCGCCGCTCAGGTAGATCGACCGGGCGAGCAGTTCCTGTGCCTGCCGATCGTCGGGCCGCATTCGCAGGACCTGTTCGAAAAGTTCCGAGGCCGCCGCCGGATTGCCCACGCCAAGCTCGCTCACCCCGCGCAGCAACAATACGCCCGGCTGCCGGTCCAGCTGATTACCGGTATGCGCAAGCAGACTGCGCGCCAGCTCGTATTTTCCGGCACGCGCTGCCAGGACTGCCTGAAGGTAATACGCGCGCGGGTGCTCCGGGCTGAGCTTGAGCACCTGCCGGGTCAGGACGAGGCAATCGCTCGCCCGTCCAAGATCCCCCAGCGTAGCTGCATTTTCGAGCAGCACCGGCACATCGTCCGGCGCCTGCTGAAGGGCCTTCTCGAACCACGGAAGCGCTGCAAGCAGGCCATGACGGTCCCGGGCAAGCTGGCCGCGAAACTCAAGCGCCCGGACATTCGCGGGATCGAGCTGCAGGGCATGTTCTGCCGCACTTATGGCCAGCCGGTGTTGACCGCTGGCATATCGCAGGCGACCGATCTCGACCCACAGCCCGGCATCGTCGGGCAAGATGGCAAGGGCTCTTTCGAAGGCCTTGCCTGCAGCCGCATAATCGCCGTCCCCCCATTCCAGCCGGGCGAGCGCGCGCCACCCCTCGGCAGCGCTTTGCGGCGTGAACGTGCCCGGGGCGAGCCATTCGCGTGCCTTCTGCCGGTTTCCCTGCGCAAGGTAGGCTTCGCCCATGTAGGCCGCGACTTCCATGCGACTCGCGCCGCGATCCAGCGCAGCGCGCAGCTTCGCCTCGCCGTCGATCCCGTCGCCGCGGGCAAGAGCGCCACGCGCCTCCTCGATCAGCGCAGCAGCCGGACTGTCCTCCCCCCATCCCGGCGTCGCCGTGAGGGCAAGCGGCAAGGCGAGCAGGAGCGGCAGCAGCAGCGCAAGCACCGCCCGCTGCCAGCCTCCTGTCCCGCGCCGCTTCGCCGCGAGGAACGGTTCAGGCCTGGAGATCGTACTGCTTGAGCAGGTCATAGAGCGTCGGGCGGCTGATCCCGAGCATCTTGGCGGTGCTGGAGATATTCCCTTCGCTGCGGGCAAGCGCATGGCGGATCACCTTGCGATCGGCCTGCTCGCGCGCGGACTTGAGGTTAAGCGCGTTGATCACTTCCTCGTCCGGTTCGTTGAGGTCGAGATCGGCTGCCGAAACGAGTTTCTCATCGGCCATGATGACAGCGCGCTTCACGCGGTTTTCCAGCTCGCGCACATTGCCCGGCCAGCTCCATGAATCGATCGCGGCCAGCGCGTCGGAGGCAAAGCCGCGTACGCGCGGGTTCATCTCCTTGGCATAGCGATTGAGGAAGGCCTTCCCAAGCAGCGTCGCATCGCCGGGCCGCTCTGCCAGGCTCGGGATCTTCACGACGATCTCCGCAAGGCGGTAATAGAGATCCTCGCGGAAACGCCCATCGGTGATCATCGTCTCCAGGTCCTGGTGCGTAGCGCAGACGATGCGGGTGTCGACCGGGATCGACTCGCGCGAGCCGACCCGCTCGACCACGCGCTCCTGAAGAAAGCGCAGCAGCTTGACCTGCAGCTGGAGCGGAATGTCGCCGACCTCGTCAAGAAACAGCGTGCCCCCGCAGGCCTGCTCGATCTTGCCCGGCGTGGTCTTGACCGCCCCGGTGAAGGCCCCCTTCTCGTGCCCGAACAGCTCGCTCTCGAGCAAGTTTTCGGGGATCGCCGCACAGTTGATCGCCACGAACTCACCCTTGGCGCGGTCGCTGGCATCGTGCAGCCCGCGCGCGAGCAGTTCCTTGCCGGTGCCGCTCGCCCCCAGCAGCATGACCGAGACATTGGTATTGGCCACGCGCTCGATCGTGCGGGCGACGCGGATCATTTCCGGTGCGCCGGTGATCATCCGGCCCAATACTTTCTCGTCCTTCTCGACTTTCGCCGCGAGACGGCGGTTTTCCTCCTCCAGCCGGTGAAGCTGCAGGGCGCGGCGCACGATCAGGCCCAGCGCATCGATGTCCACCGGCTTCTGGTAGAAGTCGTAGGCTCCGCGCGCGATCGCCTGCAGCGCGGATTCGCGGGCATTGTGGCCGCTGGCGACGATCACCTTGGTATCGGGCTTGAGCGCCATGATCTCATCGAGGACGGCAAAACCCTCGCTCACCCCGTCAGGGTCCGGCGGCAGGCCGAGGTCGAGCGTGACGACATCGGGCATTTCCGAGCGCAGCAGCGCCAGGGCCGACTGGCGGTCTCCGGCGATCAGCACGTCGAAGTCCTCATAGGCCCATTTCAGCTGGGCCTGGAGGCCTGCATCGTCCTCCACGATCAGGAGCTTGGGAAGCACCTTGCTACGGGCGTCGGTCATCAGGCTACCCTTTGGTCCTTGTTGGCGATGTTGTCATAGATGTCCTGGGCTGCGGCGAGCGGCACGCGCACCACGAAGCGCGAGCCGAGGCCTTCGCGCGATTCCACTTCGAGACGGCCGCGCATCGCGCGCACCAGTTCGCGGGCTTCGAAGGCGCCAATGCCGAAGCCGCCGTTCTTGGTCGATACGAAGGGCTTGAACAGCCGGTTGCGGACGAACTCCGCGCTCATGCCGCAGCCTGCATCGAGCACTTCGAAGCGGGCATTGAGGCCGTCCGCACTTACCGCGAGGAAAACCGGGCTGTCGGGGCTACTGGCATCGAGGCCGTTCTGGATGAGGTGGACGAGAACCTGCTCGAGAGAATGACGATTGCCGTTCACGATCAGGTCGTGCCTTTCCGCGACGACCACCTGCGGATTGTCCTTGAAGCGCTGGGCGACGGCATCGATCACGTCGAGTACCGGAACCTGTTCCAGCTTCTCCACCGCACCGTTACCGTAGCGCGAAAGGCGGGCGATCAGGGCGTTCAGCTTCTCGGAGGAATTGCGCAGGGTGACGAGCATGTCGTCGCGGAATTCCTTCTTGTGGGCATGAAGCTCGGCATTGCGCGCCAGAAGGCTGAACTGGCTGGCAAGGTTCTTGATGTCGTGCATCACGAAGGCGATGCGGCGATGGAAGTCCTCGAAGCGGCTGGATTCCGCGAGCGCTTCCTGGCTCGAATTCTCGGCAAGATAGCTGGCAACCTGCTGGCCGATAACACGCAGGAGGTCGAAGTCTTCCCAGTCGAACTTGCGCACGATCTGCGGCCGCGCCAGCACGACCATGCCGACGAGGCGCTCGTAGTGGACCAGCGGCACCAGCGCCCAGGCACGGCGATCCTCGAGCAGCCACTGCGGCACGATGATGCCCGGGCTGGTGGAATCGTCACCGGCACGAATGTCGTCGAGATCGGTGATGTAGCCCGTGCGTTCGAAGACCTCGAGCGCGCGCAACGGCATTGCCTCGGCGGGCACTTCGATCTCCGCCCAGTTCCAGCGCGAGGCCAGCGTCAATTCGCCTTGCTCGCCCGGCGCAAGCAGGAGACCGGCAGGACTGTCGGTTACATCGGCAATCGACTGGACGACGCGCTCACCCAGCGGCTTGGCTTCAAGACCACTGCTGCCGATGGTGCGGGTAAAGCGCAGCCATTCCTCGCGATAATCGTAGCGGTGCTGGAAGAAATGCTTGGTCAGGGTAACCTTGAACCAGCCGCGCACGCGGCGCGACGGCAGGACGACCAGCGCAAAGGCACTCGCCAGTGTCAGGAAGGTCAGTTCGATCAGGCGTGCAAAATCGCCTCCGGCATAGGACAGCCACTGCGCCACCGACACCATCGCCACGAGATAGACGCCGATGACGAGCAATGAGAAAGTCTGGAAAGTGACCGCACGCGAAGGCTTGAGGCGCAGTTCGTCGCGGTTGCGCGCGATGGCCAGCAAAAAGGCCCCGGCAATCGCCAGCGCGGCCACTCCGCGGAAGGCTGCAATCTCAAGCGGCCAGTCCCCGCCGAGGTAGGCGATCGTGTAGAGGTTGAGGTCGAAGGCCCAGAGAAAGGCGAGGCCGGATGCCGGCCAGCGCAGTCCCGGCCGGGTCTCCCGCGAAGCACCGGCGTAGAGATTGTGCACGAGCACCAGTCCGCCGACCGTCACCAGAAGGCGGAACAGGACATTGGATTCGAACGCGACGCGAAGGAAAGCACCCTCGAACGAGGCCCGCGTCAGCGCCGCATCCACACCAAGGTGCAGAAGTTCGACGAAGGCCAGCGCCAGGATCACCGGACGGATCGGCGCAAGACTGGCGTGACGCCCGTCACTGGCGAAGAAACGGTAGATGACGAAAAGCCAGCCCAGGTTACGGGCACTTTCAGCCAGCGAAGGCAGGAGGACAAGGCGTCCGGTCATCGCCGAGGCGATTGCGAGGCACCAAGCCGCCGTCAGGAACAGGGCGACGACGACCGGGCCGCCGACATTGCCGAAGCGCTCACGCCTCGGCCACAGCCAGATCGCCAGGCTCGCCACCGCGATGGCGCCCGAGAGATCAAGCCCGATGCCCAGAAGCGGCCAGAACCAGTCGCCACTCGTCATCAGCGCGCTCCCTCATGCCAGAGGACGACGCGCAGGGTCTGGAGAATGATCAGCAGGTCGAGGAACGGCGTGTAGTTCTTCGCGTAGTAGAGATCGTATTCCAGCTTGTTGCGCGAATCCTCGATCGAGGCGCCATAGGGATAATTTATCTGAGCCCAGCCGGTGATGCCGGGCTTCACCATGTGACGTTCGGCATAGAAGGGGAGCTGCTCCTCGAGATCGGCGACGAATTCGGGCCGTTCGGGGCGCGGGCCCACGAAGCTCATCTCGCCCTTGAGGACGGTCCAGGCCTGCGGCAGTTCGTCGATGCGGGTCAGGCGGATGAACTTGCCCACGCGGGTGACGCGCGGATCGTCCTTGGATGCCCACTGGGCGCCCGCCGCCTCGGCATCCGTGCGCATCGAGCGCAGCTTGATGACGTTGAACGACTGGCCGAACAGGCCAACGCGCGACTGGCGGTAAAAGGCCGGTCCCTTGCTGTCGATCTTCACGATTATCGCGAAGAGCACGATCACCGGCGCTGTCAGCGTCAGCAGCAGGGCGCTGGCGCCGATGTCGAACAGGCGCTTGGCCGCGCTGGAGATCATCCGGCCCGAAGAGAAGCCGTCCGAAAAGATCAGCCAGCTCGGATTGACCGTATCGAGATCGACGCGCCCCGTCTCGCGCTCGAGGAAACTGGAGAACTCGTTGACGTGAACGCCCGCCGTCTTGATCCGCAGCAGGTCCTTGAGCGGCAGGGCATTACGCCTTTCCTCCAGCGCCAGCACGACTTCGCTCACCCCCAGGTTCTCGACGTAGCGGGTGAGATTGTGGATGGCGCCGCGGGCGATGGCTTCCTCGACGACGGGATGCGCCTCGCTCATGGCAATGTAGCCGACGATGACAAAGCCGCTCTCCGGGCGCTCGCCCAGTTGGCGCAGGCGCTGGGCGCGGGCCCCTGCCCCGAGGACGAGAACGCGGCGTCGAAAGGCCGAAGTACCGAGGATACCGCTCAGAAGCAGGCGGTTGAGAATCAGCAGCAGGATCGCAATGCCCATCGAATAGGCCAATGTCGAACGCCAGAAATGCTGTCCGGCCGCCAGAAAATCGACGAAGGATAGCGCGATCACGCCCAGCGAGATCGCCACCAGCAGGCGCGCGGCAGCAAAGCGCATCGAGCGCAGGGCATCGGTGCCGTAGACTCCCACCGAGATCATCGAAAGCACGAGGACTGCAGCGAATGCGCCGTGCGGCAGCAGGCGATCGCCGAAGTCTCCGGCGTCCATGCCGATCTGTCCTGCGCGCACACGCCACGAAATTTCATTCGCGCTGACGAGCAGCACGACATCGACGAGCCAGAGCAGCACGACGGAATGCGGGATGTAATGTTTAAAAAGACGAATCATCGTCGCATCGAACCACTCTCAAAGGCCGAACGGGGGGCTTCGAGAGCCTTGACTAAGGCAAAGGCGTAAAATGTCGGTAAAACTGACAGTGGCCGACAATCGAATGCACGTCGGCGCCGCCGAGTTTCTTGCAATTTCTCGATTTAACGCCGCGCAGTGTCGGCGACGATTACAGTGGCCATTCCTCGCAGCCCCTCGCCCTGACATGCCAGCGCCTGCTCCTGCGTCCGGAAACATCGGGCCGCGGCGGCGAAACCTTGGTTAACCGGCGCGGGCCCCGTGCCCGGCGCGCCCTACCTCGCCATCAACCGCAGGGCCGTGAGTGTCAGGGCCTGCGAACCTGCACCCACCACCTTGTCCGCCTCCGGCGCCCAGAACGGGCTGTGCAGCGAGGGAAGCGGCGCTCCGCCGGACTTGGCGGCAGCGATCTTTTCCGGCGATGAACCGCCGACCCAGAAGATGACCGACTTGATATGGTCTTCATCGGCCCGGCGGAACTCACCGAAGTCTTCCCCGCCCATCACAGGCGGGGTGAGCAGCGCCCGGTCCTTGCCCATCTTGTCCTGCAGGTAGGAGATCGCCTGCTCGGTGAACTCGGGCGAATTGTAGGTGGATCGGGTGTAGTTCTGCTTTACCGAAACCACCGGCATCAGGTCTTCGGGGATGCCGGAAGCAATCGCTTCGCCCTCGACGATGCGCTTGATGCCGGAAAGCAGCTTCTGGCGGGTCTCGTCCGAGAAACTGCGCACGGTGAGTTCCAGCTTGGCCTGGTCGGAAATGATGTTGTGCTTGGTGCCGGCATGGAACGAACCGACCGTGACGACCACCGGCTCGAGCGGGTCGCTTTCCCTGCTCGCCAATGTCTGAAGCTTCATCACGATGGCACTGGCCAGCACGATGGGATCCCTGGTGGTATGCGGATAGGCACCGTGACCGCCCACGCCCTTTACCAGGATGTCGACCGAATCGACATTGGCAAGCGCCCAGCCCTTGGCTGCGCCGATCACGCCCGAAGGCAGTTCGGGCGTATCGTGGAACGCCAGTGTGTAGTCGGGCTTCGCAAAGCGCGTGTAGAGCCCGTCTTCCAGCATCGCCGTGGCGCCGGTGCCGACTTCCTCGGCCGGTTGCCCGATCATGACCAGCGTGCCCGACCACTCGCCCTTGCGCGCTGCCATGAGCCGTGCGGTTTCGATCCAGGCGGTCATGTGCGTATCGTGGCCGCAGGCATGCATGATGCCGCTCTCCACCCCTGCGGTAGAGACACCGCGCTCCTTCGAGGCGAAAGGCAGTCCGGTCTGCTCGGTCACCGGAAGGCCGTCCATGTCGGCGCGAATCAGGACCGTCGGCCCCTCGCCGTTCTTCAGGACGGCGACGATACCCGTCTTGCCAACTTTCTCCGTCACCTCGAAACCGGCCTTGCGCGCCGCATCGGCCATGACCTTGGCGCTGCGCACTTCCTGGTAGCTGAGTTCGGGATGGGCATGGAGATCGCGGTAGATCGCCATGAGGCCCGGCATGTCCCGCGCGATCGAATCAGAAACAGGCTCCGCGGCGGCCGGCGTGACGCAAGTGGCCAGCGCGACGGAAACGAGGGGGCCGAGCGTTGCGGCCGTAAGCAGCGATTTCCTCATGAAGACAAGGCTATGGCTTGCCTGCCAAAGTCGCAAGGGTCTTGGTTGGAAAAGCCCATCCGGCCGCAGATGCGCGGTCGCCGCGCTGCATACGGCAGCGGTGGTGCCCCTGGCCCGACTCGAACGGGCACGTCTTGCGACAAACGATTTTGAGTCGTTCGCGTCTACCATTCCGCCACAGGGGCACGGGATGAGCCGGCGACGCTTAGCCGCAGGTCTTGCAGCATTCAAGTACGCAGGTGCCTTGCGCCTTAACTAATTGCGAAAAAGGGCAAGCAGCATGGTGGCCGTCACTTGCACGGCCTGCCCGCTGCTTGCCCCTTGATCGATGTCCGGGACGGATCAGGCCTTGAGCGAGGTCACCAGGATCTTGTGCAGGCGCGTGTGCAACGCATCGTTGCCGGCCAGGACCTCACTGTCGCAGATCGGCAGCGAACGGCCCTTGTAGTCGGAAACGAAGCCGCCCGCCTCGCGTACGAGCAGGCAGCCGGCCGCCGTGTCCCACGGGCTGAGATCGGATTCCCAGAACCCCTCGTAGCGGCCCGCGGCTACCCATGCGAGGTCGAGCGCGGCCGAACCGAAGCGGCGGATGCCCGCAACCTGCGGGGCAAGGCCGTGGTAAATCTTGGTCCACTCTCCGGCATCGCCCTTGTTGGCGAAGGGAATGCCCGTGGCGATCAGGCTCTCGTCGAGGTGACGACGCGAGGATACCCGCAAGCGGCGGTCGTGCAGCCAGGCGCCGCGCGACTTTTCCGCCCAGAAGCTCTCGTCGGTGATCGGCTGGTAAACAATACCGGTGGTCACTTCGCCCCAGCCCCGGCCGTCGAGGCGCGGTTCCTGCACCGCGATCGAAACCGCGAAGTGCGGCATGCCGTGCAGGAAGTTCGTGGTGCCGTCGAGCGGGTCGACGATGAAGCGCGGCTTGGTCGGGTCGCCCTCGATCTCGCCGGCTTCCTCGAACAGGAAACCCCAGTCCGGGCGCGCGGCCTTGAGCTCGTCCCAGATGGTGCGCTCGGCGGCCTGGTCGGCCTTGGACACGAAGTCCGAAGGCCCCTTGCGGCTCACCTGCAGGTGCTCGATTTCGCCGAAGTCACGGCGCAGGCGGGCGCCCGCCTTGCGGGCCGCCTTTTCCATGACGCGGATGAGACCGGAAATTGCGGCCATGTTTCTAACTACCTTGTACTTGCCGGGAAGGAATCAGTCCGCCTTGCGGACGTAGGCCTTCTCGTAGACGTCGACGACGATGCGGGTGCCGCTTTCGATGTGCGGCGGAACCATGACGCGCACGCCATTGTCGAGAACCGCCGGCTTGTAGCTCGACGAAGCGGTCTGGCCCTTCACCACGGCGTCGGCCTCGACGATGGTGGCCTCGACCTGCTCGGGAAGCTGCACGGAGATCGGGCGCTCTTCCCAAAGCTCGAGAAGAACCTGCATGCCGTCCTGCAGGAACGCCGCGGCATCGCCGAGCAGGTCGGCGGGGAGCTGGATCTGCTCGTAGCTCTCGATGTCCATGAACACCAGCTGGTCGCCTTCGGCGTAGAGGAACTGGAAGTCCTTGGTGTCGAGGCGAACCTTCTCGACCGTGTCGGCGCTGCGGAAACGCACGTTGGTCTTGCGGCCATCGATGAGGTTCTTCATCTCGACCTGCATGAAGGCACCGCCCTTGCCCGGCTGGGTGTGCTGCGTCTTCGCAACTTTCCAGATGCCGTTTTCGTATTCGAGAATGTTGCCGGGACGAATGTCGACGCCGCTGATCTTCATGGGTTGATGCCTTCGATGGGAAAGAGCCTGGTTCCGGCCCACGCGTGGCCGGGAAAGGATGCGCCCTTAGCGAAGCTCGGTCCTTGTGGCAATTGCTTCGCGCCGATGCTAGCCGGTTGCCATGAAACACGCACCCGGAATCGTCGCCGGCCTGATGGCCGCCTGCACCCTTGCTGCATGTGCGAGCGCCGAGACCCCTCCGCCCCCGGTGCCGGGCGGCCCGGTGGGCACGCTCACGCTTGGCAACTACACCTGCGAACTGCCCGGCGATGCCAGCGGCCCCAGGGGCAAGGAACTGCCCGACTATGCCTTCCGGGTGGTCAATGCTTCCAATTACAAGGCAGGCGGCGTGCGCGGCAGCTACCTCTATACCGGCGACCGGGTGGTAATGACCGGCGGCAAGTTCAAGGGGCTGAAGTTTCGCCGGGTCTCGACCGGATTCCTGCGCCAGGTCGACGATGCCGGCAAGGAAATGGAAATGCGCTGCGTCCTGACCTCGCGCGCATTCTGATCCGGCAGCGAACGGAAGTCACGAAGCCGTCAGCGTCGCCTCGTCCCAGACGAGGAAATCGACCGCCTGCGACACCAGTTCCAGGACGACACCGTCCGCGTTGGTGAACTGCGCGGGCCCGGCGGGAGACAGGCGAGCCTTGTCGCCCAGCAGGCCGAGCAGTTCGTCGCGGCGCTCCTGCGAAAGGACGGCGCTGCGCGCCAGGATCACGCCGTGGTTGCCGAACAGATCCCTCAAGTGAAACGCCTCGGACGGGCCGAAGGCCCGGGACAGATCGCTCAGGATCACGATGCCGAAGGGCTCCATCCGGGTAAACTGCAAGGTCACGCCCATGATCCTACCCTCCCCCGACGCGCGGCAACACGATCACTTCGCGCACATCGGCAAGGAGGCGGGTCCAGTCGGTTTCGAGCACACCATCGACTGCAAGATGCACACGCGCCCGGGCGATCTTCGCAAATCCGGGCCCTTGCGCGTCAAGCTTCTCGATAAGCTCGAAAAGGTTCCCCGCATCGATCGACAGCCGCTCGACGCCGAAGAACTCCTTGTCGAAGGGCGGCATGATCACGATACGCAAGGGCGAGGCGCTCACTCGCGCTCAACTCTCGGCATGAAGTGCGGCATGGACCTTGTCCGGCGACATCGGCAGCGAACGCATACGCTTGCCGGTGGCGGCGTGCACCGCATTGGCGACGGCGGCGAGCGGCGGAACGATCGGCACTTCGCCCACACCCTTAACACCGTAGGGGTGCACGGGATTGGGCACTTCGACCATGACCGTATCGATCATCGGCATGTCCGACGCGACCGGCATGCGATAGTCGAGGAATCCCGGATTCTCGAGCCTGCCTTCCCCGTTGTAGATGTAAGTCTCGTTCAGTGCCCAACCGATGCCCTGGGCAACGCCGCCCTGGATCTGGCCTTCGACATAATCGGCATGGATTGCGCGGCCGACATCCTGCACGGCGGTGTAGCGAACGATGGAGACGTGGCCGGTTTCCTGATCGACTTCGACGTCGCAGATGTGGAAGCCGAACCCCGGCAACCAGCCTTGCGCGCTCAGCGCCGAGGTCGCCGTGATCGGGCCACCCGAATGTATCGAACTGCCCGCGATTTCCCCCGCGCTCATTTTCGAACCGAGCTTTTCACCCGAGGTGCACACGGCATTGCCCTCACGCCATTCGACATCTTCGGCGGGGACCTGCCATGTGCGCGCGGCGCGTTCGCACAGGAGGCGCTTCACTTCCCTGGCGGCTTCGACCGTGGCCATGCCGGTCGCGAACGTCGTTCGGCTGCCACCGGTGACGAATGACAGGCCGATCGACGCGGTATCGGCCACGACGCAGCGAACCTGCTCGTATGGCACCTCAAGCACTTCGGCCGCCATGATAGCCATTGAGGCGCGGCTGCCGCCGATATCCGGGCTGCCGGTCGCGACAGTAAAGGTCCCATCCTCGGCAACGCTGAGATTGACAGTGGAGGGACCGCCGTAATTGCCCCAATAACCGCCGGCGATACCGCGCCCCTGGTTGGGGCCGAGCGGTGCGGACAAATGCGGATGTGCCTTTGCCGCTTCAAGGCATTGAACCCAGCCGATCTCGCCCCAGGGCAGTCCCGATGTCTGCAGGTCGCCGGGCATGGCCGCGTTCTTCATGCGCAGTTCGAGCGGATCCATGCCGAGCTTGATCGCCAGTTCGTCAATCGCGCTTTCGACCGCGAAGTTGACCTGTGGCGCACCCGGCGCGCGATAGGCCTTTGCCGCCGGGCGGTTGCACAACACCTCGATCCCCGAGACACGGGTATTGGCGATACGGTAATGTCCGATGGCGCTGGAAACGCCGGCCCCGGCATCGTTCGCAGCGAAGGCTCCGGAATGATACTTGAACGTCACCTCGGCGGCGACAAGCGTGCCGTCCGCATCTGCACCGAGGCGCACGTCGATGATGGCGCCCGGCGCGGGACCGGTGGCGCGAAAGACGTCTTCGCGGCTCATGCCAAGGCGCACCGGCCGACCCGACTTGCGTGATAGGATCATCGCCACCGGTTCAAGGTATACCGTGGTCTTGCCACCAAAACCGCCGCCGATCTCAAGCGGCGTAACGCGAATGTCCGACTGCGGGATCGCCAGCACCGATGCCGTAAGCGAACGGACCATGAAGTGGCCCTGGCTCGAACACCAGATCTGCGCTTGCCCGTCCCCGTTCCACGAAGCGACGCAGGCGTGCGGTTCGATGTAGCCCTGATGGACCGGCTCCATCGTGTAGCGCCCCTCGACGACGGCTGCAGCGCCTGACAGCGCGGCTTCGACGTCGCCCCGACCCATGGTCACGTCCATCGCAATGTTCGATGGCTTCTCATCCGATCGTCCCCTGGCCGGTTCCCGGATCAGCGGGGCATCGTCGGCCAGCGCCTCATCGAGGCCAAGGACATGCGGCAAGACCTCGTACTCAACCGATATCAGCGCCGCGGCCTCGCGCGCCAGTTCGGGGGTGGTTGCAGCGACTGCCGCGACCGGATGGCCCTCGTAGAGGACCTTGTCGAAGGCCAGGCAATTGTGCGACACATCGACGATATCCGACGCCCCCTCGCCCACGTGCATCACCAGCGACTCCAGCGTCGGCAGGTCCCTGCCCGTTGCCACCGCTTTCACCCCGGCCAACTTTTCGGCGGCGCGGGTATCGATGGACAGTATCCGCGCATGGGGATGCGGGCTGCGCAGGATCGCGCCCCAGAGCATGCCCGGCGCCTTGAAGTCGGTCCCGTAAAGCGCCTTTCCGGTAACCTTGTCGACCCCGTCCGGGCGAACCGGGCGAGTGCCGATATGGCGGAAAGTCTCGATCTTATCGGGCGCGTTCATGCGGGCGTCCTTTCCTGGCGCAGTTCGGCCGCAGCATCCATAACCGCGCGCACGATCTTGTCGTAGCCGGTGCAGCGGCACAGGTTGCCCGCCAGCCAGTAGCGCACTTCGGTTTCGGTCGGATTCGGATTGCGATCGAGCAGCGACTTGGCCGCCACGATGAATCCGGGCGTGCAGAAACCGCACTGGAGTGCGGCATGCTCGAGGAATTTCTGCTGCACGGGATGCAGCACCGAACCTTCGGCCACGCCCTCGATCGTGGCGACGGTGCGCCCTTCGGCCTCGGCTGCGAGGACAAGGCAGGAGCAGACCATTTCGCCGTCGAGCTGGACCGTGCAGGCCCCGCAGTCACCCGAACCGCACCCTTCCTTGGAGCCGGTCAGGTGAAGCGCATCGCGAAGGACATCGAGCAGCGAGGCGCCCGGATCACAGAGAAATTGCGTGGCATCGCCGTTGATCGTGGTATTGACGTGAGTTCTGTTCATGCCTTCGCTCCTGCGCGCTGGGCGGCAATCCGCACGGTGCGTTTGGCGAGAACACCGGCCATCGCCTTGCGATAGGCCACGGTCCCGCGCTTGTCGTCGATCGGGGCACAGGCCGCCTTTACGGCCTCGACCATCGCCGACAGCGCCTCCTCGTCGAGCTTCGTGCCGACCAGCGCCGCGCCGGCAGCCTCGACCAGCACTACGGTCGGCGCGACCGCGCCCAGCGCAATGCGCGCTGCAGTACAGGTGCCCTCGTCATCGATTCGAAGGTTTGCGCCGACCCCGACGACGGCAATGTCCATCTCCGTGCGCGGGATCGAGCGCAGATAGGCGTCGCCCTCAAGCGCGCAGCGAACGGGGAGGCGAAACTCGACCACGAATTCGCCGGAAGCCAGCGAAGTCCTGCCCGGAGACACGGGAATGTCCTGCACGGCGACTTCGCGCATGCCCGCAGGTCCGGCGACCACGCAGATCGCTTCGGCTGCGACAAGGGCCGGGACGCTGTCTGCAGCAGGAGAGGCATTGCACAGATTGCCCGCCATCGTCGCGCGGTTGCGGACCTGGACCGAGCCGATCAGGTTCGCTGCCTCGACGACGCCCGGCCAGGCGGCGCACAGGTCGGCATTATCCTTGAGCGCAGTGCATGGCGTTGCCGCACCGATCACGAATACGTCGCCCTCGCGCCGTACGCCGGAGAGGCTCGCAATCCGCTTGATGTCGACAACCGCGCTTGGAGCGATCCGGCCCGAGCGCATCTGGACGATGAGATCCGTTCCGCCGCCAAGCGGCCGTGCAGTAGGATCGCCGGACAGGAGTGCGACGACGCCCTCCACGGTATCGGGCGCGTGAAAGGCTGGTGACGGCATCGAACTCCCCTGCCGGTGGATCAATTCGCGCACAAAGTCGTGACCGCAAAGGCATTAGTCAACCGAGGGGCAAGAATATTGGCCTCGTCAGGACTTGGGGACGTGCTCTCTCGTCATAAAGCGAGGAGGAGATGCACGCTCAGTGTGAAACCAGTCGGCCCGTGCGCAACCCGGCGAGGATCGACCGCACCATGCTCACGACAGGATCGAACAGTATCCCCTTCAGCGAGGTGAACTGCCTGTGATCGGCATCGGCGCCGATCCCGTAGACCAGCACCTCCCCCTTGCCCGGCCGGTAAGCGGTGCCGAATATCCAGTCGAGCAAGGCCAGGTTCGTGGCGAAGTTGCGGTCCCAGTGGTGGGCCAGCTTGCTGTGATGGACCTGATGCATGTGCGGGCTGATGAAGATCCGGTCGAACGGGCCGAGGCCGATCGGCAAGTGCGAATGGCGCAAGGGATCAAGCGTCACCATGGTGATGACCTTGTTGAACAATCCCGAGTAGGCAAAGATCAGGACGACGTCCTCATCGGTCAGAAAGCAGATGACGGCCAGCGGGATCGCGATGAGGATCGCGCGCATGTTCTCCGTGAAGAGGACTTCCACCGGGCTCCCGCGCTGCGAAGTTATCGGGATCAGCGACGATGCCGAGTGATGAACCTTGTGCAGCTCCCAGAGGAAGGGCACCTTGTGGTGCAGATAGTGCAGCACGTAATCGACCAGTTCCTTCCACACGAACAGAAATACCAGAAGGAGCCCGGTGAGCGCGACTCCGGCATGGATGCGCATGTGCGCGCTCCTTTCCGGTCCCGCCATGTAATCGAGGAACTGCGTGATGATGATGGCCGAAACGACGAGCGGAATGTACCGCTGCGACACGGCCAGCAGTTTGGAAATCATCCAGAGCACGCAGTCGTGGGCCGTGCTGCGCGACAGATAGAATTCGGGAGGGAAGCAGGTTCGCAGAAGTCCGCGGAGCGAGAAGCGATCCTGCCCGTGCAAGACGGCCGATGCGCAAAAGGCCGTGCCGAAGACAAGTACAGTTACATAGGAGATCAGCAGAAAGGGCGTCTGGTCAACGATAAGCAAAGCCTGTTCGATCATGATACCGGCACCCTCGGGATCTGCGATTCTTGCTTTGACATCGCGCGCCAGACCGCCACAGCCGTGCCCGCGACTTGGCCAAATCTAATGAAGTCGACAGCAGGGCTCCATTCGCGCGATTGGTGGAGCCTGCAAGACTTATGGATTACCCCGAAGGGTGACAGGGGCCCTCCAGCGCGCCCTGTCGGTCATCGATAAATGAGGCCAAGCGAGATTCCCCGCCCGGCATGCTTGCTTCAAGCGCGACGATCAGGCCAGAACCCTTGTCGCTGCGCGGTCCGTTGCCGACCGTGACAATGACGCTGGCGTCGGCAGGAATGTCCGGGAGGTCCTTGTTCTGCGAGGCAGACAAGTTTCATCGCGCTGAGAAAGCACGCGGCCAAACCCGATGCGAAGAGCTGTTCAGGATTTTTGCCGTCGCCGTCACCGCCCAATTCCCCGGGCGTTCCCAATTTCACCGAGAAGCTGCCGTCGTCGGTTTAAGCCTTGCCGTCGCGCGCCTCGTGCGCGTCATGCGCGTGTCGCTGACCGATCAGGGCATGACGATCCTCCAAGAGGCGCGCTGCGTGCCTTTGGAAGTGATGGAAGCCACAGGCACCCCGCCCGAACAGCTTCAACAGCTCAACGAAAAGCTCAAGGCCCTGCGCAGCAAACTCGTTGCGAAACCGGGCTGATCCACGCCCGGGCGGCAGCGCGCCGAACGGGCGCGCGGCCATTCCCGCAGCCTAATACACCCCGCCCTGCTCTTCGGCGAAGTCGCGAGCCTCGCTGGTGGCCGCGGCAGCATCGGAACGGGCCTGACGGGCCTCGCGGATTTCCGATACCAGCGCATCGCGGCGGCGGGTAAATTCGTCCTCGGCGGTGTACTGCCGCGGTTCGGTGTCGGGCTTGAAGGCTTCCCAGATCACCGAGGCCTTGGGCTCGTTGGTCGGCTCTACGCCCATGACCTTCTTGCCGGTCACACGATCGATGCGAACCATGCGGATGCCAGCGGGCGCGACAAAGGGCTGGTCGCTCCAGCGCGAGCGCGTGTCGAGCACAACGTCCTTGAAGATCGGCGCGGCAATCCGGCCACCCTGGGCGTAACCGCCCAGCGAACGGGGATTGTCGTAACCGACATAGACGCCGCCCACGTAATCCTGATTGCCGCCCATGAACCACACGTCGGTCGGGCCGTTGGTGGTGCCGGTCTTGCCGAAGAGCGGCAGATTGAGGTCGCGCAGGCGCACGGCGGTGCCACGGATGACGACGCCCTCGAGCATGTGGATCACCTGATATGCGGTGTCCGCGTCGAGCACCTGCTTGCCCTTGCGCTTGATGCGCGGCATCGGCTTGCCGTCCCATTCGGCCATGTTGCACGTATCGCAGCGGCGCTTGTCCGCGTTCCAGATCACCTTGCCATTGCGGTCCTGCACGTAGTCGATGACAGTCGAAGGGAACTGCACGCCATTGTTGGCAAGCGCTGAATAGGCATTGGCCATGCGCGCCACCGTCGTCTCGCCCGCGCCAAGCGCGAAGGAAAGATACGGCTTGTAGTCGCCGATCCCGACATTGTGGAATGTGCGGATGACGCGCGGCATGCCGGTATCGTTGGCGATGCGCACGGTCATGAGGTTGCGCGACTGCTCAAGGCCCCAACGCATCGTGTGGCTGCCCGAACCGCCCTCGTTGCCGAAGTTGCGGAAGCACTTGTCGCCCAGCCCCGCGCCCTGGAAGACGCAGAACGTACCGTCGAGCACCTGGGTTGCCGGGGTCATCCCGTATTGCAGCGCGGTCGCATAGACGAAGGGCTTGATCGTCGAGCCCGGCTGGCGTTCGGCCTGGGTGGCGCGGTTGAATGAACCCAGCCCGGAATCGAAGCCGCCCTGCATGGCAAGAACGCGCCCGGACCAGGGCTGCTCCATGACCATGCCGCCTGAAACCTCGGGGATGGTACGTACGGCGTAAGTACCTGAAGATACGGGTTCAGCCGCGACGAAATCGCCGACCTTGGCCTTGTCAGGAATATTGGTCAGGGCGAAGGTGTTGCCATCGGAAAAACCGATCTGGCCATTGCCGTCGTCCAGGCCGAGAATGACGCCGACTTTCCAGTTCTTGTAGTCGATCGTCTTGTTCGACACGATGAGCTGGGTCTGCCAGCTGTCCATGTCCTTGATGTGGGCGATCGGGCCGGTCCAGCCGCGGTTGCCGTGATAGCTCAGCAGACCCTTGCGCAGCGCGGCGCGCACCGAATCCTGCAGCTGGGTGTCGAGCGAGGTGCGCACCCACAGGCCGCCGGCGTAGACGCTGTTGGGGCCGTCCTCGGCCTTCTCGCCATAGCGATCGATCAGGCGGCGGCGAACTTCCTCGATGAAGTAGCCATTGCCCGGGTCGTAATTGGTTCCGCGCTGGGTAACCAGGCCAAGCGGCTCGGCCTTGGCCTTCTCTGCTTCTTCCTTGCTTGCCCAGCCATTGCGGACCATCTGGTCCAGCACCCAGTTGCGCCGCTCAAGCGCGCGCTCGGCATGCTTCTTGCGGCCGTAGACTTCCGGCGCGCGCGGCAGGATCGCAAGGAAAGCCGACTGGCTGAGCGTCAGTTCATCGACGTCCTTGTCGAAATAAGCGCGCGAGGCGGCCTGCACGCCGAACGAACGACGGCCCAGCGGGATCTCGTTGAGATAGAGCTCGAGGATCTGCTGCTTGGTCAGCACGCCTTCGATGCGGCGGGCCAGCACCATTTCCTTCAGCTTGCGGGTGACCGAGTACTCGTCGCCAATCAGAATGTTCTTGGCGACCTGCTGGGTGATGGTCGAGCCGCCCTTGGCGCGCTCACCGCTGCCGTACTTGGCGATGTAGTCGACCACCGCGCCCGCAAAGCCGCCGAAATCGACGCCGCCATGGGTCCAGAACGTGCGGTCCTCCGCCGAGAGGAAGGCGTTCACCAACGGACGCGGAAAATCGACGAAGCGCAGCTGTACGCGCCGTTCGCGCGCGTAACTGTAGACGATCTCGCCATCGAGGCCGCGCACCATGGTCGGCAGCGGCGGCTGGTACTCGAGCAGCTTGTTCGCGTCCGGCAGGTCGCGCGTCAGGAAAATCCAGAAACCGATCAGACCGATCAGGCCGACGACGCACAAATAGGCGAAGCGGCGCACCCAGTTGCTGGTGCGCCAGAGCTGGCGGACTACGGAGAGCCCTCCCGACGCTTCCCTGCGGATCCGGAAAGTGAAGTCTTCAGGCGGCTGCTGGCCGCCCTGCTCGTTCGTCTCGTCGGTCATTGCGCCAGCCCTCTAGCATGAGCCTTCGGCGATATGCCAGATATCACGCGCCTAGAGCGCCGCTTTCCTGGCGAAAAAGGCACGGATCGCCCGTGACGTGGCGCCGGCGACCGTGCGCTGCCCCTGTTTCGAGCCGAGAAACTGCGCATCGTCCACATTGTTGATGTATCCGGTTTCGAGCAGGATCGAGGGAATGTCGGGCGCCTTGAGCACCGCCAGCGCAGCGGTTTCGACATGGTCGCGATGCAGGCCGACATGAGCCTCCTGCAATTCGCGCAGCAGGAGCCCGGCAATTTCGCTCGAACTGGCCTGGGTATCGCGCTGCGACAGGTCGAGGAGGATCTTGCCGACATCGGAATCGATCCCGGATAGCGGCACGCCGTTCACCTTTATCGAGGTACTGTCGGTCGCGGCAAAGCGGCGGGCTGCCTCGCCGGAGCCCTTTTCAGACAAGACGTAGACGCTCGCCCCGCGCGCGGTGTCGTTTTCGGCGCTGTCGGCATGGATCGAAACGAACAGGTCAGCACCCAGGCGCCGGGCAATATCGGGGCGGTCGGCAAGGGCGATAAAACGGTCGTTGTCTCGCGTAAGCGCCACGCGCACGCCGCCGCCTTCCAGAAGACGGTCCCGCACGGCCAGCGCGATCTGCAGGGCAACGCTCTTTTCCTTCAGCGCCCCCTGCCCCGCGCCCGGATCGAAGCCGCCATGTCCGGCATCGATCACCACCAGCGGACGGCTGGCATCGGGCGGCCCTTCGACCCTGGGCAGGTCGACCGGGGTATCGATGGCGGGCATGTCGAAGCGGATTACATGGTGCCGGGCGCCGACGGGGCGCTCCAGTTCGCGGTGGATCACATAAGCCGCCAGCGCCAGCGAGAGCGGCACGGACAGGAACACAATCAGGCGAACGACCCGCGACATGGCCGAGTGACTAAGTGCCGGGCCGCGCCTCGACAATCCTTTGCCTGCGCACTTCCCACGGAATTCGGAAAGAAATCCGTAACCATGCCAGTGTCAGATATCTGTCAGGCAAGTAACTTGCCGTGCAAGGCCATGAATGCTAGGCCAAACCGACCCGGGGCGAGAATGCTTCGGTCCTTGCAATCCGGACAAGCGCCACAAAATGGTGCCGGACAGGACCGACAGCGACGAAGCTCCGGCCGTCAAAGCCGGAAATTGTTCCGGATCCTAACAGGTTGACGCGAGACATGAGAAGCCAATTGCCGCCTTGCCAGCCGACGCCCCCGAGGGCGTGGGCGGTCTGGTCGCAATTCAACGCGTGTACGATTTCGCCACGCGGCCTTCCTCTCGCAGACACGCTCACCGCTTTCGAAGCGGATGTAACGATAGCCGCAAACGGGGCGCTGGATTGCCCCGACTTCATTCTTACCCACGCCCGGAAACCGAAGAGCCACGCCGAGATCGGCCATGCCTTCGGCAACGCATCGGGCTATTTCGAACAGAATCGCGCCACCTCGGCTGATCCGGCCGGGACGAGGCGCGCTTGGAGATCACATAATGGCAACGCGCATGCTCATCGATGCGCGCCACCCGGAAGAAACGCGGGTGGCCGTACTCAAGGGAAATCGCATTGAAGAGTTCGATTTCGAATCGACCGAACGCAAGCAGATAAAAGGCAACATCTACCTCGCGAAGGTGACCCGTGTGGAACCTTCGCTGCAGGCTGCCTTCGTCGACTTCGGAGGAAACCGTCACGGCTTCCTCGCCTTCAGCGAAATTCATCCCGACTACTACCAGATTCCGAAGGAAGACCGCGAAGCGCTTCTGGCCGAAGAAGCGGCCCATGCCGAAGAAGAAGCCGCCCTGCGCGCCCGTGACGGCGACGATGAGGACGACGATGAAAACGGCAACGACGGCGAAGACTTCGACGACGGCGGCCTGACCGAAGTCGACACATCCGAAAAGGACGAAGTCGCCACCATCGAGGATGGCAACGTCGAGAACGGCTTCGACCACGGCAGCGAGGAAGAAGGCGAAACGTCGGAAGACGAGCACGGCGGTTCGCGCCGTCGCGGTCGCCGCCGCCAGGGCAAGGGCCGTTCGAAGGAAGCCGACGAACTGCGCGCCAAGCGCATCGCCCTGCGCCGCCGCTACAAGATCCAGGACGTCATCCACCGGCGCCAGGTCCTGCTGGTGCAGGTCGTCAAGGAAGAGCGCGGCAACAAGGGCGCGGCGCTGACCACGTACCTCAGCCTTGCTGGCCGTTACTGCGTGCTCATGCCGAACTCGAGCCACGGCGGCGGCATCAGCCGCAAGATCAGCTCGGCCTCGGACCGCAAGCGCCTCAAGTCGATCATTGCAGAGCTTGAGCTGCCGCGTTCGATGGGCTGCATCGTGCGCACCGCCGGCCTCCAGCGCACCAAGACCGAGATCAAGCGCGACTTCGACTATCTCGCCCGTCTCTGGGACGAACTGCGCGAAAAGACGCTCGGCTCGGCCGCTCCCTCGCTGATCCATTCGGACAGCGACCTCGTGAAGCGCGCGATCCGCGACATCTACAATCGCGAGATCGAGGAAGTCGTGGTCGAGGGCGAGGAAGGCTACCGCGCCGCCAAGGACTTCATGAAGCTGCTCATGCCCAGCCATGCGCGGCGGGTGAAGCCCTATTCCGACCCGGTTCCGCTGTTCCAGCGCTATGGCGCCGAAGACCAGCTTACCGCGATGTACGACCCTGTCGTGCAGCTTCGCTCGGGCGGCTACATCGTCATCAACCCGACCGAAGCGCTCGTTTCGATCGACATCAACTCGGGCCGCGCCACCAAGGAGCACGGTATCGAGCAGACGGCGGTCGCCACCAATCTCGAAGCGGCCCAGGAAATCGCCCGTCAGCTGCGCCTGCGCGACATGGCCGGACTCGTCGTGATCGACTTCATCGACATGGAGTACGGCTCCAACGTCCGCAAGGTCGAGAAGGCGATGAAAGACGCGCTCAAGAACGATCGGGCACGCATCCAGGTCGGTCGCATCTCCAGCTTCGGCCTGATGGAAATGAGCCGCCAGCGCCTGCGCACCGGCGTTCTGGAAGCGACCACCCGCTCCTGCCCGCATTGCGACGGTACCGGCCTCGTGCGTACCGCCAGCTCGGCAGGTCTCTCGGCGCTGCGCCTGATCGAGGACGAAGCGGCCAAGGGCAAGGGCGTGGTCGTCTCGCTCTTCGCGTCGACCGAAGCGGCAGTCTACCTGCTCAATGCCAAGCGCACCGACCTGGCCGACATCGAGGCTCGCTACGGCGTGGCAGTCGAAGTCATTCCGGAAGGTGAGAACGAAGGCGCCAAGATGCGCGTCATCTCGTCGGGTCCGCGCAACGAATTCGTGCCCCGCTTCGAGCCGATTGCCGTCGAGGTCGAGGATGACGACATCCCTGAGGATGACGAGGACGAGATCGAGCGCGAGGACGCCGAAGCCCGCTCCGAGGGCGAAGGCCGCCGCAAGCGTCGCCGTCGCCGTCGCGGTCGCAATCGCGACCGTCGTGACGAGCAGTCAGGCGACGAAAGCGCCGAAACCGAAGCCTCCGAGAGCGCCGAAAACGACAACGAGGGCGAAGAAACCTTCGCCGGCGGTGACGATGAGGAAGGCGATGCGCCCCGCAAGCGCCGCCGCCGTGGCGGTCGCCGCAGGCGCGGACGGCGCGTCGACGAGGCAGGCGAGCAGACCGAGGGTGAAGCCGGCGACGACAGCCAGGGTTCGCACGAGGACGCAGACGTTGCCGAAGCTCCTGCCGAAGCCGAAGCTCCGATCGAGGCCACTCCGGTAGCCGAGGCCGAGCCTGAGGTTGAGGAAGCTCCCAAGCCGAAGAAGCGCACGCGCCGCAAGAAGGCCGAGCCCAAGCCCGAAGCAGCCGAAGCCGCAGTTGAGGAAGCGCCTGAAGCAGTCGCTGCCGAAGCTCCGGCCGAGGAAACTCCGGTTGCCGAGGAAGCGCCGGCCAAGCCCAAGCGCACCCGCCGCAAGAAGGCCGAGCCCAAGCCCGAAGCCGAAGCGGCCGAGGCTCCCGCTGAGGATGCCCCTGCTGCCGAGGAAGCGCCGGCCAAGCCCAAGCGCACCCGCCGCAAGAAGGCCGAGCCCAAGCCCGAAGCCGAAGTGGTGGAAGCAGCCGCAGAGGACGCCCCTGCCGCCGAGGAAGCGCCGGCAAAGCCCAAGCGCGCGCGCCGCAAGAAGGCCGAGCCCAAGCCCGCCGAGGAAGCAGAGCCGGTTGCAGTTGAGGCCGCTGCGCCTGAAGCGACGCCCGTCGAAGCCGCCCCTGTTGGCGAGGAAGTGACTGCGGACGCATCGTCAGGTGACGAAGCAGCCAATGACGAGAGCGCCGAGCGCCCGCGTCGAGGCTGGTGGCAGCGCACGTTCGGCGAATAAGCCCAACCGACAGAAAAAGCCCCGCAGCGCCATTGCGTGCTGCGGGGCTTTTTCTTTTTTGCGGGTCCGTGGACCGACCCAGCTATTCCATCAGAACGGGATCGACTGACCGTCCCACGCAAAAAACCCGCCGCTATCGGCAGGTCCGAGTCCATCGATGACGGTCAGCAGACTTTGCGCAGCCTGCGCGGCATCGGTTACCTGGCCATCGGGCAGATTACGCTGATAGGGACGTGAAAGCGGCGTATCCACGGTGCCGGGATGGAGCGAAACGATCACGCTTTGGCGGTGGGTGCGCCCCAGTTCGATAGCGAAATTGCGGATCAGCATGTTCAGTGCCGCCTTCGAGGCCCGATAGCTGTGCCATCCGCCCAGGCGATTGTCCGCAATCGAACCCACTCTCGCTGAAATGGCCGCAAAGACACTGCGCTTGTCCCTTGGGAGCAGCGGCAGCACATGGCGAGCAACCATGGCCGGGGCAATCGTATTGAGCGCGAAGAGCTGCGCCATCCTTGCCTGGTCCAGTTTTCGATAAGACCGTTCGGGCCCTGCCCCGTCGGCAAAGTCGAGCGCCCCGCTGGCAACGATCACGAGGTCAGGCAGCCCTTCCCGCTCCATGCGGTGTGCAGCCTCGGCAATTGCGCCTTCGTCGGTCACATCACAGGCAAGAGGGACGATCTTGCCGCCAAGCGCCAGGGACTTTCGACTGGCGGCATAGACCCGCTCGACATCGCTACGCGCGGCCAGCGCTTCGACGAGCGCCGAACCGATTCCGCCGCCGGCACCGAAGATACAGGCGCATGTCATCTGAATCGCTCCTTGCTCATTCCTGCGCAAACCGCCTGATCATGCCATCGTCTACGCCGCGGGTTCGCTGCGGTTCCCGGCATGGAAGCGGACCTGCCAAGGTTCGGCATCCCGTCCTCAAAGCACGGCGAAAGGCCCTCATCAGCAAGGAAACTGCCGCGATTCGCGTAAATAAGCCATCATCCTGATGACAAATAGGATGGGCGACCTCACGCTCCGGGATGCCCCAAATCCGCCCATGCGCGCGAAATCATGAACATTTAATATTGTATTTCAATACTTTAGTGAAAAATAAGTGCCGACCATTGCCGCCTTCAGGCCACCTACCCAAACAGCAGGACCTGTCATTCTGGCCCCTTGCCCCGGGCCGCTGAATCGCTAGAGGGGTCTGCAGAAGCGGTTCATGCCGCAATGCGAGATCACGGGGATTCTTTCATGGCGACCTTCACCCTCCCGGCCAACAGCAAGATCAAGAAGCAGGGCAACGTCCACAAGGCGGAAGGCGCCACGCGCGTGAAGAAATTCACCGTCTATCGCTACGATCCGGATTCGGGCGAAAACCCGCGTTACGACACGTTCGAAATCGATCTCGACAACTGCGGCCCGATGGTCCTCGACGCGCTCATCAAGATGAAGAGCGAACAGGATCCTTCGCTGACCTTCCGCCGCTCTTGCCGCGAAGGCATCTGCGGTTCGTGCGCGATGAACATGAACGGCTCGAACGGTCTTGCCTGCACCACGGCAATCGAGGACCTCAAGGGCGACATCCGCATCACTCCGTTGCCGCACATGGAAGTGATCAAGGACCTCGTTCCCGACTTCACCCACTTCTACGCGCAGTACGCCTCGATCCGGCCCTGGCTGCAGACCGTCTCGACCACGCCTTCGGGCAAGGAGCGCCTGCAGAGCCCCGAGCAGCGTGAAAAGCTGGACGGCCTCTACGAGTGCATCCTGTGCGCCTGCTGCTCGACGTCATGCCCGAGCTACTGGTGGAACTCCGACAAGTTTCTCGGCCCGGCAATCCTGCTCCAAGCCTATCGCTGGCTCGCCGACAGCCGCGACGAGATGACCGGTGAGCGTCTGGACGAACTGGAAGATCCCTTCCGCCTCTACCGCTGCCACACGATCATGAACTGCGCCAACGTGTGCCCCAAGGGCCTCTCGCCGGCGCGCGCCATCGCCGAAATCAAAAAGATGCAGGCGGAGCGCCAGGTCTGATCCTCGCGGTCTGAGCCGAGGTGGAACCTACCAGCGCATTCATCCACGAGCCCGATCCGGAAAATCCGGGCTGGCATACGTGGGACATGGCCGACCAGGATCGCTTCAACCCTGTCGTGATGGGCAAGATGCTTTTGCGACAGGAAGGCGACCGGGCGGCGCGGCTGCGCATGCTCAACACCACGACCAGGCATGCAAACCTGCACGGCGCGCTCCACGGCGCCGTGATCCTCGGGCTGATCGATATTTCCCTGTTCGCAACCGTTCACCAGGTGGTCGGCGGCAATGCCGCTGCCTCCGTAACGCTGGACCTGTCCACGCAGTTCGTGGGCAGCGGACGCCTCGGTGCCCCGCTGGATGCGATCTGCGAAGTCATGAAGGAAACCGGCCGCCTGTTCTTCCTTCGCGGAAATCTTGAACAGGAAGGCGAACTGATCGCTTCCTACATGGGCACCTTGCGGAAACCGTCTGCGCGATGACCGGCATGCTGAACCGTTACGAGGCGCTCGTCGCCACGGGCGAACTCCGTGTCGACCCGGAGCAGGCAGCGGCTGCCGAACGCCTCGATCGCCTCCAGCGAGAGATGTACAAGGCACGCTCGTCCACGGGCCTGATCGGACGCCTGCTCGGCAAGAAGCCCCTGCCCCCGCGCGGTGTGTATATGTGGGGCGGCGTCGGCCGCGGAAAGTCGATGCTGATGGACCTGTTCCACCAGACGCTCGACATTACCGAGAAAAAGCGCGTCCACTTCCATGCCTTCATGCTCGATGTGCACGCCCTGCTGCGCGACGAACGAAAGAATGAAACCGGCGATCCGATCCCGCCGGTCGCAGCCCAGATCGCACGCAACGTCCAGTGCCTCGCCTTCGACGAGATGGTCGTCAACAATTCCGCCGACGCCATGATCATGAGCCGCCTGTTTACGCATCTGATCGTGAACGAAGGCGTGACGATCGTCACCACGTCCAACCGGGCCCCATCTCAGCTCTACAAGGACGGCCTGAACCGCGAACACTTCCTGCCCTTCATCGATCTGATCGAGCAGGAACTGGACGTGATGACGTTGAATGGCCCCACCGACTATCGGCTGGCCCGTCTGGGCGGCATGCCGACCTGGCACATGCCGCTCGGTGAACCGACTACGCAGCAGGCACGCGAGGCCTTCTATCGCCTGACGGACTATCCGCCCGAAGATGCCGAACACGTGCCTTCGACCGAGATCGACGTCGGCGGCGGTCGCACTCTTTTCGTGCCCAAGAGCCTGAAGGGTGTCGGCGTGTTCAGTTTCAAGCGGCTGTGCAGCGAAGCACGCGGCGCGTCCGACTATCTTGCCATTGCCCGCGCCTATCACACGGTGATCGTCGTCGGCATCCCGAAAATGGGGCCGGACCGTCGCAACGAAGCCGCCCGGTTCGTGACGCTGATCGATGCGCTGTATGAAAACAAGGTCAAGCTGATCGTCGCTGCCGACGCCGCTCCCGAGGAGCTTTACGAAGCCGGCTCCGGCCGCTTCGAATTCGAGCGCACGGTCAGCCGTCTTAACGAAATGCAGAGCGCAGATTATCTTGCGCTCGGCCATGGCGAAAGCTGAATTCGTTAACGAATTCGACCGTTCGACCTCTTCAATTCGTTAATGATTCCCGAATCGGGACGCAAGTGAGTCGCAAGGATCGGGTCATCAGCCAGGTCCTGCGAGCATCGCGCGAGACGCGCCCAGCCAAAGCCCAAATATCAAAAGCGCCCTGAGCCAACGCGGCCAGAGCGCTTAATCACGGATTTAAATATATCCGTTAAATACCTGATTCAGAGCGATAAATGCTTAGAAACGGGTATTGAAAGACGCCGCGACCTGCCGAGACATTTACTCCCGAAGAGGTCGCCGACTGTCCGATTTTTAGCGACCGAAGCCGCCCCAAAGCCAGCTGTACATTGTATTTCCCCATGTGAACCGCCGCGTTTTTTGCGGCTGCCCATATGGATAACAATGAGTTAAGATGTCAGCAAGACTTTTTTAACCATTCATTCGGGCCTGCTTCCTTTCGATATTATCGATCAGATCAGGAAACGGCACCGGACGACTGACGTAGTAGCCCTGGATGGTGTCGCATCCCATGCCCTTGAGAATCTCGAGCGCGGTCCCGGTTTCCACCCCTTCAGCAACGACAATGCGATCGAGTGAATGGGCCATTTCGATGATCGACTGGACGAGCAGGTAGTCCTCCTTGTTCGCTTCCATGGCCTGGATGAAGACCTTGTCGATCTTAACCTCTGCGGCCGGGAGGTAGCGCAAGTAGTCGATCGTCGCATTGCCCGTGCCGAAATCATCGATCGACAAGCGCAGCCCGGACTGGACCAGGCGCTGGAGCATCTGGAACGTTCGCGAACTGCGATCGAGACGATCGGTCTCGGTGATTTCCAGGACCAGCTTCTCCGGCGGCAGACCGTGCGCGGCGAGAATCTCTGAAATCATTCCCGGAAGGCCCGGATTGCGCAGCAATTGCGCCGAAATGTTGACCGACATCGAGAAGTCGTAGCCCAGCCGCGCGAGGTTGACGGCAGAACGCACCGCTTCGTTGACGACGAAGCGGGTTATGCGTTCGATCCGGTGGAATTCCTCGGCAATGCGGATGAACTTGTCCGGGCTGATCGGTCCACGTTCCGGGTGCGTCCAGCGCACCAACGCCTCAGCACCGGCAATGCGATTGGACTTCACGTCAAGCTTGGGCTGATAGGCGACCCAGACTTCGCCATTGTCGATAGCGCGATCGAGCTGGGTCAGAAGCGAAAGTTCCCACTGCGCCTCATGACGGCGGCTATCGTGCTGATAGACGAGTTCGTCGTTGCGAACCGCTTCCTCTGCCGACTGCATCGCGCTTGCCACGCGGCTGGAGACCGTCCGGTCGAACTCTGAATCGATGCCGCAGTTGAAGGAGAGGTCGATATCCATGCCGCTGACCTGAATGCCGTTCTGAACGATGCGATGCAGCCCCTCAAGGTTCTCGAAGAGATCGAACGTACTGCGAATGTTCGACAGCCACAGGAACATGCCGCTTTCATGATAGACGGTCACGTCGTGATCGCTGATGCGGATACGCCGCACGATTTCATGCGCGACTTGCGCCTCCACATGCTCGGCAAAGCTACCAATGATGGCTCCGTAATTGCGAATCTTCAGTGCAACCAGGATCTTGGTGGACATCGCGTCGAAATTGCGCAGTGCCTGCACACTCGGGAGCCCCGAGCCCGCATTGGTCTCTCCCGCGACCTCCACGCGATCGAGGTTACGCATGCGGAAGACCGCCACGGCGGCAACGGCAAGCGCAGGAAATATATCCACCTTGATGTTTACATAATTCAGTACGAATGGCGCCGCGATCAGGACCAGCGCTAGACCCGAAAAGCGGTAAACGTCGAAGACGCGACCACGCCCAAAGCCGGAAATCACAATGGCGCAAACAAGCAGGAATGGAGGAATCCAGCCCACATCCATCGGCAATCCGCGCTTTAGTGTCTCAGCCGCGATAGCGTGGAAATAGCCGCCTGGTGCGTACCCCTGCCCGCCGGGCAATGGATGAATGTCGTTATATGCGATCGACCCGGGTGCAATGATGACATCCTTCCCGGCGACGTTCGATTTCTCGAAGTCTCCGCGAAGCACATCTATGTAGCTGCTGGTGGGTATTGTCCGATAGTCGATCGAATAGTCGGGCTGAAAAAGGAGATCGGGCCCTTGCTCCACCCCTGCGATTGCAGCCGGCAAACTAGGAATTACCCCAATCGCACTATTCGACGAATACGGCCAACTTACATTGAGGTTGAAGGGATGATGCAAGGCCAGGGCGGACACCACCTTGGCATTCTCCCTGAAAGTCACGGACGGCAAAACGCTTGCGTGATTACCGCCTGCGCCGTCGCTGCTGGGCATGGCACTGAGAAAGACCTGCCCAGGGTGCTTCTTCAGCACATCGACGAATTGCTTATTACCGTTGTCAGAATCGTCGTAACGCAACCCACGATCGAAGAAAACGCGCTTTGCGCCAGCCGCGAAGAGCGCTGCGGTCACCTTGGCGTCTTCAGCCCTGGTCACATCAATGGCACCAAGCTCGTCAAGCGTTCGACTGTCTTGGAGAACGAGCGCAATTTCTCCGTTCGAGGGATGCCGCCGTAGATAATCGCGTATACTGCCAATCACATCCTCGACCGGCAGGCCGACACCCGAAACGCCGCACAGAACGCCGGTCAGCGTCGCCCAGAAGACGATGCGGAAGCGGGCATTGCTCCAGAACTTGCGGAAACGGGCCTTGAGATCGGTCATTTCGGCCTCACCCTTGGTGCCGACGCATCAACGGACGGCAGATACGCGTCAGCGCTGCGGGAATCGTCCGCTTTTTCCGCCCGAGAATCGTAGACCTTGACCTTCATACACGTCCTTCGATGACGCTTCTCAGGGATGGCCTAGAGTAAATGTCCTAAGATTGGGTGTAGTTAATTCCCGGCTTTTACACAGGCAGGAATACACCGTTTCGTCCAGCACGCAGGCGGGTTCAGGCAATACCCAACTTGGTAAATGCCTTCTCAAGCATCAGCAACTGCCAGAGCAGCCGGGAATTGTCCGAAGTTCCCGCCAGATGCGCATCGACCAGGCCCGACAGGCGACGGCTGTCGAACCAGCCGGTTCGCGCCAGCTGGGGACTGGAACAGGCATCCCGGGCAACCTGGGCGAGCGGACCGCGAAACCACTGGGCAATCGGCGTCACGAAGCCCTGCTTGGGGCGATAAAGGATGTCGTCCGGCAGGAAGCGCCGCATCGTGCGCTTCATCAGCCACTTGCCCTGCCCGCTGCGCACGCGCATCGATTCGGGCAGGCTGGCGGCGAATTCGATCAATCGGTGATCGAGCAAGGGCTCGCGCGCTTCAAGGCTGACCGCCATGCTCGTACGGTCGACCTTGGTCAGGATATCCCCCGGAAGCCACGCCTTGAGGTCCGCATATTGCGCGCGGTCCAGCCCCGAGCGCGCGGGCGCGCCGCGCATCAGTTCCAGCAGCGGTGTCTCGGCCCGGTAGTCCCCGCGAAGTCGCAGGTATTCCGGGGAATAGAGGCTTTCGCGCAGTTCCGGCGAAGTGAAGCCGATCGCACGCGCATAGCCCTCGGCTGAATCGCCCGCGAGCGAAAGCAGCGTCGTCTTTGCCCGCAGGGGCCGCGGCGCCCAGTCAGCCTTGGGATAGATCGCACCCAGCCCTCCGAACACCGGACCGCGCACCGATTGCGGCAGAAGCGCGCGAACGCGATCCTCGCCGTGCTGGAAAAGGTGCCGGCGATAACCGGCAAGCGCTTCGTCCGCGCCGTCACCGGACAGAGCGACTGTCACGCTTTCGCGTGCAAGCTGGCACACCCGCCAAGTCGGCAGCGCCGAGGCATCGGCGAATGGCTCGTCGAACATGCCCGCCAGCGTATCGATCATCCCGAAGTCGTCCGGGGAGACCTGCCGAGCCTGGTGATCGGTGCCGTAACGCTCCGCGACCTGGCTGGCATATGCTGTCTCGTCGAGCGCGGCGACGTCGAAGCCGATGGAACAGGTGCGCACGGCCTGCGAAGAGGCCTCCGCCATCAGGGCCACCACGCTCGAGCTGTCGACGCCGCCTGAAAGGAATGCCCCGAGCGGGACGTCGGCCACCATGCGCGAAGTCACCGCCTGCCGCATCAGGTGCAGCAATTCGGCCTCGAGGTCCTCAACCTTCCCCTTGCTCCGCTCGGCGAAGGAGACGTCCCAGTACTGCCGGGGCGCAGGCAACGGCTTGCCGTGCTGGAGAAGCAGCGAATGGCCCGCGGGAAGCTTCATGACCCCTTTGATCATCGAGCGACTGTCCGGCACGTAGCCCCAGGCCAGGTAATCCTCCACGGCCAAGGGATCGACGTCCCGCCGCAGCAGGGGATGCGCCAGCAGCGCCTTGAGTTCCGAACCGAAAGCGAGGCTGCCGTCGCTCAATGGCGCCATGAACAGGGGCTTCACGCCCAGTCGGTCCCGGGCCAGGAAAAGCGTGCGCGCCTCGCAGTCGTAGATCGCGAAAGCGAACATGCCGTGCAGGCGGCTGACGCATTCGGGGCCCCAGCGCTGCCATGCAGCAAGAATGACCTCGCTGTCGCCGTCGGTATGGAACATCGCGCCGGTCTTGCGCAGTTCCTGGCGCAGCTCGCGGTAGTTGTAGATCTCGCCGTTGAAGACCAGCATCGCGCGGCCATCGCTGGAGGCCATCGGCTGTGGAGAGCCCGCAAGATCGATGATCGACAGGCGTCGATGCCCCAGCCCTACGCCCGGCGCCGTCCAAACCCCGTGCCCGTCAGGCCCGCGATGGACCATCGCATCGCACATCGCCTCGACCCTGGCGGGGTCGACGGGCTTTGGCGTTTCAAGATGATAGATTCCGGCAATGCCGCACATGCACTCGCGTACCTACCGGAGTTGTTCGACGCGGTCCATCCACGCGCCTGGCGGCCCGGTGGATGACAGGAAATGCGATATGGCCTCGGCAGCAGGCTTGGCAGGAGTTTCCTCGGCCGAGACGATCAGCATGGTCGTCGGGCGTCTCCGCAGGAGAAGATGATTGCCGATCACGGCCAGCTTGAGGCGCGCATTGCTGCCTGTGACCAGATCTCCGTTGCGATACCAGGTGACGGCCAGCCGCTCGACCTTGCCGGCGCCGAGCAGTCGCTCGCTCCTGCCCTCCGGGAAGGCCCTGCCCGGGCTCTGCCAAGCCCAGGCACTGTCCGGCATCAGCGCGCCCTGCCCGAATCCTCCGGCTTCGCGCCCTTCCCCCTGCGACGCATAGAGCGCCAGGAACACATCGACCTTGCGCCCCTCGCCGTCGACATAGCTTCCGAGCAGGCGATGATCGGCGCCGGACGCCTGCGGTTCCCACCAGATCGACGGCGAATAGTCCGCGCGCGTCCAGCCGGAGACCGCAGGAAGCTCTATTTGCGGCGGCAGGGGCGCGGCAATCCGATCGGCTCCATAGGCCCAGCCACGTGCGAGGAGCATCAGCGCAACAAGGCCCAGCAGCGCGAACGCAGGCCGCACCTGCATTGCGGAAAGGCGACCTACCAGCCTGCTGCGGCCTATCGCTTCGGCATCGATCATCGGATCTGCCAGCGGTCGGTCGAAAAACCGCCAGGCGCCAAGGATCACGAGCCCCAGCACGATGGCGAAAAAGAACCAGCCATAGACAATGTGATCGAAACCTGCCGCCACGTCCGCGCCGAACCACTGTGCGGCGTAGATCGTGCCCCATGCCCTTACGCCATTGGCAAGGATCGGCACGAGCACACAGGCCCCGACCATGACGATCCGGCGCGGCCAGCTGATGAAGCAGACATTGGCAGTGAGCACGCCGAACGCGACCATAGCGATCAGGAACTTCACGCCCGAACAGGCTTCCGCCACTTCGAACAGGCCTGCAGGGGTATCGATGAAGACGCCGTCGATGACCGCCGGGATCCCGCTCAGATGGGTGAGCGCAACGGTGATATCGGCAGTGATCATCTGCAGAATGGTCACCAGTTCCTCGCCCAGCGGGACGAGGAAGGCGAGGTAGCAAAGCGGGAAGAGCAACCCGGCGCTGACCTGCGGCCCCAGCAGCAGCGGGACGCTTGCGCCGAGCATGGCGATAGCCCCGGCCTGGCGCGCAAGGTCCAGTCCCGACATCGCGCCCAGCAACCAGATGAAGGCAGCGCCTCCGAACAGGAGCAGACCCGGCCACCAGCATTGTGGCGCAATCTTGCGCAGTTCGCCCCAGCGCTGCCAGACCAGCCAGCCGAGGATCGGCGGGATCAGAAGAACATGATTGTATGTGGAAATGTCCCACCACTGACGTGCCATCGCCGCCCAGTCCGCAGCGAACGTGAAGACCAGAACGAGCCAGACTCCCGCCAGTCGCAGCAGCGGCCCGCGCCAGCTTTCAGGGATCGGACTTTCGCCGAAATTGAGAACGGCAGCCAAGGAACGCATGTCAGGCAACCGCGTTCATTCGGGCATCGGAGCCCCCGATGAATTCGGGCAAGCGTGCAAGCGCGGCCGGCCAGCTTGCGTTCTCGACGATCCAACGGCGTGCCGCCGATCCCTTGGCCTGCCTGCGCGCGGCGCTCTGGGAAATGGCAAGGATCGCCCCTGCCATCGCGGCGTCGCCATCGGCAATGCGAAAGTCGCGCCCATTGACGGCATCGATACCGTTGGCCGCTCCGGGCGTGAGAATCACCGGCAATTCCATCGCCATCGCTTCAAGCACCTTGTTCTGCACGCCGCGCGCGATCTCCAACGGCACCAGCGCGAGATCCGCACCTGCAAGCCACGGGCGAATATCGTCGACGCGTCCCCAGATCCGCGTGCCGTTCACGCCATCGCGCGCTAGCAATGCGTCGACCGGATTGCGCCCCACGACATGCAGGGTCGCATGTCCGCAAGCCGAGCGGACGGCGGGCATGATGCGGTCGATGGCCCGCAGCACCGCAGCCACATTGGGCGCGTAATCCATTTGCCCGGTAAAGATGATGCGGGGACCGCCCGACTGCACGATGCGCGGCTCAGGCTTAACCACGGCCGGGTCGAAATACGTGCTGTCGAGACCATTGCCCATCGCGTGGACCTTTGCACTTGCCGCAAGGTCCGGCGGCAGTCGCGAAAGCAGCAATTCGGCTTCGAGGGGACTGATCAGCAGGCTTGCATCGGCGCGGCGGACGATGCGCGCTTCTTCCGCGCCGAGGACGCGGCCTTCGCGCCGATCGATCCAGCTGCGCAGGCCCTTTGCGTTGGCTCCATAGGCGTCGAACTTGGCCGAATCGACGTCGACCAGATCCGCCACGACGCGGCCGGTGAAGGTGCCGGGCACATATTGCGCCATCTGCCCCGAAAAAACGTAGATGACGTCGATGTCCCGGTCGCGCAGCGTGTCGCGCACCCAGGCCTTCAGGCGACGGTCGTGAAAGGCGGTGAGGCTGACCGGCTTGCCGCCAGAAAGGGCCTCGAACGCGGCAAGCGGCAGGGGCTTCGTCCGGCGCAGCAGCCGATGGCTGGCCGCAATCGCCGCGAGATCCGCTTCGCTGGCAAAGTCCTGCTCGTCGTCGGCGAAAGTGGCGACATGGACGGGAGCCATGCCGGCCAATGCCTTGAGAACATGGTGCGAGCGGATCTTGTCGCCCCGGTCGGGAGGGAACGGAATGCGGTGGGACAGGAACAGGATCTCGCCCATCAGCCGATCCCCCGGGCAATCAGCGGCCCAAGGCGATTGGCAATGCCCAGCGGCAGTTTCTGCCAGAGCGCGATCTGCAGCGACAGCTTGGCGCTGGCCGGGTCGGCCTCGCGCGCTCGGGCTCCGGGAGCGGTCCAGCTGGCATAAGTCAGCGCTTCGGGCTCGAAGCCCCAGTTGCGCTTGAAATGATAGGCTCCGCTTCCGGTCTTGGACCGGCCGAAGTCGAACGCAGTGCACCCGCGGCGGCGGGCGTGGAGCATGAGCTCGAAGTACATCCGGTCGTTCGCGCGCAGGCGCCGCGCCTCCCGGGTGCCTCCGCCCCAATAGGGCATCGCCGCGCCCCGGTGATAGACCGTGATCACGCTGGCGAGAGGACGTCCTTCGTGCCGGACGGTCAGGATGTCCGCATCCTCGCCGAAAGCATCGACGACGGCGTCGAGCAACCCGCGCGGGAATACCGGCGTGCCCAGATTGCGATAACTCTCGGCAAAGACCGCATAGTGCGCAGCCCGGTCGCGCTCGGAGGTGCCGATCTCGACAGTCAGGTCGTTCGCGAGCGACTTGCGGACTTCGGCGCGCTGCTTGCGCGGGACCGTGAGCAATTCCGCCTCGTCGTCCGCCGCCAGGGGCCGGGCGAAGTTGCAGTGCGATTCGCTCTTGAGCACCCAGCCCTGCCCCGCGTCGGGAAGTGCGCCGCCGCGCAGCTCGATTGTCGGGCAGGAGAGACGCAGCGCCAGTTCCTCGGCAGCGCGCAGCACCTCTGCAGGCTCGGCGCCGTCGTCCGCCAGCAAGCCGCCGCCGACGGCAAAGCCGCTGGAGGCCAGCATGTTTCCGAAGATGGGCGAATGGATCGCACTGAGCGGAAGGAACGCAACGATCTCGCCATGCCGCTCCTGCACCAGTGCGAACGCGCGGTTTCCGGTGGCGCGGGCGGTGGCCACGAACCAGGCCGGACGATGGAAGGGCGTAGCTTGCGGATGCGCCGCGACATAGCCTTCGAGCCGAGCGATCTCGCCCGGATCGGCCAGGTCGGCCAGCCGCACCTGTGCGCGGGTCGGGGCGAAGGGTGCGTTCACGCCGCCAGCGCCATGGCCCTGTCCGATTCGCGCGCGGCGAGATCGTCCATGCGGCCCCAGCTGAACTCGTCGATAAGCTGGCGCAGCTTACCCGCCATGACATCGAGATTGGTGTAGTGCCGCAGACGCGAGCGCAGCGGCGCATTCTCGACGCGCGGCTGGTCGGGATCGATTTCCCAGGGGTGGAAGTAGAACACCGCCGGTCGCCCCTCCTCGCGATTCACTTGCCGGATCGCCCAGCGCGAAAAGCCATAGGGCAGGACGCGGAAGAAGCCGCCTCCACCTGCGGCAAGACGGCGTCCGGCGAAAGTCGCGGTGGTGACCGGGATCTCGACGAGATCGCTGCCTGCCAGCGGATGAAAGGCGAAGCGCGGCGCCTCGCGCCAGCCGTAGTGATCGTGGGCGATAGGCGCGACACTGGAGCTGTAGGCATAGCCCTGCACAGCCAGCACCTCGAAAGCCCATGCCGTGCGCGCATCGATGGAGAAGCTCGGCGCCCGGTAGCCGGTTACAGCGACCCCGGCGGCGTCCTCAATGGCCTTGCGGCTGCGTTCGAGATCGCGCGCGAAGCCGTCTGCGCCAAGGCGGAAGACGCGCTCATGGTCCCAGCCATGGCTTGCCACTTCATGCCCTTCGGCCGCGATGCGGCGCATCAGCGGACCGTGACGCTCGGCCACCCAGCCCAGCGTGAAGAAAGTCCCCTTAACGCCCGCATCGCAGAACATTTCAAGGATGGTATCGCAATTGCGCTCGACCCGGTCCGCCAGCCTGGACCAGTCATCACGCGCGATGACGGTTTCGAAGGCGCCGACCTGGAACCAGTCCTCGACATCGACCGAGAGACCGTTGATCTGGGGACTGGCGGGCATCGGGCTCACTCCGGTCATGCGCGGACGAAGGCTGGGGCTCTCAGGCAGCGCGGCGCTGGCCCTCGCCGCCTTCGATCCACTCAATCAGCATCGTCAGGGTATGGCGCAGCATGCGGTCATGCTCGGCAAGGCGCGCCTCGAGATCCGAGACATGGCCGGACATCGCCTGAAGCTGCGCTTCGAGCGACGCCACTTGCGCCTGCCCGGCATCGGCAGCTTCATGCTCGCGCGCTTCGGCCGCCATCGCGAGTTCGAGCACGGCCTGTTGCAGTTCAGTGATCTGGGCGTCGCGGTCGGCCATTGCAGCTTCGATGATCGCGGCGACTTCATCGCTGTCGATGCCGCCCGGGACAGCTTCCGTGCGTGCTTCTTCCCCGCGCGGCGAAACCGCGGGTTCGGCCGCCTCGCCCTGCATTGCAGCGGCCTCGGGCTCGGCCTCGGGCTCGGGAGCCTTGCGGCTCACAAGCGAGATCGAACCGTCCGCGTCCAGTTCGGCAAGGACCTGAGCCAGAACCTCGCCGTCGATGACGCAACGCTGCTCGACCGCACCCAGCAGCAGCAGGCGATTGACGAGCTGGTTGATGCGCCGGGGCACGCCGCCGGTCGCCTCGAAGATCCCGGCGAAAACTTGCGCATCGAACTGCGGATTGCCCTGCCAGCCCACGCAGCCAAGGCGGTGTTCGATATAGGCCTGCACTTCGTCGGCCTGCATCGCCTCGAGGTGGTGGGTGGCAATGACGCGCTGGCGCAGCTGCTCCAGTTCCCCGCTCTCCAGCAAGGTCGAGCGGAATTCGGGCTGGCCAAGCAGAAGCGTCTGCAGCAGCGGATGCGATCCGAGCTGGAAGTTGGAAAGCATGCGCAGCTCTTCGAGCGCAGAGACAGTGAGATTCTGCGCCTCGTCGACGATCAGCAGGCAGCGGCGGCCCTGGCGCGCTTCCTCATGCAGGAAGCCTTCGATCGCGCCCAGCGCCGAGGCCTTGTCGTGCCCGGCGACCGCAAGCCCGAAAGCCTGCGCGACGACATGGACGATCTCCTCGCCATCGAGCGCGCTGGTGACGACTTGCGCCGCAGTCAGGCGGCTGGGATCGATCGTTGCCATGAGGTGCGCGACAAGCGTCGACTTGCCCGCGCCCACTTCGCCGGTGATGACGACGAAGCCTTCACCCTGGGCGAGGCCATAGCCGAGGTAGGACAGCGCCTTGCGGTGCGTCCGGCTCTCGAAATAGAACGCCGGATCGGGCGTCAATTGGAACGGGCGGCTCTCGAACCCGTAGAAATCGTCGAACATCTCTCGTCCTCCTTGGGACTTCAGAACGCGTACCGCAGGCCGACCAGGGCCGATGCGGTCCAGATATCGTCAATGGAAGGATCGTCGCGGGTCGCCCCGTTGATCCCGAGCGCCGCAGTTGCCCGCAGGCGCTGTGTAAGCAGGCGGTAATAGGCCGCCGTGGCACCATAGCCGGTCACGTCGCCGACCAGCGGATCGGAACTGGCGATCCAGTTGGCGTAGACATTGGTGCTCCAGCCGGCGTCACGCCCCAGATCACCGCTCAGGTAGGCGGCCAGCCAGTAGCTTTCGTCGATAATGCCATTGGCCGACGCAAGGATCGTGCCTTCGGATGCAAGGAACTTGCGCCGGTCGTAACCTGCGCCGATCCCGGCATTGAGGCGGCCGAGCTTCATCGAATAGCTGGCCGTCACCCCGCGCGAACGGAACGTGGCCGAACGCACCGAACCGAGCGCACCGGCAAGGCAATTGCTGCCTTCCAGCGAATCCACGCAGCCGCGCAGCTGGCCGGTGATCGGATCGCGCACAGCCTCGAAATCGTCAGGCAATTCATCGAGGAAACGATTGAGCTGTCCGCCGAAGCCCGCAACGTTGTCATAGACCGCAACGCTGAGCTGGCTGCGATCGTTGGGCGCATAGGCCAACGTGCCGCCGAAGCTGGTCGCCCCGTAACGGCGCCCGACATGGGCCGAAAGCGACGTGCGGCGGCTTGGCCGCCACATCACCGCGACATCCCAGATCAAGCCTTCGACGTCATAGGCGATCTCACGCGGCGCGCTCTTGTCGGTCCTGTAGCGTCCGTTCCGGCCGATGACCGGGTTCCCGTCCGCATCGCGCACGGCATCGCGGCTGGAGACCTCGACGTCCTCGTATCCGACCGCACCGACAACCTGAACGGTGCGGCTGACCGGCACCGTAACCATGGCGCGCGCCTGCATGTCACGCACGCGCTGGTCGAGGTTGGAGATGTCTTCCTGATAGAAGCTGCCGGCAACGCCCAACCCGACGGGCAGAATCTCGTATGGCGCAACTCCCGCCTCGATGTCGGCCACCTGGGAAACGCTTTCGTCGAAGACGTCGGCCGCTGCGCTGCCCGGGCTGGCGACATAGGCACTGGGCTGTTCGACCTTGGTGTAGCCGGCACGGTAATTGGCATTGATTGCCACATCGCCGGCGCGCGTCGCCACCGAGGGGCCAGCATAGATCGAGTAGATATTCGAGGACGAATTGTCGCCAAAGGTGGAGCTTGCAAGCGCCGATCCGCCGTTCTCGACATTGACCTGGGTAGCCAGTGCCCCGGCCTCCAGCGTCACGCCCGGAGCCACGGTGGCATAGCCGCGCACGATGCCGCTGATCGCATCGCCATCGCGGGCATTGTCGCTCCAGCCGATCTGGCGCTGGTAGCGGATCGAGGCCGAAACCGCATTGCGCTGCCCGGAAATGCTGGCATCCACGCCGACCGCGACTTGCGTGTAGGTCAGCACATCGTCACCCGGCGAAAGCTGGGCGTCGACGATCTGGTCAAGCTCGATATAGGGCTGGATCACCAGGCGGCGTCCGCCCTGCCCCTTGCCGCCGCGCTTGGCAGCCTTGCCGGGCGCGTAAGTCTCGGAGGCCGGACCCTCGGGCGCATCGCCGCCGTCCATGCCGCCGCCACCGGCACCTTCGTATCCAAGCGTCTGTGCGTGCGAGGCGACGGGCAGCGACAAGGCCACCAGCGCAGCCATCGTCGCCAGGCCGATCAGGCCGGTCCGGAGGCGTTGCTTCGCCATCATCCCTTGTACCCGTAGTAAGTGCCGAAACGGCGGCCGCTCGGGCTGAATTGCGCCGCGTTCAGGAGCAGTTGCACATTGGGGCAGCCGTTGAGCAGAGAGATCGCATCCTCCAGCGCGCCCTGCCCGGTGCTGTCCGCGCGCACGATCACCACCGCCTGACCGACATACTTGGCAAGTTCGGCAGCGGGCGAGGCCGCCAGAGCGGGCGGCGAATCGAAGATCACCACGCGATTGGGCGCGCCTTGCGTCAGGCGGTCGAGCACGCGGCGAGTGCGAGAACTGGAAAGGTATTCGCTATCGGTGTTCGAGGTATCGCCGGCCGGCAGCACCCACAGACCGGGAATGTCGGTTCCCAGCACGCAATCGCTGACATCGACGCTCTCATCCATGAGCGCATCCATCAGCCCCGGACCGCCGGGCAGCCCGAGCGCTGAGAGGATCGACGGCTTGGCAAAGTCGGCATCGACGAGAAGAACTTCGCTTTCCTTCTCGGCCGCGATCGAAAGCGCAAGGTTAAGCGCGCAGTAGGTCTTGCCCTCGCCCGGGTGCGGCGAGCTGATGAGCAGGCGCTGCGCGGAAGGACCGGCGTTCTGGCGGCGCAGGTCTGCGCACTGGAGCAGGAGCTGCCGCTTGACGATGCGGAACTCCTCAAGGCTCGCGGTCACTGTCCCTTCGGGCACGATCAGGCCCTGATCGCGCAAACGATCGCGGTCGACAGGATGATGCGTGCCGTGAAATTCGGTGCGTTCCAACGGCTCGGGTATCGGTTGCGGCGCGGGAGCCGCTTCAGCAACTTGTTCAGAAGCCTCGACGGCGGCATGCGCCTGCGGAGCCTGCGCAACTGGCGGCTGATCGACAACGGGCGGCGCCGGCTTGCGGATCCTGCTCACCACATCGGCGGGGATCGGCGCGGGCCTTGCGATCAGGCTGTTGAGATCGAGGCCGCCAGTGGCACGCTCGATCAGCGATCCACCGGAAGCGGCTTTGCCGGGAAGCGGGATGCGGGTGTGCTCGGTCATCGCTCGTTCCCCTCAGGCCACCATGCCGCGCTGGATGAATTCGACCGCGAGCAGCACGACGAAGAGCCCGCAAAGCGCAGCGCTGGCGCCATAGAAGTACTTGAGGCGGCGCTTGCGCAGCGCGCGGGCCGCATCGGTCAGGTTCTGCGAGATCGCGCCGAGCACCGGCAGGCCGATCGAACGCTCCAGTCCGGCTGCCGTCGCGTAGACGGAGCGCACCTTGCCGAGCGCGAAGGCACCCGCGCAGCCACCGCCGATGCCGACGATCAGCACGCCCAGCAGCAGGACCGGGCGATTGGGCGCCACGGGCTTGCGCGGCGTCGTCGGCGGATCGACGACTTCGAACTTCACTGCCTCGCGCTCGGTCTTCACTTCCCCGCGCAGGCGCAGTTCCTCGCGGTCCTGCAGGAGCTTGTCGTACTGAGAGCGCAGCACGTCATAGTCGCGGTTGATACGCTGGGCCTGGCTGGCGAGTTCCGGATTCTGGATCGCCTGCGCGGTCAGCCCGGCAAGGTCGGACTGCAGCGCGGCCTTGCGCGAAATGAGCGCCTGGACATTGGCCTGCCGCTCGGCCCGAATCGACTGCAGGGACGTATAAGCGGGGTTCGGGGCGCCGACGCCGCTGGCCGCTTCCTGCGCGGCCGGGCCTTTGAGCGCGGCAATCTGATTGCGCGCAGCGATCACGTCGGGATGCTCTTCGGTGAGCCCGCGTGCGCGCAGCGAGGCAAGGTTGGACTGAGCCTGCGCCAGGGCCGCCGATGCACCGCCGGCGCTGCCGCCTGGGATGGTTCTGGGCGTACCGGCAAGCTGACCGTCGATGGCCGCAAGCGCAGCCTGCGCGGCAGCCAGATCGGCCTCCACGCCGCGCAGTTCGGCGCGTGAGGATTCAAGCCGCTGCGCGCTGGCTGCCCCGCCCAGTGCGAATTCCGGATGCTCGGCCTCGAAAGCGGTGCGCTTCTGCTCGGCCGATTCCAGTTCCTTCTCGCGTTGGGCAAGCTGCTGGTTCACGAACTCCAGCGTCTCGACCATCTCGCCGCGATTGCCCGAGAGGTTCTCCTCGCGGAAGATGTCGATCAGCTTCTGGGCGATATTCTGGGCAAGCCTGGCGTTTTCCGCATCGGAGAACGAGGAATAGCTGGCGTTCGCCGTGATCTCGAAGAGGTTGTCCTGCTGGCTGATCACCTTGACGTTGTCGGCCAGGGCCAGGACCGCGGCTTCCATCTGCTTGGGCGATTCGATGGTGTCGCCGATGCGCGTCGAGCGCACGACCTTTTCAAGGTTCACCGCGCTCGTCAGGGTCTGGCGGATGCGTTCGATGTCACGCTTCTTGTCGGCCACGCCGATGCCGACCTGCTCCGCCAACGCATCGTCGAGCTGGATGAAAATGCGCGCACGCGATTCGTAGCTGTTGGGGATCAGCGCCACGACCAGCCAGCCCAACAGGCAGATGCCCCAGGCAATGCCCAGGGCAATCCAGCGACGGTGCCAGACGCTGTGGATCGCGGCCAGCAGCTCTTCGTAGAGAGAGTTCATCGCTTGCGCCGGCCCCTCTTAGAACATGCTTTCGGGGATGATGATGACGTCACCGGGGCTGAGCATGACGTTGGCCTTGCTGTCGCCCTTCTTCAGCAGGTCGCCCAGCCGCAGGGCATATTCCTTCTGCTTGCCGGTCGTCTTGTCGAAGCGGATCAGATGCGCCTTGTTGCCCGCCGCGTATTCGGAGAGGCCGCCCACCGCGATCATCGCGTCCAGCACGGTCATATTGGCGCGGTAGGGGATGGAAGCGGGCTTCTCGGTCGCGCCGACGATGCGGATCTGCTGGCTGAAGGTCCCCGCGAACTTGTTGACGATTACCGAGACCAGCGGGTCCTCGATGTACTGCGAAAGCTGCAGGCGTATGTCCTGCGCCAGCATCGAGGGGGTCTTGCCTACCGCGGGCATGTCGGTGATCAGCGGCGTGGTGATGCGCCCGTCGGGACGGACCTGAACTTTCGCGCCCAGCTCGGGGTTGCGCCACACGAAGATGGTCAGCTCATCCAGCGGGCCGATGACATATTCCTCGCCCGGGCCTTCCTGCATGGCAACAAAGGAGGCCGGGGGGAGTTCGGGCGCTGCACCGCCGCTTGCACATCCGCTGAGAGTCACGCCGGCAAGCGCGCAAACGGCGAGCAGGCGAGGCAGACGGCGATACGGCATGGGCACTTCCCTCACTGCGCCGACCCGCCGCAATCCTCACGAGAGCGGCGGACCTGGCGAAATCCGGCTCCCGCTATCGGTCAAAAGGGTGAACATAGCGTTAGCCTTGAGGGACGAATTGGCGGCAGGTCCCGAATCGGGACGCGCAAATGCCTAAATCCTTACGGCTTTTTCAGACCAGCAGTTCGCGGGCCGGTCCCTGCCCCAGGAAATTCGCCGGACTGGCGCTGGCACCATAAGCCCCGGCACAGAACACCGCCACGAGATCGCCAACCTCGGCGCGCGGGAACCCGCCCTTGTCCGCCAGTTTGTCGAGCGGCGTGCACAGGCAACCGACAATGGACGCCTCTTCCTCGACCTCGGCTCCGAAGCGCGTGGCTATCGCCGAGGGATAGTTGCGGCGCACAACGGTTCCGAAATTTCCCGAGGCCGCGAGCTGGTGATGCAACCCGCCATCGGTGATCAGAAAAACTTCGCCGTGGCTGACCTTCCGGTCGACGATGCGGGCAATGTAAACACCTGATTCGCCCACGAGATATCTGCCCAGCTCGATGCAGAAATGCGTTTCGCGCAAGGTGTCCGGGAGGTTCTCGAAGCGCTCGGCCAGCCGCTCGCCGATGAGCGAAATGTCCAGTGCTTCGTCTCCCGGAAAATAGGGGATACCGAAGCCGCCGCCGAGATTGCAGTGCGGCAGAGGCGCTCCGCTTTCATCGGCAAGACGCGCCGCAAGGTCGAGGGTCTGGCCCTGGGTCTCTGCAATCGCCTCGGCGGAAAGCGCCTGGCTGCCAGCGAATATGTGAAAGCCGCGCCATTCGGCGCCGCTGGCGATGACTTCGCGCACGAGCGCGGGAACCCGCTCGGCATCGAGCCCGAAAGGCTTGGCGCCGCCGCCCATCTTCATGCCCGAACCCTTGAGGTCGAAATTGGGGTTCACCCGGATCGCCAGCCGCGGCGTCACGCCCAGCTGCCCGGCGATTGCCAGCGCCCGCGCAGCCTCGCCCTCGGATTCGAGATTGAGCGTCACCCCGGCCATAATCGCCGCTTCCAGCTCGGCATCGCGTTTGCCGGGGCCTGCGAAGCTCACCTTGTCGAGCGCAATCCCGGCACCGCGCACGATCTCCAGCTCACCGCCCGAGGCAATGTCGAAGCCGTCGACAAGACCGGACATCGCCGAGAGCAGCGGCGCGAAGGGATTGGCCTTCACCGCGTAATGCAGCGACAGCCGCCCCGGCATCGCGGCGCGCAGGGCCGCGACCCGTTCGCGCACCCGGTCGGCGGAATAGAGGAACAGCGGGGTTCCACCGGCCTCTTCCACCCAATGCGTCACCGGCTTGCCGCCCATCGCCAGAACGCCGTCAATGGAGGTGAACCCGGCCGGGATCGGTCCGAGCGCCTTCATGCCGCAAGCTCCGCCTGCAGACCGGTGCGGTCGATCTTGCCATTGGGACCGATCGGCATGGCATCGCGCCAGTGAATGACCTTGGGCTGCATGAAATTCGGCAGTTCCTGCATGAGTTTACGGGGCAATTCCTGTTCGGGGTTTTCGGCGCCGGGGGCCATCCGGACGATCAGGTGGACCGCCTGTCCCAGCCGTTCGTCGGCCAGGCCCAGCGCGACCGCCTCGGCGACGAGGCCAGTGGCGAGCGCGGCTTCCTCGATTTCCTGCGGGCTGATGCGGTTGCCCGCGCTCTTGATCATCGCATCGCGCCGCCCGACGAAGTAGAGCAGCCCGTCCGCCTCGCGCCGCACCCGGTCACCCGACCAGACGGCAATTCCGCCATAAGCGGAGCTCGCGGGCGCCGGCCTGTAGCGTTCGGCGGTACGTTCCGGGTCCTGCCAGTAGCCCTGGGCGACGAGCGGCCCGCAGTGAACCAGTTCCCCCTCCTCACTGTCGGCTGCCGGTTCGCCCGCATCGTTGATGACGAGAATCTCGGCATGGGGGATCGCCTTGCCCATCGAGGTGGGATGGCTATCGACCAGGGCGGGATCGAGATAGGTCGAGCGGAACGCTTCGGTCAGGCCGTACATCGGGAAAAGCCGCGCCTGCGGGAACAGCGCCCGCAAGCGCCGCACCAGATCCACGGTGAGTGCACCCCCGCTGTTGGTCAGGCGGCGCAGCTTGCCGGCAGTCTCTTCCGGCCAGTCGAGTTCGCAGACCTGCACCCACAGCGGCGGTACGGCGGCCAGGGTGGTAATGCCGTGGCGCTCCACCGCTTTCACCAGATCGCGCGGCAGCAGGTAGTCGAGCGGGACGACGCAGCCGCCCGCATACCATGTCGAAAGCAACTGGTTCTGCCCGTAATCGAAGGACAGCGGCAAGACCGCCAACGTGCGGTCGTCACCTGCAAGATCCAGATAATCGGCCACGGCCTCGGCCCCGAGCCACATGTTGGCATGGCTGAGCATAACGCCCTTGGGCCGCCCCGTGGATCCGCTGGTGTAGAGGATCGCCGCCAGCGCATCGGGATTGGCATCCGACAAGCCCACATCGCCGCCGAGGTCCGTCGCTGCGGCGAGGGCCGCAGGCTCCTCGACCACGCGGCAATGCCCGGGGACATCGGCCTCGCCCAGGGTTTTCAGGCGCGCGGGCGTACCGATCAGCATGGCGGCGCCGCTGTCGGCCAGGATATGCGCGACCTGTGCGTGCTTGAGCAACGGATTGACCGGCACATGCACCAGCCCGGCACGGGCTGCCGCGAGCGGCAACAGGCAGGTCAGTTCGCCCTTGGCCGCCCAACTCGCCACGCGCGCGCCTGCCTGCGGCACTTCCCGCGCCAGCCAGGCGGCCAGGCGGGAGACACGCGTTCTTAAGTCCTTGTAGTTAAGAACGCCCTCGCGCAGCACGAGGGCATCGGCCGTATCGTCCCCGCGAAGGACGAGATGGTCGAGCGGAAGGACCCTGTTTTCGCTCTTGCCGCGCATTGTGGTGGAACTGCTCCCGAGAGGCTTTTGGAAGGTGTCGTGGTAAAGATCGAATATCACTCCGATCTTAAGGAACTGCAATCCGATGCGCAGCTTGCAAGGCTGCTCTCGGCGGAGTGCCAGTCCGCGCCGTTCGATCGCCTTGCATGGTGGGAAGCGCTTGGCAAGCATTGTGCCATCGCGCCGCTGCTCGCTGTTGCGCGCGAAGGAGACGCCGTCGCCGTCCTGCCGCTCACCGGCGATGGCGGCCACCTTTCGGCACTGGCGAACTGGTACACTTTCCGGTTTCGCCCGGTGGTTTCGCACCCCCCGCAAGCCGAAGTCCTGCTCGCGCAGCTGGCCCGCGATCTGGCCGCAAAGGCGCGCCGCCTGACGCTTGCCGGCCTGCCCGAGGAAGACGGCACTGCATCGCGCATCGAATCAGCCTTTCGCAGGGCCGGTTGGCTGGTCATGCGCGAAGCCAGCGACACAAATCATGTCCTCGAAGTGTCTGGCCGCAGCTTTGACGACTATATCGCCGGGCGTCCCGGCAAGCTGCGTACGACGCTCAAGCGCAAGACAAGGAAAGTCGCGGTCGAGATCATCACCCGTTTCGATGCGCAGGCATGGGAGCAGTACGAGGCGATCTATGCCGAGAGCTGGAAGCCGGAAGAAGGCTCTCCGGACTTCCTGCGGGCCTTTGCCAAGTCCGAGGGCGAAGCAGGCCGCCTGCGCCTTGGTATTGCCAGGGCCGCCGACGATCCCCAAGGCCCGGCCATCGCAGCGCAGATGTGGACGGTCGAGGGCGGCACGGCCTTCATTCACAAGCTGGCGCACCGCGAGAGCGCCAGGCCGCTATCCCCCGGTTCGATCCTCAGCGCAGCGCTGCTGCGTCATGTCATCGAGGTCGACCGGGTTGCGCTGGTGGACTTCGGCACCGGCGACGATCCCTACAAGCGCGACTGGATGGAACAGGTGCGGCCACGATATCGACTGGACATGTTTCGCCCGCTCGATCCGCACAACTGGCTCATCGTGGCACGGATCGGCCTGCGACGCCTTGCCGCAAGTGCGAAGGGCGGCTAGAGCCGCAGGCCAAAGTGAAAGGCTTTTGTTGAGGGGGCCATGCAAGACGATACCGACCTGCTGCTGCGTCGCATCCTGACGGATGTGCTCGGACTCGCGCAGGGCCAGGCCGACACGTTCGATGCCGAAACCGGCTTGTTCGGCCACCTGCCTGAACTCGATTCGATGGCGGTCGCCGGGCTCCTGACCGAAATCGAGGATCGCCTCGACATCGTGATCGAAGACGACGAGATCGACGGCGAAATGCTCGAGACGTTCGGCGGCCTGCTCGAATTCACCAAGTCCAAGCGCGCCGAGGCCTGATCTGGCGGTGACACCGGCGAGCTGGCCCTGTCCGCTGCCCGCCGGCGGCTTCGTCAATGAACTCGCCCTCTGCTTCGATCGCAACCGCGCCGCGCGGTTGCTGATTGTCCCGGCGTTGTTCGACGAGGGCAACAAGCTGCGCCGCGTGACAGTGGAAACGATGCGCCGTCTCGATGCGGCCGGGATCGACTGCATCCTGCCGGACCTGCCCGGTTGCAACGAAAGCCTCCAGCCGCTCGACCGGCAGACGCCCGAAGTCTGGCGCAGCGCGATGGACGCTGCCGCCACGCAGTTTCGCGCAACGCACGTGATGGGCATTCGCGGCGGCTGCATGTTCACGCCACAAGGCCTTCCAGGCTGGCATTACGCCCCGATGAAGGCCGCCTCGATCCTTCGCCAGATGCTGCGCGCGCGAATTCTTGCCAGCCGCGAGGCTGGACGTGAGGAAAACCGCGAAGACCTGACCCTGCTAGCCAGGGAGCAAGGCATAGAAATTGCCGGCTATCCCCTCTCGCCCGAATTCTGGCGCGAGTTCGAGCCAATGATCGCTTCGCAGAACGCCAGAGTGATCGAGCAGGCCGAGGTCGGCGGCAGCGGCCTTTGGCTTCGCGCTGAACCGGATGAAGCGCCCGAGCAGGCCGACGCGCTTGCCGCGATCCTTACCTGGGGCGTCACGGGATGAACCGGCGCCATTTCCTGTTCGATTGCGAAGGCGTCCAGCTAGCCGCGACACTGGACGATGGAGCTGCAACAGTCGGCCTGCTTCTTGTCAGCGGCGGCAACGAAGTGCGCGCCGGAGCATGGAACGGACAGGCAAAATTCGCCGCCCGGATTGCCGCCCAAGGTTATCCCGTCATGCGTTTCGACCGCCGAGGCGTGGGGGACAGCGAGGGCGAGAACGGCGAATTCCGTTCCAGCGCGCCCGACATAGCTTCTGCGCTCACTGCATTTCGCCGCGAATGCCCGCAGCTCACCAAGATCGTCGCCTTCGGGAATTGCGATGCCGCCAGTGCATTGATGCTGTCGTGCGGCATGGGCATAGGCGCCGGCATCGACGCGATGGTGCTTTCCAACCCGTGGACGATAGAGGACGATGCACAGGAGGAACCCGCCGAAGTGGTCCGCGACCACTATCGTCGCCGTCTCACCGATCCTGCCGCAATCCGCCGCCTGCTGACCGGCAAAGTCTCGATCGGCAAGCTCTTGCGCAGCCTCCTGTCGGCCGCGCGCCCTGCACCGACCGAGCTATCCGGCCTCGCCGCCGAGATGGCCGAGGGTATTGCGGCCTATCCGGGCCGCATTCGTTTCCTCGTCGCCGCGCGCGACAGGACCGGGCAGGCGTTCCTTGCAAGATGGGACAAGTCCGACACTCGCATGCAGGTATGCCCCGATGCGACCCACAGCTACGTCGAAGCCCACGCCCAGGACTGGCTGGTGGCGCAGGTTATCGACGTGCTGGTGGCAGCCTGACAGCTGCAAAGGTGCCGAATCGACGCGGCCCTGGTGCCAGTCTGGAAATCCTCCCCACTTTCCGCGAAGGAAGCGGAGAGGATTGTCCGGGAACGTCTCAGGCCTCGACCTTGGCCGACTCGGCAAATTCCTTTTCGGCAAGGAAGCGTTCGGCATCGAGCGCGGCCATGCAGCCGGTGCCCGCAGCGGTAATCGCCTGACGATATACATGGTCCATCACGTCGCCGCAGGCGAAAACGCCCGGGACGTCGGTCTTGGGCGTGCCGGGCTCGACGAGCAGGTAGCCCGACTCGTCCATGGCAAGCTGGCCCTTGAACAGCTCGGTCGCCGGGGCGTGGCCGATGGCAACGAAGGCGCCTTCGGTCTCGATCTCGCTCTCCTCGCCGGTCACCGTATCGATCAGCTTGAGCGCCCGCAGGCCGCCGCCCTCGCCGCCGCCCAGGAAGCTGTCGACGCGCTTGTTCCACACGACGTTGATCTTGGGATGCGCGAAGAGCCGGTCCTGCAGGATCTTCTCGGCGCGCAGCGAATCGCGGCGGTGGATCAGGGTGACGTCATCTGAATGGTTGGTGAGGTAGAGCGCTTCCTCCACGGCGGTGTTGCCGCCGCCGATGACCACGACCTTCTTACCGCGATAGAAGAAGCCGTCGCAGGTGGCGCAGGCCGAAACGCCCTTGCCCGAGAGTTCCTGCTCGCCGGGAACGCCGAGCCAGCGCGCCTGCGCACCGGTGGCGATGACAAGCGTGTCACCCTCGTAAACATCGCCGCTATCGCCCTGCGCGGTGAACTTGTCGCCCGAAAGATCGACCGAGGTGATCGTATCCCACATCATGCGCGTGCCGACGTGTTCGGCCTGGGCCTGCATTTCCTGCATCAACCACGGACCCTGGATGACTTCACGGAAACCGGGATAATTCTCGACATCGGTGGTGATGGTGAGCTGGCCGCCGGGCTGGAGGCCCTGCACCACGATCGGCTCCATGCCTGCGCGGGCACCGTAGATCGCGGCAGAAAGTCCGGCCGGACCGGAACCGATAATGAGCATGCGGGTCTTGTGCGTCGTCGCCACGTCTAACCTCTTGTGTGAAACCTGCGCGTAAAGCTTTTCGCTGCCGGAGATAGGGGCAAGCGGGCCGCTTTGCCAAGCATGAGCGCGGCAAGGATTAGTTTCATCCCCGCAAATGCAAGCATCCTGCGCGCCCAGTCGATCCAGCGACTGGTCTGGGCCCGTCAATCCTTCAGGCGCGATTCGGTCGGTCCGAATGGGGGACTTCCGAATCGCGGGGATACGACAGAAAGTGCCGGATCGACCGGCAGTTTTCCCGGCGAACGTTTCCTGTGACCACGCCCGCGGAATCGTGAGACCAATTGACCTTCAGCCCCTCCCGATCCACTTGAAGGCATGGAAAGCCTGCTTGGACCCACGTCGAACCGCTTCGTCTCGCAACGCCTGCGCCTGCACTACGTGGACTGGGGCAATCCCGAGGCACCGCCGCTGATCCTGCAGCACGGGGGGCGCGATCATTGCCGCAGTTGGGACTGGGTGGCGGAGGAGCTGCGCCACGACTGGCACGTCATCTGTCCGGACCTGCGCGGTCATGGCGACAGCGAGTGGTCACCTGAAGGCAACTACGCGATGGACGCTTTTGTCTACGATTTCGCGCAGCTGATCCACACCTTGGGCTATGACAAGGTGACGATCATGGCCCATTCGCTTGGCGCCAACATCGCCACACGCTTCACCGGGCTCTATCCGGAAAAAGTCGAGAAGTTCGTCAATATCGAGGGACTGGGGCCCAATCTCGAAGAACGACGCAAGATGCTGGGCGAGTGCTCGTCCGACCGGCTGCGCGACTGGATTTCGAAGAAGCGCTCGGCTGCTGCACGCACCCCGCGCAAGTACCCGACCCTGCGGGCTGCCTACGAACGCATGAAGTCGGAAAATTCCTTTCTCACGGTCGAACAGGCGCGGCACCTCACCATCCATGGCGCGAGCCGCAACGAGGATGGCACCTGGAGCTGGAAATTCGACAACTACCTCAACGTCTGGCCGGTGGTGGACCTTCCTGGCGAACACGTGATCGCCTTGTGGGAGGCAATCACCTGTCCGATTCTCATGCTTTGGGGGAAGGACAGTTTTGCTTCGAGCCCTGCCCTCGATGGCCGCATGGACCATTTCCCATCCGCGCGCCTGATCGAGTACGACGATGCCGGACATTGGCTGCACCATGACCAGTTCGACCGGTTCATGCGCGACGTGAGGGCTTTCCTCACCGCCTGAGCGCCCGCTGCGAATTCGCTGTCGCAGCCCTGAAAGAGCCGCAAAACAATTGACGAGACCGGGCAAATTTCCGGTCCGATCGATCGTGCCCGTGCACAAAGCAGCGCACCATAGGGCCGTAAATGCCAGCGATGGTATCCAGATTCTCCGATCTTCCTGTTGCAGATACTATCCATGCTTAGTATGAGCTTGCTGCAAATCGACACAGGAAGTCGCATGAACGCGCAAAGCACCATTCCAGCCGCCAGCGAAATCGACCCGGTCATCACGCCCCGCAAGCGCAGCCGCCGTACCATCCTGATGATCGCCGGGCCGGCGATCATCCTGCTGATCGCACTGGTCGTATATCTCTGGAGCGGCCGTTACGAATCGACCGACAACGCATCGCTGCAAACCGGCATGGTAGCCATCAGCCCGAGCATTTCAGGCAAGGTCACCTCGATAGAGGTGAAGGAAAACCAGCACGTCAAGAAAGGCGATGTCCTGTTCCGGATCGAGTCCAACAGCTTGAAGGCCGCGGTCGCCGAAGCCGAGGCGGCTCTGGCCACGGCGCGCACCGATGTGCGTTCGCGCCAGGCCGATTATCGCGAAGCACTGTCGCAAGTCAGCGCGGCCCAGGCGCGCTACGATTTCGCGACCAGCGAGTCCGCTCGCCAGAAATCGCTCGTGGCAGAAGGGATTTCTTCGAGAGCCCAGTTCGATGAAGCAACGACCGTCATGCGCACCGCGCGCGATGCGATTGCCGCGGCGAAAGCAAAGGCAGACAGCCTGCGCGCCGAGCTTTCGGGTCAGGTGGAAGGTTCGATCGACAGCCAACCCGACGTGCGCAAGGCCGCCGCACAACTGGCCCGGGCGCGGATCAATCTGAACGATGCCGTAGTGCGCGCGCCGCAGGATGGCGTCGTGACCCGCGTGAACCAGCTTCAGGTCGGCAACTACGTTTTGCCGGGCCGACCGGTCTTCATGATGACCGGGCTGCGATACTGGGTCCAGGCGAACTTCAAGGAAGACCAGTTGCGCTACATGCGCGTGGGTCAGCCGGTCACGATCACGATCGACGCATTTCCCAGCCTGGAATTGCACGGTCGCGTCGAGAGCTTCAGCCCGGGTACCGGCTCCAGCTTTTCCGTCCTCCCGGCCGACAATGCGACGGGCAACTGGATCAAGGTGGTCCAGCGCTTACCCGTCCAGATCGCCATCGACGATGTGCCCGAGGGCCTGCCGCTCGGTGCCGGGTTGAGCGCCGATGTCGAAGTCGACACCGGTCACGAACGTCACCTCTTCAGCGCCGACAGCCCGCCCGCCGCCCCCGGCGGCAAGCAGTAGGCGCGGCGCAGGATCGTCCCCGTCGTGAGCTCGGAACAGCCCATCCAGTATCCTTCGCCGGCGCGGCGCCTGCTCATCACGATACCGTCGATGATTGCCTCGACGATGGTCTTCGTGGACGTCACGATCGCCAACGTCGCACTTCCCCACATGCAGGCCAGCCTTTCGGCTTCGCAGGAGCAGGTGCTGTGGGTGCTGACGTCCTATCTCGTGGCGGGCGCTATCGCGACGCCGCTGAGCGGCTGGCTCGCCGGACGTGTAGGCCGCAAGAACGTCATGCTTTTTTCGGTCGGCGGCTTCACGCTGGCCTCGATGCTCTGCGGCCTGTCGACCGACCTCGGCACGATCGTTTTCGCCCGCTTCCTGCAAGGCAGCTGCGGAGCTGCGCTCGTACCGCTCAGTCAGGCGATCCTCCTCGATATCAATCCACCGAAGGACCACGCCAAGGCCATGGCGATCTTTACGATCGGCTCCCTCGCCGGTCCGATCATCGGTCCGACCCTTGGCGGCTATCTCACCGACACCCTGAGCTGGCGCTGGGTTTTCTTCATCAACGTTCCCTTCGGCATTCTGGCCTTTATCGGCATGCTCGTTTTCCTGGGGCGCCGACACAATCGGGATTGCCCGCCTTTCGACAAGTTCGGATTCCTGACGATATCCATCGCACTGGCTGCCCTGCAGCTCCTGCTCGACCGCGGCGAACATCTCGACTGGTTCGATTCGGATGAAATCAGGATCTACGGCCTCATCCTTATCATCGCGCTCTATCTGGCGGCCATCCATCTGGCGACGAGCCCGAATCCCTTCCTTCGCCCCGAACTGTTCAAGGATCGCAATTTCACGGTCAGCGTTCTGGTCAACACCATCCTCGGCATGGTGACATTCGCCTCGATGCCGATGATCGTGGTCATGACCCAGTCGCTCCTTGGCTATTCCGCAATGCAGACAGGTCTGGTCAGCTTGCCGCGCACCTTAGGCGCCTTGATTGCGATGATCGCCGTAACGCGACTGGTCGCAATGTTCGAGGCCCGATTCCTGCTGCTGGCAGGCATGATCATCATGTGCATCGGCATGCTGATGTATTCGAACATCGATCTTTTCGTCGATGAGCGCACGCTGGTGGTGACCGGCTTCGTGCTGGGTCTGGGAAGTGGCCTGATGTTCGTTCCGCTCTCGGTCGTGGCATTCTCGACACTGCAGGCGCGGCTTCGCAACGAAGGTACGGCGATGTACGCGTTGACCCGCAATATCGGCAATGCCGTGGGCATTTCGCTACTGCAGTTTCAATACAGCCACTTCGCCGCGCAATCGCAAGACAGCCTTGTCCAGGGCGTCAGGCCAGACAATCCGATCATGCAATACACGCGGCCCGATTTCGACTTCAATTCGGTGGCGGCCCTGAGCGGCATGAAAGCGCAGATCATGCGGCAAGCCGCCATGGTCGGCGACATCTCTGTCTATCATCTGATTTTTTTGGCCTCGATCGCCACAATGCCACTCATCCTGCTCATGCGCGGCCGCAAGGCCGACAAAGTAGACCCGGCAACGCTTCCGCATGGGGAATGACATGAAACGCAAGATCGCCGTCCTGCTCCCGCTTTGCCTGGCAGGCGCCTGCACGAGCATCGGCCCCGATTTCACCCGCCCCGCAGCACCGTCGGCCGAAGCCGGCTATGCAAGCGACGGCGAAGGACGCGCCGAACTCGCCGCAGGGCCGCAGCTGCAATGGTGGAAGGCTTTCCAGTCGCATCGCCTCGACGCGCTCGTCGCACAGGCCATGAGCGGAAATCACAGCCTTGCAGCCAGCCGGGCTACTCTGGAAAAGGCGCGCCAGCGCATTGCCGCGGTGGCGGGTCACTCGCTGCCGCAGGTCGATGCCGATGCCCGCGCCGAATACCAGAAGGTCAACCTCTCTGCCTTCGGCCTTTCCGATCGCTTCGGTTCAGGCGGGATCAAAAACCCGGAATTCGACCTCTACACGCTGGGCGCAGGCGTCCGCTACGATCTCGATCTGTTTGGGCGCAACCGCCGCGCGCTGGAGCAGGCCGCTGCGCAGGCCGAAGCGCAGGAACGCGCCACCGAGGCCGCGCACCTGGTGATTGCCGGGCGCGTCGTCACCCAGGTCCTGGCAATCGCCGCGCTGAACGACACGATCGCCACACAGAACCGCCTGCTTGTGGAAGACGAGCGCAATCTCGACCTGACCCGCAAGCGCCGGGATGCAGGTTCGGGGACGCTCGTCGAAGTGCTGAGCGCGCAAGGCCAGCTGGCTGGCGACCGGGCGAGTCTTCCCTCGCTCGAACAGGAGCTGGCGCAAGGCCGCGCCATGTTGGCGGTATTGCTGGGCCTTTCTCCGGCGCAGCTCGGACCAACCGAATTCAGCCTCGACGACTTTGCCCTGCCGGACAACATCCCGGTCGCGCTGCCCTCCAATCTGGTTCGCAAGCGCCCCGATATCCTGGAAGCGGAAGCGCGGCTCCACGCGGCGGTTGCCGCCGTCGGCGTCGCCACAGCCGACCTCTATCCCGACATCACGCTGGGCGCCTCGATCACGCAGTCGACCTCGGAGCCCGACCGGATCACCAGCACCAAGTTCAATGCCTTCGACATCTTCGCCGGCCTGACCGCACCAATCTTTCACGGCGGCACACTCAAGGCAAACAAGCGTGGCGCGGAAGCAGAAGCACAGGCAGCCGCTGCACAATATCGCGAAGTCGTGACCGAAGCTTTCGGCCAGGTGTCCGGCCTCCTGTCTGCCTTGGGCAATGACGGCCGCGAACTGGCCGCGCGCGCCGATGCAGCGCAGATAGCGGACCGTTCGCTGCACCTGTCACGGCGCAGTTTCGAAGTCGGCAACAGCGGCGTGCTGCAGGTTCTCGACGCAAACCGCACGTTCCAGCGGGCCAATCTGGCCCTGCTGGAAGCCCGGACCAGTCAGTACCAGAACGTGGCGCGCCTCTACGCCGCAACGGCAGGCGGCTGGTTATCCGACACGTCCCAAGACGTCCAAAGCACAGAGGCGCCTACCGGCTGATGCCGGTGGCGCCTCCTAGATCCGAAACCGGCCTCGAACGGCGGCCGATCAGCCCAGCAGGAAATATCCCAGCGCGGCCCAGCACGCCATGCAGAGCGCAATGGCCAGTACCAGCCCGCGTGCATCGTGTTCGCTCTCGCCTTCCATGTCGTCCGGCGCGGAACACGCGAAGCGGCTGGCCCGCCCGCTCTTGCGGTCGTTCCCGGCTTCGAATCCCATAAATCTCTCGTCTGCGACCTTCATTCAGCATCCCCATCCACACGGTCGGCGGCTCCAATTTGCCAACCTTGCGATCCGTCATTGAATTGAGCGGATCGATATTGCCCCCAAGTGCGCCCGGACCTTGTTAATATTGTTGATCCGGTCCCGGGCAACGCTTCGTTTATAACAGAGACGCCCGGAATTTACCAGAACTTGCCGAATGGAACCTTGACGTTTCATATCGAGAGGCTTGGCCCTAAGAAAATTTCGAGGACTGGGCATTTCGTTCCAGCCCCGCCACACAAACCTGCAAGTCGCTAACCTGAGTTAACGCAATACAGCAACAGGGGCTCGTGGCCGAATTGGCTGCATTTGCACTTGGCGACCGCCGTCCAGTTCGTCCCGGTGCCGCAAGGCAATAAAACCCCGCGGGACAAAGTCGATCACACGCAGGCCGAGCTATTCAGGGAACGCCTTTTCCCAACCAGTTCCGAAAATTGCCCAAGTCCCCGGCAGGACTGGCGCGAATCGCGAAAATCGTCCCGGCGTCCGGCAGCTCCTCGTTTCGCTCCCCCAAGGGCGCCCTTGCCATTCGGGCCACGCCATATATCATCGTATATAGCACCAGCGGAGCCCCCCGAATTGACTGCCTTCTCCCGCCTGATCGGCCTGATCCTCTCTTTCGCCCTGCTTTTGGCAGCACCGCTTGCCCATGCCGCAGGCGGCAGGACCGGGCCACTCGTACTGGCCGCGGCCAGTCTGCAGGAAGCCATGAACGCCGCGGCAGACGGCTGGGCGACCAAGGGGCATGCCCGCCCGCGGATCTCATTTGCCGGCACTTCCGCCCTCGCCCGCCAGATCGAGGCCGGCGCACAGGCGGACCTGTTCGTCTCGGCAGACGAGGCCTGGATGGACGAAGTGCAAAAGAAGGGCTTTCTGCGCCCTCGCACGCGCGTTTCCTTCCTGCGCAACGTCCTCGTGATCGCCGCCCCGCGCAGCAGCTCGCTCAAGATCGCAGTCGGTCCCGGTTTCGCTCTAGACAAGGCTCTGGGCAATGGCCGCCTCGCCATAGCCGACCCGCGCGGCGTGCCGGCCGGAATCTATGCGAGACAGGCCCTAACCCGTCTCGGCGTCTGGAACTCGGTTTCCCGCAAGCTCGCCCCGGCGGAAAACGTGCGCGCGGCTCTGGCCCTCGTCAGCCGAGGAGCCGCCCCGCTGGGCATCGTCTATGCCACCGACGTGCAGGCCGACCCGAAAGTGCGGGCCGTCGGTACGTTCCCGATCACCTCGCATGATCCGATCAGCTATCCGGTCGCGATCCTCAAGACCTCCCGCGATCCCGATGCCGAGAACTTCCGCCGGTTCCTCCTGTCCGGCGAAGGCAAGGCGATCTTCCGCCGCTTCGGTTTCGGCACGCAGTAAGCCCTTCGCCTCATGACCGCACTCAGCCCGCAAGAGTGGGAAGTCCTGCTGCTTTCCCTGAAAGTCAGCACGGTAGCGATCCTGGCGGTCCTGCCGCTCGCCTTCGCGCTGGCATGGGTGCTGGCGCGCTGGCGCTTTCCCGGCAAGGTCCTCGTCGATGCCCTGGTCCACCTGCCGCTGGTCTTGCCGCCGGTCGTGACAGGCTGGCTGCTGCTGCTCGCCTTTGGCACCAATGCCCCGCTGGGCCGGTTCTTCTCCGAATATCTGGGACTGACCTTCCTGTTCCGCTGGACCGGCGCGGCGCTCGCCGCCGCAGTCATGGCGCTGCCATTGATGGTGCGCGCCATGCGCCTTTCGCTCGAAGCGGTGGACACCCGCCTGGAAAGCGCCGCACGCACGCTGGGGGCCAGCCGCTTGCGCACGTTCGCCTCGATCACCCTGCCGCTGGCGTCCTCAGGCATTCTTGCCGGCCTCGTCCTCGGCCTCGCACGCTCGGTGGGCGAGTTCGGCGCGACGATAACTTTCGCATCGAACATTCCCGGCGAGACACAGACGCTTCCGCTGGCCATCTACAGCGCGCTCCAGATCCCGGGATCCGAACTGCAGGTCGTGCGCCTCGCGGTCCTGTCGGTCCTGCTTTCGATCGGTGCGCTGGTCCTGTCCGAATGGCTCGCGCGGCGTAGCGGCCAGGGAAAGGTGCGCCATGTCCTTTGACATCGACGTGACCATCCGGCGCGGTTCTTCCCACCTGACCTACACCTTCGAGACCGGCAAGGGCCTGACCGCGCTGTTCGGACCTTCGGGCGCGGGCAAGACGAGCCTGCTTGACGCAATTGCAGGTCTCGTACGTCCCGCATCGGGCCGCATCGCGGTTTCCGGCACAGTCCTGTTCGACAAGGACAAGCGCATCGATATGCGCCCTGAACAGCGCCGCTGCGGCTATGTGTTCCAGGACCTGCGCCTCTTCCCGCACAAGTCCGTACGCGCGAACCTTGAGTTCGGCTGGAGGCTTGCCGCGCATCACGAGCGCTGGCTCTCGTTCGAGACTGCGCTGGATTTCCTCGGGATCGGCCACCTGCTCGGCCGCATGCCCGCGACACTATCGGGAGGCGAGGCCCAGCGCGTGGCGATCGGCAGGGCCCTGCTGTCCGGCCCGCGCTTCCTGCTCCTCGACGAACCGCTCGCCTCGGTCGACGCGGAAAGGCGCGGAGAAATCCTGCGCCTAATCGAGCGGGTACGCGACGAACTGGCGCTGCCGATACTCTACGTGAGCCATGACCGGCCCGAAGTGGAGCGGCTGGCTGACCGGATCATTCCGGTTGAGGGTGTCGAGGCCTGATCAGGGGCCTTCTGCAGGCGTCGCGTGCGATCCTTCGACATGCCCCTGCCCCGCGAAACGTCAGGCCGCCACGCGCAATTTCTCGAAGACCGCAGGCACTGGCTCGGGCAGCTCGACGTCCAGATCGTCCAGCATTTCAAGCGCCTGCGCCTTCATATGCGGGTCCCAGTAAAGCAGGATATGTTCCGCTGTCGCCTGAACCGCCGCCGCTTCGCCCTTCGAGGCGAAATTGCGGAAGATCTGGCCTGCCATGTGGATCAGGTGTTCACGCGTGTTCATCATTGCCGAATCACTCCGCAGGCTCGGCAGCTTCGATCCGCCGGCTCGCTTCCGCCTGTTCGCGGTAGCTCTTCTGCCAGTCGGACGGACCGTTCGAGGGCGTGACCTGCACGGCCGTCACCTTGTACTCCGGGCAATTTGTCGCCCAGTCCGAGTAGTCGGTGGTGATGACGTTGGCCTGCGTATCGGGATGGTGGAACGTGGTGTACACGACGCCCGGCGCCACGCGGTCGGTAATCCTGGCGCGCAGGGTCGTCTCCCCCGCACGGCTTCGCAGCGAAACCCAGTCACCGTCGCGCACGCCGCGGTTCTCCGCATCGTGCGGGTGGATCTCCAGCCGGTCCTCGGCGTGCCAATCGACATTCGCGGTGCGGCGGGTCTGCGCGCCGACGTTGTACTGGCTTAGGATGCGCCCCGTGGTCAGCAGCAGCGGGAAACGCGGTCCGGTGCGCTCGTCCGTCGGCACATAGTCGGTGACCACGAACATGCCCTTGCCGCGCACGAAATGATCGATGTGCATCATCGGCGTGCCCTCGGGCGCGGCGTCGTTCATCGGCCACTGCACCGATCCACGCTGCTCCAGCACATCGTAGTTCACGCCCGTGAAGGTCGGCGTGAGGCGCGCAATCTCGTCCATGATCTGCGACGGATGCGTGTAATCCCAGCCCAGCCCCATGGCATTGGCGACAAGCTGGACCACTTCCCAGTCGGCATGGCCGTTGAGCGGCTCCATCACTTTGCGCACCAGCTGGATGCGGCGCTCGGCATTGGTGAAGGTCCCGTCCTTCTCGAGGAATGTCGAGCCCGGCAGGAAGACGTGCGCGTAGTTCGCCGTCTCGTTCAGGAAAAGATCCTGCACGACCACGCATTCCATCGCCGCCAGCCCCGCCGCAACGTGCCTGGTGTTGGGATCGGACTGCAGGATATCCTCGCCCTGGATGAAAATCCCCTTGAAGGTGCCGTCGGTCGCGGCATCGAGCATGTTGGGAATGCGCAGGCCCGGTTCGGGATCGAGGCTGACGCCCCAGTCCTTTTCGAACAACGCGCGCGTATCGCCGTCCGAGATGTGGCGATAGCCGGAAAGTTCATGCGGGAAGCTGCCCATGTCGCAGGCGCCCTGCACGTTGTTCTGGCCGCGCAGCGGGTTCACGCCGGCGCCTTCCTTGCCGACATTGCCCGTCGCCATGGCGAGGTTGGCGATGGCCATGACCGTCGAGGAGCCCTGGCTGTGTTCGGTCACGCCAAGACCGTAATAGATCGCGGCATTGCCGCCGGTGGCATAAAGCCGGGCCGCGGCGCGCACATCCTCGGCGGGAACGCCTGTCAGGTCCTCGATCGCTTCCGGCGAGCGTGCGGGGTCGGAGACGAATTCGGCCCATTCGGCATAGGCATCGCCGTCGCACCTCTCGCGCACAAAGGCCTCGTCCACGAGGCCCTCGGTCACGATCACATGCGCCATCGCCGTAAGCATCGCGACATTGGTACCGGGGCGCAACGGCAGGTGGTGCGAAGCCTCGATATGCGGCGAGCGGACGAGGTCGATGCGGCGCGGATCGATGACGATCAGCTTCGCCCCCTTGCGCAGCCGCCGCTTCATGTGGCTGGCGAAAACCGGATGGCCGTCCGTCGGATTCGCGCCGATGACCAGGATCACGTCGGCATGCTGCACGCTGTCGAAGTCCTGTGTGCCGGCAGAAGTGCCGAAAGTCGTCTTCAGGCCATAGCCGGTCGGCGAATGGCAGACGCGCGCGCAGGTATCGACATTGTTGTTGCCGAAGCCCTGTCGCACCAGTTTCTGGACGAGGAACGTTTCCTCGTTGGTGCAGCGGCTGGAGGTAATGCCGCCGATCGAGCGGGTGCCGTAGGCATTCTGGATGCGCCGGAATTCGCGGGCGACGTGGCCGATCGCCTCTTCCCAGGACACCTCGCGCCAGGGCTCATCGACCGAGCTGCGCACCATCGGATTGACGATGCGGTCGCCATGCCGGGCATAGCCCCAGGCGAAGCGGCCCTTGACGCAGGAGTGGCCGTGGTTGGCCTTGCCGTCCTTCCACGGCACCATGCGCACCAGTTCCTCCCCGCGCATCTCGGCGCGGAAGGTGCAGCCGACGCCGCAATAGGCGCAAGTGGTCACCACGGCGCGGTCGGGCGTGCCTTTCTCGATCACGGTGTTCTCGATCAGGGCAGACGTCGGGCAGGCCTGCACGCAGGCGCCGCAGGAAACGCACTCGGAGGACAGGAAGTCCTCGTCCTGACTGGCCGCGATCTTGCTGGCAAAACCGCGTCCGTCGACCGTCAGCGCCAGCGTCCCCTGCGTCTCGTCGCAGGCGCGCACGCACCGCGAGCAGACGATGCACTTGGCCGGATCGAAGGTGAAATAGGGGTTGCTCTCGTCCTTGCAGCCTTCGAGGTGGTTTTCGCCCTCGTAGCCGAAGCGCACATCGCGCAGCCCGACCGCGCCCGCCTGGTCCTGCAACTCGCAATCGCCGTTGGCGCTGCATGTCAGGCAGTCGAGCGGATGGTCGGAGATGTACAGCTCCATCACCCCGCGCCGCAGCTTGCGCAGCTTGTCGGTCTCGGTGCGCACCACCATGCCGGGTGCAACCGGCGTGGTGCAGGAGGCCGGATAGCCATTGCGCCCCTCGACCTCGACGAGGCAAAGGCGGCACGAGCCGAAGCTTTCAAGGCTATCGGTGGCGCATAGCTTGGGAATGTCGGTCTCCACCATGGCGGCTGCGCGCATGATCGAGGTGCCAGCGGGGACGGTCAGCTCCTGCCCGTCGATGGTGAGCGATACCGGCTCACCGCTTGCTGCCGGGGTGCCGAAATCCTTTTCGCGGGTGAATGTCATCAGGTCTTACTCCGCCGCTTCGGGCAGCGCATTGCCGCCGCCGAAGTCTTCGGGGAAATGGTCGAGCGCGCTCAGGACCGGGTACGGGGTGAAACCGCCCAGGGCGCAGAGCGAACCGTGCTTCATGGTGTCGCAAAGGTCGCGCAGCAGTTCGACTTCCTGGTCGTGCGTGCGGGCCGAGCGGCTGGCGTTGCGGATCTGCGGCATGGTCTCAAGCACTCCGGCCGCGCGCGGCGCCTTGGCCACGATGCGATCGATCAGTTCTACGCCGCGCGTGGAGCCGATGCGGCAGGGCGTGCACTTGCCGCAGCTCTCGACCGCGCAGAATTCCATGGCGAAACGGGCCATGTGCGCCATGTCCACGCTGTCGTCGAAGACGGTGATGCCGGCATGGCCGATCAACCCGCCCGCTTGCGTAAAGGCCTCGTAGTCGAATGGAAGGTGGAACATCGAAGGCGGGAAATAGGCGCCCAGCGGGCCGCCGACCTGCACCGCGCGAACTGGACGGCCACTGGCAGTGCCGCCGCCGATCTCGTTGACCAGCTCGCCCAGCGTCACGCCGAAGCCGACTTCGTAAAGCCCGCCGTTCCTGACGTTACCGGCGATCTGGATCGGCATCGTGCCGCGCGACCTGCCGAAACCGACATCGGCATAGGCCTGCGCGCCTTCGGCCAGAATGAAGGACACTGCCGCGAGGCTCAAGACATTGTTGATGACCGTGGGCTTGCCCCAGAGCCCCTCGATGGCGGGCAGCGGCGGTTTGGCGCGCACCTGGCCGCGCTTGCCCTCGATGGAATCGAGCAGCGCCGTTTCCTCGCCGCAGACGTAGGCCCCGGCGCCGACGCGCACCTCCAGCGTGAAGGGCGCGATCTTGCCCGCGGAACGGGCGATGGCCTCGCGCATGGCCTCGATGGCGAAGGGATACTCGCTGCGGATGTAGATGTAGCCGTGACCTGCGCCGACCGCGTGGCCGGCAATCGCCATGCCCTCGATCAGGCAATAGGGATCGCCTTCCATCAGCATGCGGTCGGCAAATGTGCCGCTGTCACCCTCGTCCGCGTTGCAGACAATGAACTTCTCGTCAGCAGGGGTATCGAGGACGGTCTGCCACTTGATGCCGGTAGGAAAGCCCGCCCCGCCTCGGCCGCGCAGGCCCGACGCCTTGACGGCATCGACCACGTCCTGCGACGAAAGTCCGATGGCAGCCTCCAGCCCCTTCCAACCGCCATGGGCGGCATAGTCGGCAAGGCTGAGCGGGTCGGTCACGCCGCAGCGCGCGAAGGTGAAGCGCTGCTGGCGCGCGAAGAAGGGATGATCGCCGATGGCGCCGATACGCGTTCCATGGCTGCCATCCAGAACGGCTGCCACGTCATCGGGACCGACCGGACCGTAGGCCACGCGTCCTTCATCCGTCTCCACCTCGACGAGCGGTTCGATCGCGAAGAGACCGTGGGAGCCGGTGCGCACGACTTCGCATCCCGCCTCGGCGAAAGCCTGCGCCACCGCGTCTGCGCCCAGGGCAAGCGAAGCCATGTCCTTGCTGATGAAGACACGGGTCATGCTTCCACCTCGCTGGCAATGGCGACGACACGGGCACTGTCGATGCGGGCAACCGGCCGGTCATCGACCAGAGCATTGGGGCCAATGGCGCAAAGCCCCAGGCAATAGACCGGCTCGAGCGCGACCTGTCCGTCCTTGCGCGCATGGCCCATGGCAACGCCAAGCTGGTGCGAAAGCTGCGCTTCGATGGCCGCACCGCCGCGCGACTGGCAGCTTTCCGCGCGGCACAGCTTGACGACGTGGCGGGCCGGCGCCTCTGTCCGGAAATCGTGGTAGAAGCTGATCACCCCATGCACTTCGGCGCGGCTGAGGTTTAGTGCATCGGCGATCAGCGGCACGGCGGCCGGATCGACATGGCCGAACTCCTCCTGCAGCGCATGAAGCAACGGCAGCAGCGCGCCGCGCGTGTCCGACTGCACGAAGCGGTCGATAGCTGTCTGTATCCCGGCAATATCTGTCATGGCATCTTTCTCTTTGCCGTGACGCTGCGACATCGCGCGCGGACGGTCAAATTGATTAGGGCAATGCCTGATAGATAATCTCAATCAAGAGCCTGTCAGGCCTGCAATGGACCGCGCGCAGCCAAGGGCGGCATTCGCCACCGGATCGAGCGGCGCGCGATCCCCGACGATCACCCCGATCCGGCTGACCGCGGCATCCATCGTCAGTGGATGGACGCTGGCCCAGTCGGCTCCCTCGATCAGCCCCACGTAGCGTTCGGGCATGACTGTCGCGAGACCGCCGGAGCGCACCATCGCGAGCAGCGCCACATACCCGTCCGCCGTTGCCCGAGGGCGCACGGAGACGCCCTGCCCGCTCATCAATGTATCGAGGATACGGCGGTTCTGCATGCCCTGGTGCAGCAGGCAGAAGGGATAACCTTCGACCTGCCCCCACGTGACCGCACCCGGCGGGGGCCTGCGTCCAGCGGCAGCAGTCACGAAGACATAGCGCTCGGCATAAAGCGGCACGCTGATGACGTTCGCCGGGCTTTCGTGGTCAAGATATGTGATCCCCGCGTCGATCTCGTAGGACTCGATGGCGCGCACGATCTCTCGCGAGGTCTGCGAACATACCGAGATCGTCATGCCCGGATGCAGGCGCAGCAGCGCCTCGGCAAAGGCACCGACGCTGGGGGTTGCGGCGGGGATCACGCCTAGGCGGAACTCGCCATGGAGCGGCCCGTCCAGCGCCTCGACCGCATGGACCATGCCCTCATGCGCGGCGAGCAACTGCTGCGCCCAGGGCAACATTGCGCGCCCCTCCCCGGTCAGCCCGATGAAGCGCCGGTCGCGCTCGACAAGCCGCTTGCCGAGCTGGTCCTCCAGCGCAGCCAGCGCCGAGGACAGTGTCGGCTGCGTCACCCCGCAAGCCTCAGCAGCCCGCGCAAAGTGTCCCTCGCGCGCCAGCGTCACGAAATAGCGCAAGGCCCTCAACTGCATCCGTCCATCCCGATCGCTTCAGATAGACGTTCTCTATCAGAAGCGGAGCAAAGGGTGAAACGCTGCAGTCATCCCGGCGAAGGCCGGGATCCGGACGGGGCCCGGTCCCTTACTCCTCGCCCATGCGCAGGGCGGCGATGAAGGCTTCCTGCGGAATGCTGACGTTGCCGTACTCGCGCATGCGGGCCTTGCCCTTCTTCTGCTTTTCCAGAAGCTTCTTCTTGCGGCTGATGTCGCCGCCATAGCACTTGGCGGTAACGTCCTTGCGCAGGGCGGCGATGGTTTCGCGGGCGATCACCTTGCCGCCGATCGCGGCCTGGATCGGGATCTTGAACAGGTGGCGCGGGATCAGGTCCTTGAGGCGCTCGCACATGCCGCGGCCGCGTTCCTCGGCGACCGAGCGGTGGACTATCATCGAGAGCGCATCGACCGGCTCGTTGTTGACGAGAATGTTCATCTTCACGAGATCGCCTGCACGCAGGCCGATCTGCTCGTAGTCGAAGCTGGCATAGCCGCGGCTGATCGACTTGAGGCGGTCGTAGAAGTCGAACACCACTTCATTGAGCGGAAGTTCGTAGGTCACCTGGGCGCGCCCGCCGACGTACGTGAGGTCCTTCTGGATACCGCGGCGATCCTGGCATAGCTTAAGGATTGGGCCGAGGTATTCGTCGGGCGTGTAGATGACCGCCTTGATCCAAGGCTCCTCGATTTCCTCGATCCGGTTGGGATCGGGATAGTCGGCCGGGTTGTGCAGCTCGATCGTTTGCGCTTCCTCGTTCTTCGAATGCGAGAGCTGGATGCGATAGACGACGCTGGGTGCCGTGGTGATGAGGTCGAGGTCGTATTCACGGCTGAGGCGCTCCTGGATGATCTCCAGGTGCAACAGGCCGAGGAAACCGCAGCGGAAGCCGAAGCCGAGCGCCGCGCTCGTTTCCATCTCGTAGGTGAAACTGGCGTCGTTGAGGCGCAGCTTGCCGATAGATTCGCGCAGCTTCTCGAAGTCCGCCGCATCGACCGGGAACAGGCCGCAGAAGACCACCGACTGGACTTCCTTGTAGCCGGGCAAAGCCTTGACCGCACCGTTCTTGACCGTGGTGATGGTGTCGCCGACCTTGGCCTGCTCCACTTCCTTGATCTGCGCAGTGATGAAGCCGATCTCGCCGGGGCCGAGTTCGGGCAGGTCGATGCGCTTGGGAGTGAAGCAGCCGACGCGGTCGATCAGATGCTCGGTACCGCCCTGCATGAACTTGACCTGCAGGCCCTTGCGGATCGCGCCGTCCATGACGCGCACCAGAATGACGACGCCGAGGTAGGGATCGTACCAGGAATCGACCAGCAGCGCCTTGAGCGGGGCGTCACGGTCCCCCTGCGGCGCCGGAATTCGCGTAACGATGGCCTCGAGCGTTTCCTCCACGCCGATGCCGGACTTGGCGCTGGCAAGGACAGCCTCGGAGGCGTCGATGCCGATGATGTCCTCGATCTCGGCCTTCACCTTCTCCGGTTCGGCGGCGGGCAGGTCGATCTTGTTGATCACGGGGACGATCTCGTGATCGTGCTCGATCGACTGATAGACGTTGGCAAGCGTCTGCGCCTCGACGCCCTGCGCGGCATCGACCACCAGCAGCGCGCCTTCGCAGGCGGCAAGGCTGCGGCTCACCTCGTAGGCGAAGTCGACGTGGCCGGGCGTGTCCATGAGATTGAGCTCATAGGTCACGCCGTCCTTGGCAGTGTAGTTGAGACGCACCGTCTGCGCCTTGATGGTGATCCCGCGCTCTTTCTCGATGTCCATGTTGTCCAGCACCTGGGCGGACATCTCGCGCTCGGTCAGGCCCCCGGTGAACTGGATCAGCCGGTCGGCCAGCGTCGACTTGCCATGGTCGATGTGCGCGATAATCGAGAAATTTCGGATCTGCGAGAGTTCGGTCATGAGTGCGCCGTTAGCAGCGCTTTTCGCACCTGTCAGCCTGCCTTGCGCAGGACTGCCGTTTCCTTCTTCTCGCGCGGGGGACGCGGCGGGGTAAAGACGACCGCTCCCTTTGCATCGATTTCCAGCGAACGGGCGAATTTCACGCCCATCCGGTCTTCCTTGCACCACTGTGCTTCAGCCACCACGACGCAGTTTTCGGCAAGATGAATCGCGAAACGCGTGCCTGCCGGAACGTTCCAGAGCCCCTCCACCAGCGCGCCGGTGCGCGAGATATTGCGGATCGTCGCGTGGTAGCTGTGGGATTCGTGATCGAGCACGACCTTGCGCAGCATTGTCTGGCGTGCGGCGCGCGCCGAACGCGGGCCCCTTGCCTCCGCGATGAGCCCCTCTTCGAGACGGCGGGTCGCCTCCTCGGCGGTCAGGCTGCGTTCGTAGATGTAGCCCTGCACGTGGCTGCAGCCCAACTTGCGCACGAGTTCGAGTTCGTCGAGCGTCTCGACCCCTTCTGCCGTGGTCTCCATGCCAAGCGCTTCGGCAAGGCTGACGATCGAGGCGATGATCGCCCCGTTGCGGCTTCCGGTAACAGTCGCGCCGCGCACGAAGCTCTGGTCGATCTTGATCTTGTCGAACGGCGCCTTTTTCAGATAGCCGAGCGAGGAATAGCCGGTTCCGAAATCGTCGAGTGCGAGCCGTACGCCGACACCCTTCAGCGATGAGAACATCGCCTCGGTCGAGTTGTCGTCGCCCAGGAAAACGCTTTCGGTAATCTCGAGTTCGAGGCGGCCGGGGGCGATGCCGGAAGAAGCGATGGCGCTGGTGACGATAGCCGGCAACGCAGGATTGGCAAACTGGAGGGGCGATACGTTCACGGCCACGCGCACGTCGTCGGGCCATGTGGCAAGGTCGCGGCACGCGGTGCGCAGGGCCCACTCGCCGATCTGGCCGACCAGACCGGTTTCCTCGGCTATCGGCACGAACTTGGCCGGGGACATGTAACCATGCTTGGGATGGTTCCAGCGCAGCAGTGCCTCAAAGCCGGTGATCTGTTCGGTCGTGGTTCGCACTTGCGGCTGGTAGTGCAGTTCCAGCGCGCCTTCGGCGATGGCGTCGCGCAAGTCCTGCTCAAGCTGCTGGCGCTCCTGCGCATCGCTATGCAGGTCCTCGTCGTAGAAGTGATGCCGCCCGCGCCCGCCGCCCTTCGCGGCATAGAGCGCAAGGTCGGCATTTCGGATGATCGCTTCCGAGGTAGTGCCGTCGTCCGGACACACCGAGATGCCCACCGATGCGCCGATGACGACGCGGCTGCCTTCGATCGAGTAGGGCTGCGACAGGTTCTCGATGATCCGCCGGGCAAGATGCGCCAGTCCCTCTCGCTGGTGATGCCCGGGAAGCAGGACCTGGAACTCGTCGCCGCCAAGACGCCCGACGCGGCCCATGTTGCCGACGGTCGAGCGCAGGCGATCGGCCACCTGCACCAGCAGGGCGTCGCCCGCCGGGTGGCCCATCGTATCGTTGACCTGCTTGAACCGGTCGAGGTCCAGCAGGAAGACCGCGCAGCTGCGGCTGTCGATGCGCGGCGAATTGAGCAGCTTCTCCAGCCACTCGGACATCTGAAAGCGGTTCGCCAGCTTGGTCAGCGAATCGAATCGGGCCAGCTGGGTCACGTGCTGCTGCGACTTGCGTGTTTCGGTCAGGTCTGTGCCCGAACCGCGAAAGCCCATGAAATTGTTGAACTGGTCGAGCACCGGCCGCCCGCTGATCGACCACCAGCGTTCTTCCTCCTCATCGGTCGCGGCGCGGACCGACAGGTCCTGGAATGAGGACCGGGTGGAGAGGTGGAAGACAAGCGTGCGCTCGCTTTCCTGTTGCTGTCCTTGGAGCACGAAGAGACTGGTGAAGGGTCGACCTTCCAATTCCTCCAACGGCTTGTCCAAGAGCTGGGCGATGCGCGGAGACACATAAACGATCTGCCCGCGCCGGTCGGTTTCCCAGAACCAGCCCTGCCCGGTCTGTTCGTATTCGTTGAGCAGTTCCTCGGCGCGGCGCTGCTCCTTCTCCCGTTCCGCCAGCCTGTCGGCTTCGCGCCTGGCAATGCGGCTCTGGCGAACGCCGAGATAGAGGGCGAGGCAACCGCCCAATGCGAGGAGGACGACGGCGCCGAACGAGCGCGAGACGAAAGTCCCGCTGCTCCAAAGGGCCAGCGTCGCCCCGATGATCGAGGTCGTCCGCCCTTGCAGCAGGGCGGCCGCCACAAGCATGAGAATGACGAACGAATTGACCATGAGCGCCAGATCGAAGTCCGGACTGTACTGACTCCAGCGGACCGTTCCGAAACCGAAGATGCCCATGGGCGCGGCCACGGCGAGGAGCATCAGCGGATAACGCTGCCAGGCCGTGTGATGCAGGGCCTGCTCCCAGCGCGCGAAGATCGGCGAGGCAAGGCAAAGCATTATGGCCACAAGGCCGCACGCAGATGGCAACAGGCCCGGGTAGCTGACCGACAGCAGCCCCATCGCCACCATCATCATGAGCATGACCGGGCCCATCAGTTCCCAGCGGGCCGCGATGAAGAAATGCAAGGGATCGCTGCTCGGCAAGTCGGATCGGAACAGCGCGAAGTTGCCTGTTTCCGTCCTTTCGACCGGCTGCGGCGAATCGGGGCGCTTCGCGAATCCGCTGTCGGCGCCCTGCGAACGCACCGCGCGCGCACTGGACCGCACTTTTTCCAGCGATGTCGGAAGCCCCTTGGATGCCATGACAAGTCTATGCCGTGCGGGGCCTTGCGAAACGGTTAAGTCGCCCCCCGTAGGCACAGGTCCGGCCCATCGGCCAAGCCGTTGCATTATTGCGGCAAATCAGGCGCTCAAAAGCAGGGTTTCTTGGCGATTTCTCTTGCCGATTGCCCCCCGGGCATGCTTGCTTCGGCTCAAAGCAGCTGGACAGCGTCCGCACACCCTGGGAGACTCATTCATGCGGCATATTGCGATCGTCGGTTCCGGGCCTGCCGGCTACTACACAGCGGAAGCGGCGCTCAAGCAGTGGGGAGAAGACGTCAGGGTCGACATTTTCGATACCCTGCCCGTTCCTTTCGGCCTGATCCGCAGCGGCGTTGCGCCCGATCACCAGTCGATCAAGGGCGTGTCGCGCCGCTACGAGGCGACCGCGCTGACCGACAACGTGCGTTTCGTCGGAAACGTGATGATCGGTCGCGACCTGACGATCGGTGAGTTGCAGGCGCTTTACGATGCGGTCATCCTCGCCACCGGCGCCCCCAACGACCGCAAGCTGGGGATTGATGGCGAGGATCTGCCCAACGTCTTCGGCAGCGCCTCTTTCGTCGGCTGGTACAATGGACACCCCGACTTCGCCGAACTCGACCCGGCGCTTTCGCACGATACGGCGGTCATCATCGGCAACGGCAATGTCGCACTCGACGTCGCGCGCATTCTCGCCAAGTCGCAGGCGGAATTCGCTGGGAGCGACATCGTCTCCCATGCCCTGAGCGCGCTCGATGCCTCGAAGATCAGCCGCATCGTAATTCTCGGGCGTCGCGGACCGCACCAGATCGCGATGACGCCCAAGGAACTGGGTGAGCTCGGCCATCTCGAACGCGCATGCCCATGGGTCGATACCGCCGATCTTCCCGACGAAAGCGAGGACGCAGCTCTCGACCCCGGCCAGCGCAAGTCGGTGGGGCACCTGCGCAGCTTTGCCGCGCCCGACCAGGCGGACTGCAAGCCCGACCAGGTGCTCGTCGAGTTCGACTTCTTCGCCTCGCCCAAGGCGATCGTCGGCACCGAGCGCATCGAGGAAATCGAGGTCGAACGCACCCGACTCGAAGGCGGCAAGGCCATCGGCACGGGCGAGACCTATCGCATTCCTGCCGGGCTCGTGGTCGCTTGCATCGGCTACCAGACATCCAAGATCCCCGACGTGCCTTTCGACGAGCGCAACGGCCGCTTTGCCAACGAGGAAGGCCGAATCTCTCCGGGCCTCTATTGCGTGGGCTGGGCGCGGCGCGGGCCGACGGGGACCATCGGCACCAATCGCCCCGACGGCTTCGCCATCATCGAGAAAGTCGCCGAAGACATCGGCGAAGGTGCCGGCAAGGCAGGCCGCCCCGGTTTCGACGCCCTCGCCGCGGAACGGGGCATCAACTACATGAAATTCACCGACTGGCAGAAGATCGACGAGGCCGAAGTCGCCAATGCCCGCGACGGTTCGCCCCGCGAAAAGTTCGTGGCGGTCGAGAAGATGATCGCCGCGGCCAGCAAGCCGTAAGGTCTGCCGCGAAGGAGGCTCGCGGCGCTATTCCACGGGCCTCCTCGAATCGAGCAGGTCCTTCTCCGCCTCGCGCCCTGCCCTGCGTTCCTTCGCGATCATCTCGCTGATCTCGTCGTCTGGGGCGACGTGTTCGGCAGTGACAGGTGGGAGATCTGTCGCCGCGGGGGCCGGCTCAATCTCGGGCACAGCCTTGCCGGTAACGTCGAGCAGGTTGAGCGGTGCCTGCTGGTCGAAGCGCAGGCGGTAGATCGGTTCGGGCAAGGCGAATCCGGCCGATTCCAGCGCCGCCTTGACGGTGGGAATGGCCTGGCTGCGCGCCTTGTACCAATCGGTCTTCTCCTGGTCGATCCAGCCCAGAAAGCGCAGGACGATGTTGGAGTCGCCGACGTTTTCCAGCCGCGCGGCCGGTGGCGGATCGGTCAGGACGAAGTCGAGTTTCGTCAGCGCATCTACGCCCAGTTGCCGTGCCGCGGTCGGATCGGAATCGGCATCGATCCCCAGTTCGAAATCGAAGCGCCGCTGCGGATTGCGGGTGTAGTTGAGGATCACCGCCTTGAAGACCATGCCATTGGGAATGCGCAGGTGGTTGCCGTCCAGCGTCATCAGGATCGTGGCGCGACTCGTCAGGCGGATAACCCGCCCCTCGTACTGGTCGATGACGACCCAGTCGTTGGCGCGGAAGGGTTGCCGCACCGAAAGCATGACTGACGAAACGTAATTCTCGATCGTGTCGCGCATGGCAAAACCCAGCGCGATACCGACGATGCCCGCCCCGCCGAGCACTGCTCCCAAGAGGGCTCCGGCTCCCAGCATCTGCAGCCCGATGACGAGGCCGCCGGTCACGAAGACGAAGCGGATGGCGCTGGCGATGAGTTCGGTGAGAAAATTGCTGGGCGCGAGCCGCCGCCAGATCCATGTCAGGGAAGCGAGGACATAACCGATCAAAGAGATGACCAGCGCGACCACCAGCGCCGCCGCAACCAGCGGCAACATCTTCACGAAATCGGAGAACTTCTGGGAAAAGACACCGAGCGACTGGACGCTCTGCCCAACCGAAACGTCGCGCTTTATGCCGTTCTCTACCGTGACCACACCCAGAATGCGCGATGCGATCTGCTCGGCGCGGCCGATATCCTCGACAGCCGTGACCTTGCCACCCAGGCTCACCACGCCCTGCTGCACGGAAACGGTGACGCGGTTCAGGTTCGGCACGGCCGCGAAAATGCCCTCGATGCGCCGCGCGATCCGCTCGTCCGAACCGCTGTCGCTGGTGGCGTCGATCGTCTGCGCCTGCGTCGGTGCAGGACTGGGCGTTGCGCCCTGATCCAGGCTCGGCAGCAGCGCGGCACGCGCACTCGATGGAAAGGCAGCGCTTGCCCCGATAATCAACAGGAGCACGGCCGGCATGAGGCGCCATGACCGTAGGCCGCTCACCCGACCTGGCCTCGTTTGGGTCCCCATCATGCCTCCTCGTCTCCGGCTAGCGTGCAGGATGGAGGCTGTGGCCTGCGAGCGATCCTGTCAAATGCCTGAAAAGGAAAAGGGCCGGAAGCTTGTCACTCCGGCCCTTCTGGCTTGTTCCAGAACCTTGCGGTCAGACACGCATCGGCATCAGGACGTAGAGCGCCGGGCTCTTTTCATCCTGACGGATGAGTGTCGGCGCACCGGCGTCAGCGAGGTGCATTTCCACGCTGTCACCCTCGATCTGGCCGAGGATGTCCTTGAGGTAATTGGCATTGAAGCCGATCTCGAAGCCTTCCGAAGCGTATTCGGCAGGGACTTCCTCAGCCGCGGTGCCGTTGTCGGGCGAGGTCACCGAAAGCGTGACGCGGTCCGGCTCAAGCGCCATCTTCACTGCACGGGTCTTTTCGGTGGCGATCGTCGCCACGCGGTCCACGCCCTCGAAGAAGCTGCGCGGATCGACCCGCAGCAGCTTGTCGTTCCCGGTCGGGATGACCCGCGTATAGTCCGGGAAGGTTCCGTCGATCAGCTTGCTGGTCAGGACGACGCCGTTCTCACCACCCAGCGTGAAGCGGATCTTCGAGGCCGACAGGTCGATCAGGACATTGGTGTCCAGCGCCTCTTCCAACAGCTTGCGCAGTTCGGCCACGCATTTGCGCGGAACGATCACGTCGGGCATGCCCTCTGCGCCGTCGGGACGCTTGATCGTGAAGCGGGCGAGACGGTGACCGTCAGTGGCCGCGGCCTTCAATTCCTCGTCCGAGACATGCAGGAAGATACCGTTGAGATAGTAGCGCGTTTCCTCGGTCGAGATTGCGAAACGGGTTCGGTCGATCATCTGCGCCAGGGTGGCGGCAGGGATCTCGAAGCTCGTCGGCAATTCGCCCTCGGCGATGACCGGGAAGTCGTCACGCGGCAGGGTCGGAAGCTGGAAGCGGCTGCGCCCGGCCTTCACGACCATGCGGTTGTCGGCGGCATCAAGACTGACCTGACTGCCTTCGGGCAGCTTGCGGGCAATGTCGAAAAGAAGGTGCGCGGAAACCGTGACCGATCCCGGCGTGTCGACCGAGACCGCGCTCAGGTTCTCAACCACCTGGATGTCCAGGTCGGTCGCCATGATCCGCAGTGAACCACCCGCGGCTGCCTCGATCAGCACGTTCGAGAGAATGGGAATGGTATTGCGCCGCTCAACGACTGACTGCACGTGGGACAGGCATCGCAGGAGCGTGGAACGTTCGATCGTGGCCTTCATGATAGCCTCAGGTCCCCCTTGCTAGGCCTAGGGATCGGGTGATCCCGAATTTCAGGACGAATATCTCTAACGCACCGCAGCGAAGCGGCAAGCATCAAGTGCGGGCATTCCGGCGAATCTGGGGATAAATGCGGAGTTTTCCCGCGATTTTCGGACCTTGGTCACTTCACCCCCGATCCCTCGTCCCGAAGCAGGACGGGGTTGCCCCGGCATCCATTAGGTCACATGTACCACGCACACCGCATCGCGAGCGAACCGGACGACCGGGAAAGGAGTGACTTGGCCAACTTCCTGCGCATCGAACGCGAGACACGAGACGGAGAAGCGCGCCCGATCTCCCTCAAGGAATGGAGCGAGGCCATCGACAATGTCGATGGCGTGCGCCTGTGCGTCGGCGATGCCTCGGTGCGCAATCCGCTGACCAAGGAAAACGTGATCATCCCCAACCGGGGCGGCGATGCCGAAATTTTCCGAGAGGACTGCAACCGCTGGCTGCGGGTCCTGTGGTGGTCGCCTCACGGGTCGATCCACTTCACTGCGCCGGAAAGCAGCGACGACCCGCTGCTGGTCACCGCGCGCGCCTTGGCCGGTCAACTCGAGGCCAGGATCGTGGGCGACGAGGGAGAAATCTGAGACGCTCCCTCGCCACCTGAAACCCTGTCAGATCATCACCATGCCGCCGTTGACGTGGATCGTCTGGCCGGTGACGTAGCCGGCTTCCTTCGAAGCCAGGAACACGGTGGCGGCTGCGATGTCGTCGCCCTCGCCCATGCGGCCCATCGGGATCTTCGCATTGAGCGCTTCCTTCTGGGCATCGGGCAGCACGTCGGTCATCGCGGTGCGGATGAAGCCCGGCGCGATGCAGTTCACGGTCACGTTGCGGCTGGCAAGTTCCTGAGCGAGGCTCTTCGACATGGCGGTGATGCCGCCCTTCGCCGCGCAATAGTTCATCTGCCCCGGATTGCCGGTGGTGCCGACGACCGAAGTGACGTTGATGATGCGGCCGAAGCGGGCCTTCATCATCGGCTTGGTCACCGCGCGCATCAGGCGGAAGGTGGATTCGAGGTTGACCTTGATCACCGCGTCCCACTCCTCGTCCTTCATGCGCATGGCGAGGTTGTCGCGCGTGATGCCCGCATTGTTGACGAGGATGTCGATCTTGCCGAGCGTCTCGAGTGCGGCCGGAACCAGCTTCTCGACGTCTTCGGGGTTCGACAGGTTGCAGGCGATGGCGACATGGTCGACTTCCTGCAGGTGCTGCGGGGTGTGCTCGTCCAGCTCATCGCGGAAAATCCGCAGCTTTTCGGCGTTGGAACCGGAAATCACGAGGCGGGCGCCCTGCGAGGCGAGCGCGCGGGCGATCGAGGAACCGATGCCGCCCGAGGCGCCGGTTACAAGAGCAGTCATTCCGTGAAGATCGAACATTGGTGAAACTCCTTGAGACGTCGTGCGGCACCTTCCGGCAAGCGCGGAACCGGCATCGCTGGCGCATTCGGCAGACCGCAGTCTCTTCGAACCGCCAGTGCTCCCGGGTCAAGCCCGGGACGACGTTTTCACAATACCTTTGCCAGTTCTTCGATCTCGGCCATCGAGGTAGCCGAGGCGACTTCGACCTCGCCAGCCGAACGCTTGATCATCGGGCCGACGACCTTGCCGCCGATCTCGACGAAGTTCTCGACGCCCGCTTCCTTCATCGCGATCGCGCTTTCGCGCCAGCGCACGCGGCCGGTGACCTGCTCGACGAGCAGGCGGCGCACTTCCGCGGGATCGGTGACGACGCCCGCAGTCACGTTGGCGAAGAGCGCGACCTGCAAGGTGCCGGGTGCGGTCTTTTCCAGCGCCTCGGCCATGGCATCGGCAGCCGGCTGCATCAGCGGGCAGTGGAACGGCGCGGAAACCGGCAGCGCAATGCCGCGCTTGATACCGAAATCCTTGACGAGGCCGATAGCGCGCTCGATCGCGCCCTTGTGGCCCGAGATCACGACCTGGGTGGGATCGTTGTCATTGGCGACGGCGCAGACTTCGCCCTCGGCAGCAGCCTCGGCCAGTGCAGTCGCCTTCTCGATGTCGGCACCCAGCAGCGCCGCCATGGCGCCCACGCCCACCGGCACGGCTGCCTGCATCGACTGGCCGCGCCGCTTCAGCAGGCGCGCGGTGTCGGCAAGGCTGAAGGCCCCGGCAGCGCACAGCGCGGTATATTCACCCAGCGAGTGGCCGGCGACGAAGTCCGCCTTGTCCGCCAGCGCGATCCCGCCTTCCTTTTCCAAAACGCGCAGCACTGCAATGGCATTGGCCATGATCGCCGGCTGGGCGTTCTCGGTAAGGGTCAGTTCCTCTTCGGGGCCCTGCGTCATGATCTTGAACAGGCCCTGGCCGAGTGCGTCGTCGACCTCTTCGAAAACCTCGCGGGCGACCGCGCTGGCTTGGGCAAGTTCTGCACCCATGCCGACCTTCTGGCTGCCCTGCCCCGGAAAAACAAAAGCACGCATCTTATCTGTCCTCCATCCTCGCGGGTTTGCGGCCAAGGCTCCTGCGTGGAAGCTGTCCTGACGAGGAAAGCGGCAGCGCTTATTGTCACAGGGCCCTGAGGGCAACCCCCTTGTGGCTCACATCAGTTGAAGGAAATCTCGCGGATCACGCCCTTCGACATGTCTCCGGCGCACTTGCGGACATAGTCATAGAAGCCCGTAAGCGACTCTACCGGCTGATAAAGTTCGAGCATGTGGCCATAGCGCGCGATCGTATCGACGAAAACATAACGGAAGCCATCGGTCATCGCGGCGTCGAGGGCGATTTCATGGCCCTGCGCCTCAAATTCGGCGGCCGCCTGCGCCACGTCGTCCACGAAGAGCGCGACATGGTGCATCCCGCCCTGCCCCGATCCTTCCGGATAGACGTCGTGAAAGGCCGACGGCCCAGGATTATTCTGCTGGCAGAACTCGATCATCACTTCGCCCCACTGACCGTAGGCACTGGAATGATCGAGTTCGCGCTCGACACCCCGGTGCAAGGCCCGGGTCAGCGGAATATGTTCGGCCACGAAGTAAGGGCCCGAGCCGAAGGTCTCGCTATGAGCCAGGGCGGCGGCGCGGATGTCGGGCACGAAGTAGGCGATCTGGCGGATCGGAAGGTTCGGCATCGTCTCTCCTCGGTATTCTTGTCGGGAGCGATGCTGCGCTTCTCTTCAGCCGAAGGGAACTATCTTATTGGCTGCGTCATGCCCGATGTCGGCCGATCCCAGGAACGGGATCGCGTGGCGTTCGCACCAGTGGCGGGCGATCTCCTCGGCATCGCAGCCGAAGGGCCGGTCGTTCTCGGGAACGTCGCTCACCCGCCCGAGGCGCAGGCCGGCAATGCCGCCCAGATGCGCAGTCAGATGAAAGAAGAGCCGGTCCACAGCGTAGAGATACTCGGAAACTTCCTCGACCATCACGACGTGCCGGGCGAGGCCAGGCATCAGCCGCGTCCCGCACAGCATCGAGAGCGTCATGAGGTTGAAGGCCACACTCGGATGGCTCTCCAACGAAGGTTCGAGGCCCGATCTGTCTCCGCCAATGAAGCCCAGCGTGCGGCGGATCGCATCCTCGCCGCCTTGCCGCCGGATGTCGGCAAGCATCGGCGCATGTACGGATTTGCCGATCCTCGCGCGATAGAAAGCGCCGAGCAGGTAGCCGGCATCGGAATAGCCCAGCCAGGTCTTGTTCTGCGCGACATGGGAGAAGCGGTCTATCGCATCCTCGGCAATCCGGCAGGCTCCATAGCCTCCTCGCGCGAACCACACAGCATCGAAGCCCGGATCGTTCGCGCAATCCACCAGCACATCGAGACGCCGCGAGTCGCTGCCGGCGAAATGGCCTTCGACTTCGAAGCACTGCGGGTGAACATGCAACTCCAAACCGGGAAATTCCACGGCCGCCAGAGCCGCGACGCGTTCGGCGTCCTCGTGGGTGATCGGGGTGGACGGTGCACAAACTGCGATGCGGGTCATGCTCCCTTCCTATCGAGGTTGTCAGGACGGGCAAGGCCGCATACCGAAGCGCACATGACAGACACGAAAGCCCTCACGACCCATCCCTGGTTTTTCTGCGGAATCGGCGGCTCGGGCATGCTTCCGCTGGCCCTGATTCTCAAGGGCCTGGGCGCGCAAGTCGAGGGCTCCGACCGCAGCCGGGACCAAGGGCGCACACCGGAGAAATTCGCGTGGCTGGAAGAGCTGGGCTTCACCCTGTTCCCGCAGGACGGCAGCGGCATGCGCTCCAGCGCGCAGACGCTCGTGGCCTCCGCTGCGGTCGAGGATACCGTGCCCGAAGTCGTGCGCTCCGGGGAACTGGGCTGCGCGCGCATGAGCCGGGCCGAGCTGCTGGCGACCCTGTTCAATGCTGCCCCGGCGGGAATCGCCATCGGCGGGACCAGCGGCAAGTCGACCGTTACCGGCATGACCGGGTGGATCCTGACCGAGGCCGGACGAGACCCGACGATCATGAACGGCGCGGTGATGAAGAACTTCGCCACGCCCGACGCGCCTTTCGCGAGCGCGCGGGTGGGCCAAGGCGACGTCTTCGTCTCCGAAGTCGACGAAAGCGACGGCTCGATCGCACTGTACCGGCCCAAGGTGGCCGTACTCGGCAATGTCAGCCTCGATCACAAGAGCCTGGAGGAACTGCGCCAGCTCTTCGGCGATTTCCTCGCTCATGCCGAAACTGCCGCGATCAATCTCGACGATGCCGAGACTGCCGCGCTCGCGCCGCGGGCTCGCAAGCTGGTAACCTTCGGGATTGCCTCGCCCGAGGCGCAGATCGTAGCAGGAGAAATCGCCGAGGGCGCAACCGGCCTTGCCGCCACGATCACCGACCGGCGCGACGGATCGGCCCATGCGCTCAAGCTCAGGGTACCGGGACGCCATAACCTCTACAACGCGCTGGCCGCGATTGCCGCTGCCAATGCCTGCGGTGTCGGTGTGGCCGACGCCGTGGCTGCGCTCGGATCGTTCGAGGGGCTGGCGCGCCGGTTCGACATCGTCGGCACTTCGCCCTCGGGCGTGACCGTGATCGACGATTTCGGGCACAATCCGGACAAGGTTTCGGCCACGCTGGCGACGCTCAAAGCACATGAGGGACGTGTGATCGCCTTCTTCCAGCCCCATGGCTTCGGCCCCTTGCGCCAGATGGGCGCGGAACTGGCCGAAGTGCTTGCGGCCAGGCTGGGCCCCGAGGACATCACGATCCTTTGCGATCCGGTCTATTTCGGCGGTACGGTCGACCGTTCCCAGGGCAGCGAACGCATCGTGCGCCTGATCCGCGAGGCGGGCGGGAAAGCCGAGCACGTTCCCGCCCGCAGCGATTGCGCGGATCGCATCGTCGAGATGGCCCGCCCCGGGGACCGCATCGTCGTGATGGGCGCGCGCGACGATACCCTGACCACCTTCGCGCGCGGCATCCTCAACCGCCTGCGCTGACAGGGGCGAGCGGCGCTCGCAAGTCAGTGTGCGGTGCCGCGTGCCTTCGCAATCAGGTGGACAACCAAGGCAATTACCGTCCCAAGGACAATGCCGGCCATTGCTGATGCCAGGGCATAGCTGACCCAGCCAAGTATACCGCCAAGCGCTCCCGCCGCAGCTTCGACGGTGTGCTGAAGGTCATGCGCCAGATGCGCCGGATAGCCCAGGCCAAGCTCCTCGAGGCCATGGAGAATGATCCCGCCGCCAACCCAGAGCATCGCCAGCGTGCCGACCGTGCTCAGCAGCGCCAACACCTTGGGCATCGCCCTGAGCAACACACGCCCGACGCTCTGCGCCGCGCGGCTTTCCTTTTGTGCGAGATGCAGGCCGATGTCATCCATCTTCACGATCAGCGCGACGGCGCCATAGACGACTGCAGTGATCAGCACGCCGACCACGGCCAGCGCTGCCGCACGCGAGAGGAACGAACTGTCGGCCACTTCCGACAGCGCGATCGCCATGATCTCGGCCGACAGGATCAGGTCGGTGCGGATCGCTCCCGATACGCGGGTCTTCTCGAATGCCGCGATGTCTTCGACCGGGGTCTCCAGCGTTTCCCCGTGCTGCGCCCCGCCCAGCTTCTCGATGACTTTCTCCGCGCCCTCGAAGGCGAGGTAGAGGCCGCCCAGCATCAGGATCGGCGTGATCGCCCAAGGCAGGAAGGCGCTGAGCAGCAGCGCGATCGGCAGCAGGATCAACAGCTTGTTGCGCAGGCTGCCCTTGGTGATCTGCCAGATGATCGGCAATTCGCGGTCGGGCGTAAACTCGGTGACGTAGCCGGGCGTCACGGCCGCATCGTCGATGACGACGCCCGCCGCCTTGCTGCCGGCCTTGGCCACCCCTGCCCCGACATCGTCGAGCGAGGCCGCGGCGGCGCGGGCGATAACCGATACGTCGTCGAGCAGGGCAACTAGGCCGGTAGCCATCTAAGCCGATTTCCTTCGTGTCGCTGTTTCCAGCTTGAGAACGCGTGCATGTCCGCAGAAGCTGCAAGGATCAAGAAAAAGGCGTGCAAGGCCCGGGAAAACCGCCGATTTTACCTGGCACTCGTCTCCTCTGCTGCCACTTCGGGGAGAGAAAAAATCGTCTGCGGCCTTAAAGCCCCCTTCCGGTGGCCGTTCTTCCCCATGTCAAGGGAACGCCAAATGACGCGGACCCGAAACGCTTTAAACTGGGGAAAAAGTCATGTCTGTCATCAACACGAATATCAGCGCCATCGTCGCTACCAACGCTTCGAATTCCGCCAGCAAGATGCTCGGTACCGCCATGGAACGCCTGTCGACCGGCAAGCGCATCAACTCCGCCAAGGATGACGCCGCCGGCCTCGCGATTTCCACCTCCATGACCTCGCAGATCAAGGGCATGAGCCAGGGCATCCGCAATGCCAACGATGGCATCTCGATGGCACAGACCGCTGACGGCGCCCTTTCGGAAGTCACCAACATGCTCCAGCGTGTTCGCGAACTTACTGTCCAGGCATCGAACGACACCTATTCGGCCGATGACCGCACCCGTATCCAGACCGAAGTTACGCAGCTTCAGGACCAGATCACCGACGTTCTCGGCAACACCGAGTTCAACGGCAACAAGCTGTTCGACGGCACCGCCGGCACCGCTGGCGTCGTGACCATCCAGGTCGGCGCGAACGCTTCGGACACCATCGACCTCACCTTCAGCGACGTCAGCGCCGGAACCGGTATGACCGCGGCTCTCGCAGTCGACGTCCAGGCCCTGGCCGGTACCGAACTCGACAGCCTCGACACCGCCATGGACGAAGTCTCGACGCTGCGCGCCAACCTCGGTGCCTCGCAGAACCGCCTCGACTCGGCCGTCAATACGATGACCGCTAACGTCACCAACCTTTCCGACGCCCGTTCGCGGATCGAAGACGCCGACTACTCGGCCGAAACCACCGCGATGGCCAAGGCCCAGATCCTGTCGCAGGCATCGACCGCGATGATCGCTCAGGCCAATCAGGCCCAGCAGAACGTCATGTCGCTGCTGCGCGGCTAATCTATCCGACCAGTTTCACGGTCCCCAAGGGGCCCGGCGGACTTCATGTTCGCCGGGTCTTTTGCTTTCGGGGCTTTGCAAGCCGCCTGAACCCGCTGCGACTTGCCACCTCAAAACTCCACTTCGAGCTCTTCCATTTCCTCCGGCTCCGCCTTTGCGGCGGCAATCCATTCCTGCATCGGTGCCCACTCGAAGATCGTGCCGCAGTAAGCTGCACACTCAGGTGCGAGCGGGACGGCGTAAGTAATGAAGCGGGTCGCCACGGGAGCGTACATCGCATCGGCCATGGTCGGTTGCGCGCCGAACAGGAAGGGGCCGCCGAAACGTTCGAGGCAGTCCTGCCAGATCGATTCGATTCGCTCGATGTCCGGCCTGGCGCCGGAGAACACGGGAAAGCTCTCATGCTTCACCTTGAGATTCATAGGCAGGGCTGAGCGAAGGTTACTGAAGCCCGAATGGATCTCACCCGAGATCGAGCGGCACAGGGCCCGTGCGATCGGGTCCCTGGGTAGCAACCCGGCTTCGGGGAACTGCTCGTTCAGGAACTCGGCAATTGCCAGGGTATCCCAGACACTTGCGCCATTGTAATTGAGCCGGGGCACCAGCACGGATGGTGACAGGAGCAGCAGTTCGGCGCGGTTCGCCGCATCGTTGGCAACCTTGCGCTCCTCCACCTCCAGACCGGCAAGTCGGCACAGGAGCCAACCGCGCAGCGACCATGCCGAATAGGTCTTGCTGGAAATCGTGAGTTTCGCTGTCGTCGGGGCCGTCTCATTCATCGTCGCCGCCTCCAATGCCTGCTTTCGCTTGCATATGTTTATGATGCAGCGCAGCATGAATCCAGCTCGAATGCGATTCTGTTTTCAGAATCGGGCCGGGCGAAGCAACGAGGGGTAGACGCAAGCAATGCTTTACCACGCATACCAGGCGTATTGCGACGTGCTTGCACCTGCGCGCATGGGATCGCTGCTGGCTACCAGCTTCCGGAACAAGTTTCTGGCTCATGCCTCATCGACACCGATGACGCGGCGCGTCTTCGCACTTGCGGAAGTGTTCAACACAACCGCAATCACCCATCACCGGCCGCCTTACGGCATCGACCGGGTCCTCTCCGGTAACCGCGAGGTTTCGGTGCGCGAGGAAGTGACGCTGGACATGCCCTTCGGCAACCTGCTGCACTTTGCCAAGGACGAAGTCGTCGCACCGCAACCCAGGATCCTCGTCGTCGCGCCGCTGTCCGGCCACTTCGCCACGCTTCTGCGCAGCACGATTGAAACCCTCCTGCGCGATCACGACGTTTATATCACCGACTGGAAGAATGCCCGCGACGTTCCGGTAAGCGATGGACGGTTCGGCTTCGACGAATATGTCGACTACGTGATCCGCTTCCTGCAGGAACTGGGTCAGGGCGCGCATGTCCTTGCGGTCTGCCAACCCTGCGTCCCGGTTCTCGCTGCAGTGGCAGTCATGGCCCAGAACGACGATCCCTGCCAGCCCCGCTCGATGTCGCTGATGGGCGGCCCGATCGACACCCGCGAATCGCCGACGGTCGTCAACGAACTGGCCACCAGCCACCCCTATTCCTGGTTCGAGGACAACCTGATCTACCCGGTCCCCTGGCGCTACAAGGGCGCCGGACGCAAGGTCTATCCCGGCTTCGTCCAGCTCTCGGCATTCATGGCGATGAACCAGGACCGGCACTTCGCACAGTTCCGCAAGCTCTACCAGCACATCGCCGACCTGGAGCAGCTGGAAGCGGACAAGATCATCGAATTCTACGACGAATATCTCGCCGTCCTCGACCTCACCGCCGAGTTCTATCTCGAGACTATCGACAAGGTCTTCCAGCGCGCCCTGCTCGCAAAAGGTGAACTGGAACATCATGGCCGCCGCGTCGACTGTTCGGCGATCCGCAAGACGGCTATTCTCACCGTCGAGGGGGAGCGCGACGACATCTGCGCGGTAGGCCAGACCGCCGCGGCGCATTTCCTGTGCTCCAGCCTGCGCCCGCACCTCAAGCGCCATCACCTGCAGCCGGGGGTCGGTCACTACGGCATCTTCTCCGGTTCGCGCTGGGAACGTCAGGTCTATCCGCAGGTCCGGAACCTCGTACTGGCGATGAGCTGATTCGGGCCGCATCGAAGCGAAGGCGAGCCGGCAAAAGACTGCGCGTTTAGTCCATTGCACTTGCAAATGCCTGCAGATCGGCTAAGGGCCCCGCTTCCGCGTCCTTCCGCAAGGATCGCGTGGAAGGTTGAAGAAAGCCGGAGGGGCCCCGCAATCCCGCGGACAAGCCAGCGATCGGTTAGGACAGATAAAGGACGCTGCTGTGCCGCTTTACGAGCACATTTTCCTGGCGCGCCAGGATCTCAGCCAGTCGCAGGTTGATGCGCTGGCCGCCGCCGCTACCGAGATCGTCGAGTCGAACCAGGGCAAGGTCACCAAGACCGAGACCTGGGGTCTCAAGAACCTCGCGTACAAGATCAAGCGTAACCGCAAGGCTCACTTCGTGATGCTGAACATCGAAGCCAACGGCGACACCGTCGCCGAGCTCGAGCGTCAGACTGCCATCAACGAAGACGTCATCCGCTACATGACCATCCGCGTCGACGAGCATGAAGCTGGTCCGTCGGTCATGATGCGCAAGTCGGACCGCGACAACCGTCGCCGCCGCGAACGCGAGGGGAACTGATCCATGGCACGTGCATTTTTCCGTCGCCGCAAGTCCTGCCCGTTCTCGGGCAAGAACGCGCCGCAGATCGACTACAAGGACGTGCGTCTGCTCCAGGGCTTCATGTCCGAGCGTGGCAAGATCGTTCCGAGCCGCATCACTGCGGTTTCCGCCAAGAAGCAGCGTGAACTGAGCCAGGCGATCAAGCGCGCCCGGCACATCGGCCTGCTGCCCTTCATCGTCAAGTAAGGGAGGTTAGCCCCATGGACATCATCCTCCTCGAACGCGTCGAAAAGCTCGGCAACATCGGCGACGTCGTTTCCGTCAAGGACGGTTTCGCGCGCAACTACCTGCTGCCGAACAAGAAGGCGCTGCGCGCCAACGACGCCAACAAGAAGGTCTTCGAAGCCAATCGCGCGAAGATCGAAGCCGAGAACGCCGAAAAGCGTTCGGCCGCCGAGCAGCACTCGTCGAGCGTCGAAGGCAAGCAGGTCGTCCTGATCCGCGCCTCGTCGAACTCGGGCCAGCTCTACGGTTCGGTTTCGGTGCGTGACATCGTCGAAGCACTCAACGCCGACGGCGCCGACGTTGCCAAGCAGATGATCGTGCTCGAACGCCCGATCAAGACGCTCGGCATCTTCGACGTTCGCGTCAGCCTGCACCCGGAAGTCTCGGTCAACGTCAAGGTGAACGTTGCCCGTTCGCCGGACGAAGCCGAACTGCAGGCGCAGGGCGTCGACGTCATGGCAGCGATGTTCGAACAGGACACCGCAGGCTTCACCGAGGCTTACGATCCCAACGCCGAGCCCGGCGAGATCGTGACCGAGGAAGCCGAAGAGGCTGCTGCGGCAGAAGGCGAAGAGCAGGCCTGAGCCTGACCTTCAACGACTACGCGTCACAAGGTTTGAAGGCCCTCGCTTCGGCAACGAAGCGGGGGCCTTTCCTGTTGCGCGCCGCCCGGACGACCACAGCTGCAGCGCAAGTGCCCTTGCGCTGCAATATGAAGGGCGTAATTTTGGGCGATGGACAAGATAAAACAGACCCTTGAACACCTGAACCGCACTTACGAGGCTGCCGTCGCCTGCCTCAAATCCGACATCGAAGCCTTCGTGAAGACCGGCGCGCTGCCCCCGCCGGAGCGCCGTGCCGACCGCCAATGGTGCTACCCGGAACTGCGGATCACCTATCACGGCAAGGAACGCGGAGCCGTCTATTCGCGGGCGTTCGGCCGTCTTGCCCAGCCCGGCACTTACGTGACCACGATTACCCGGCCGCACCTGTTCTCCGACTATCTCTCGACACAGCTCTCGCTGCTGGACGACGAGTACGAGATCGAAGTCGAAGTCTCGCGTTCGGCGCAGGAAATTCCCTTTCCCTACGTCCTCGACGGTGTGGCGGTGGGAAGCGTGACGCCGCAGGAACTTGCCTGCCATTTCCCAAGCACCGAACTTGCCATGATCGGCGACGAGATCGCCGACGGGATCGACTTCTTCGCGCCCGAAGATCCGCTGCCGCTCGCCCTGTTCGATGGGCTGCGGACCGACTTCAGCCTTGCACGCCTGGCGCACTACACCGGCACCAGCCCGGACCACTGTCAGCGTTTCATCCTGTTCACCAACTATCACCGCTATGTCGATGAATTCGTTGACTGGGCCGGCCGAATGATCGGGAGCGACGACTACGTCGCCCTATCGGGAGCTGGCGGGCTCTATCTCGACGCGCCGGTGGACAATGCGCGCCAGCGCCTGTCCGACACGGCATGGCGGCGTCACCAGATGCCGGCCTATCACCTGATCCGCGAGGACCGTTCGGGCATCACGCTCGTCAATATCGGCGTCGGCCCCTCCAACGCCAAGACGATCACCGATCACCTTGCCGTCCTGCGGCCCGAAGCCTGGCTGATGATCGGCCATTGCGGCGGCTTGCGCGAAAGCCAGCGCATCGGCGACTATGTGCTTGCCCATGCCTACTTGCGCGACGACCATGTGCTCGACCCGGTCCTGCCACCCGAAATTCCACTCCCGGCCATCGCCGAAGTCCAGCAGGCACTGGCCACGGCGGCCGAGACCGTCAGCGGTGAAGGCGGAACCAACCTCAAGAAGCGCATGCGCACCGGCACCGTCGTCACGACCGACGATCGCAACTGGGAACTGCGCTACACTGCATCGGCCCATCGCTTCAGCCTCTCGCGCGCCATCGGCATCGACATGGAAAGCGCCACGATCAGCGCGCAAGGATACCGGTTTCGCGTTCCCTACGGCACGCTTCTGTGCGTTTCCGACAAGCCGCTGCACGGGGAACTGAAACTGCCGGGACAGGCCAACCGCTTTTACGAGGAAGCCATCGCCGGACATCTCAAGATCGGCCTAGAAGCCTGCGACCTGCTGCGTTCGGAGGGTGACCGCCTGCACAGCCGCAAACTGCGCGCCTTCAACGAACCACCGTTCCGCTGATCGAGGCCGAGACGACAAGCCGCCCCGGCAGCACTGCTGCCGGGGCGGTTATCCGGTTACCAGCCCTGCTTCTGGCCCTTGTTCTGCTCGTCGAGCCACTTCTTGAGCGGAGCGAAATACTCGAGCATCGGCTTGGCGCTCATCTTGCTCGATCCGGTGAAGGCCTTGAGCGCTTCCGGCCAGGGCTTGGACATGCCCATCTCGAGCATGCGATCCAGGTTCTCGCCCACCTTCCTGTTTCCGTAGAAGCTGCAGCGATGCAGCGGCCCCTTCCAACCTGCCTGCTCGCATGCGGCCTGGTAGAACTGGAACTGGAGGATGCGGGCCAGGAAGTAGCGTGTGTAGGGCGTGTTGCCCGGGATATGGTACTTCGCGCCCGGATCGAAAGCATCGGCCGGACGGTCCACCGGCGGCCTGATGCCCTGGTACTCCAGCCGCATGTCGGTCCAGGCCTTGTTGTAGTCCGCCGGCTTGATCGAACCGTCGAAGACGCCCCAGCGCCAGCGATCGATGAGCAGGCCGAAGGGCAGGAACGCCACCTTGTCCATCGCCTGTCGCAGCAGAAGACCGATATCCTTGTCGGCACTGGGGACCTTGCTCTTGTCGAGCAGGCCGATGTCGACGAGGTACTGCGGCGTGATCGAAAGCGCGATGAAGTCGCCGATTGCCTCGTGGAAGCCGTCATTGGCGCCGTTGAGGTAGAGATAGGGCTGCTTGTTGTAGGCGCGCTGGTAGTAGTTGTGCCCCAGTTCATGGTGAATCGTGACGAAATCGTCCGAGTTCACTTTGGTGCACATCTTGATGCGGATGTCGTCCTTGTTGTCGACGTCCCAGGCCGAGGCATGGCAGATCACCTCGCGGTCGCGCGGCTTGGTGATCATCGAACGGGTCCAGAACGTGTCCGGAAGCGGCGCGAAGCCGAGCGAAGAGTAGAAGCCCTCGCCCGTCTTCACCATGTCGAGCGGGGTCTTGCCCTTGGCCTTGAGCAGATCGCCGATGTCGTAGCCCAGATCGCCTGCACCCTGCGGCGCCACGAGCGGATAGATGTTGCCCCACTCCTGCGCCCACATGTTGCCCAGCAGGTCGGCGCGGATCGGCCCGGTTTCGGGCTGGACCTGATCGCCGTACTTCTCGTTCAGCTTGCGGCGCACGTAAGTGTGCAGCGCCAGATAGAGCGGCTTCACTTCCTGCCACAGTCGCTCGGTTTCTGCCGAAAACTGCTGCGGCGTCATGTCGTAGCCCGACCGCCACATCGCGCCGACGTCGGAATAGCCAAGCTCCTTCGCGCCTTCGTTGGCGATCGTCACCATCTTGGCGTAGTCGTCCTTCATCGGCTTGCCGACATTGTCGTGCCAGCTCTCCCACATCTCGGCATATTCGGCC